>PLUJ01000235.1 GCA_003165455.1 Acidobacteriaceae bacterium | reverse complement strand
CATCATTGACCGCGACGGCACGGTACTCTACGCTTCGGCGAACGAAGATTACACGGAGCGTCCCGAGCCGGAGGATATCGTCCGCTTCCTTCAAACCTCGCGCTGAGCCGCAGCGCTGCTCAGCTTTCGGTACACTTGGAATGCGTTTGTCCGATGCCAGTTGCCTGAGTTCGAGGATAGGTTGATTTTGATGTTCGAGACTGGCAACTGACGACCGGCAACTGGCAACTGCTTCTATGAACTATATCTACGGCATCAACGCCGTCACCGAGGCGCTCAAGGCCCGGGGACGGGCTTTCCAGTGGGTCGGCATGGCGAAGGAACGGCACGACATCCGCCTGCAGCGGATGATCGAGGACTGCCGCAAGCTGGGTGTACCCGTGCGTTTTCTCACGCGCGTGGAACTCGACCACATGGCGGGCAACGCCGCGCACCAAGGTGTGGTGGCCGTTACGTCGGCTAAGCAATACAGCGACCTCGACGATGTAATTGGCGCCAAGCGCGGACGCTACTCATTCGTCATCGTGCTCGACGGCGTAGAAGATCCGCACAACCTGGGCGCGGTTCTGCGCACCGCGGACGCCGCTGGCGCCGACGGCGTTGTGATCCCTGAACGTCGCGCCGCGCCTGTAACCGGAACGGTCACGAAAGCCTCAGCCGGGGCCAGCGAATATTTGCCCATCGCGAAGGTAACGAACATCGCGCGCACTATTGAGGAATTGAAAGAGCGCAATATTTGGACGGTCGGCCTTGACGAACGCGGCAAGCAGACTTACGACGCCCTCGACTACAACATGGATTGCGCGTTGGTTCTCGGCGCGGAAGGCAAGGGATTGCACGACCTGGTGAAGAAGAAGTGCGACTTTCTGGTTTCGATTCCGATGCTGGGAAAAGTGCCTTCACTGAACGTGTCGGTCGCGGGAGCGGTTGTGATGTACGAAATTGTGCGCCAGAGGCGGGCGCTGGAAAAAAGTAAGAGTGAAAACGCGGCCACGGGAGCGAAATGAAGTTGCGGTACCTGATTGTCTTCTTTGTCTTTCTAACGGGCGTGTTAAGTTCGTTTTCCGTGGACCGCAAAGCGTTCACCTTCACCAACTATGATTTGAAAGTTCGGGTGGACCCCGGGCAGCAGCGGCTGGGAGTTCGTGGCAAGATTACTTTGAGAAACGACTCCGCGAGTGCGCAGAAGATCGCGGTGCTTCAGATTTCCTCCTCGCTGGACTGGCGTTCGATCACATCGGGCGGCAAGCCGCTGCAGTTCCTTACTCAGCCATACAACTCCGATATCGATCACACCGGCACGTTGTCGGAAGCCATCGTCACTTTGCCGGCCGCCGTTCTTCCGAAGGCAGGCATCGACCTGGAAGTCGGCTATGAAGGCGTGGTTGTTCTTGACGCTACGCGGCTGACGCGGATTGGCGCACCAGAAGCGGACGCGAGCAGTTCCGACTGGGACCAGATCACTGAGAACTTCACGGGCGTTCGCGGAGTTGGATACGTGACCTGGTATCCGATTTCGACGGCGGATGCGAGCCTCTCGGAAGGCAATAGCCTGTATGAAGTTCTGGGCGCGTGGAAGCAGCGCGAAACGAACTCGAAGATGCACCTGCAGATACAGGTTGCGCACGACGATGTTTCGGCAGAAGTTTCGAAAGATCAAGAGCAAGCTCCGGAATTGCTAGTCAACGCTACGACCTGCCCCGTAGCTCGGGAGGAAGAGCATCAGTTTTTCGCCGACTGCACGTACCGTTCGCTGGGATCCGTCGTACCCACATTCGTCATTGGCGATTATGAAGTGGATGAACGGGCCTCGGTGGCAGTCCACTTTCTGCATGGCCATGACGCTTCCGCAACCAGTTACGCCGAGGCCGCGGAGAAGGTGCTGCCGTTCGTTAGCGAGTGGTTTGGGCCGCAGAAAAGCAAGGCTCAAACGGCAGACCTGGTGAATGCAAGCGCAGCGCCTTTCGAGAGTGGGCCGCTATTGCTCACGCCGCTGAGCGGCATGGATCTGAAGGTCGCCGGGCTGATCGCGGTCCATCAACTGACTCATGCGGCTTTTCCCTCGCCGCGTCCGTGGATCAACGAAGGCGTCGCGCACTTCGCGCAAGCACTTTATCTGGAAGATCAGAAGGGCCGGCCGATCGCGCTGGAATATATGGCTACTCACCGATTTTCATTCAGCGCCTCCGAAAAACAAACCGCGGCAAAGGAAGAAGATGATGCCCGGCAGTCACTGGTGAACACCACCGACGAGGAACTCTATCGCAGCAAGGCCATGTATGTCTGGTGGATGCTGCGCGATATGGTTGGTGACGCGGCGCTGAAAAAAGCGCTTGCCGCGTACCGCCCGGAACAGGACAAAGAATCTTCTTATATGCCGCGGCTGATTCAGGCGCAGACTCAACGCGATCTGGAATGGTTTTTCGATGACTGGGTTTATCGGGATCGAGGTTTGCCGGACTTCAAAGTGGACTCGGCATTTCCGCGGAAGACGATGAATGACGCTTATCTCGTCACAGTTACAGTAGCGAATCTCGGGCGGGCCGGAGCCGAGGTTCCGGTCACGGTAAGATTTGCCGGCGGCGAAGTTATGAAGCGCGTGGAGGTGCGGGCCAACAGCAAAGGCGTGTTTCGGGTGGAGGTTCCGAACGCACCGGAAGAAATCGTGGTGAATGATGGCAGCGTGCCGGAAAGTGACACGACGAATAATACCTTCAAGATCGAATCGGTAGAACCGGAGAAGTAGCTACGAAGGCTATTGTTCCGTGGGCACTCGATCCTCGGGCTGTTGGTAGGCCGGATAACGCGAGACCATTAATCCGATGTTGAGGCTGCCCAGCAAGGAAAGCAGATGAGGCGGAAAAGCATCCGATTGAAAAACCACGTCCCGGTTCTCAATTGGAAAATCCAGATACATCCGCTCGACTCCAGGGAAGTCTCGGAGACGCCGGAGTTCCTCTTCATTTGCCGTAAGGAATTCCAAGGCATCCTGGATTTGACCATCCAGATCCGAAAACTCACGCCCGCTCACACTGATGTTCATTCCAGAATATCCACTCTTGCGGGTCAGGCTCGTGGTGGGAAAAGGAACGGCTCCCCGATGAAATGCCGTCATTGCATCGAGGGAAGAAACCTTCAGGAATTCGTCCACGTCGAAGCAAGTACCGCTCGCTTTGAGGATGCAAGTCATAGCCGTTAGATTTTTATTTTACCCGTGCAGCTTACTTGTGAAGTTTGCCAGAGCGCTTAGCTTTGCCGCCGCGGAGCCTGAGTCGATCGAATGCATAGCCAGAGGAATTGCTTCCGCAAGATGATTGGCGCGTCCTGCCGCCACGAGCGCTGCAGCGGAGTTGAGCAAGACCACATCCCGGCGCGGAGATTTCTTCCCGCCGAGAATGTCACGAATGATCCTAGCGTTTTCTATTGCATCCCCGCCAGAGATTTCCGCAAGCGTGGCCCGCTTCATGCCAAATTCCTCGGGATCCACTTCATAGCTCCGCACTGATCCGTCCCGGGCTTCGGCAATTCGCGTGGGTCCGGTAATGGTGATTTCATCGAGGCCGTCGAGACCGTGCACCACCAACGCGCGGTGTAAGCCTAACATGCTCAGAGCTGCCGCCAATTTTTCTACGAGATCGAGGGCATAGACGCCCACCACCTGCCCTGAAGCGTGCGCGGGATTGGTGAGCGGCCCCAGGAGATTGAACATGGTCCGCAGGCGCAACTCGCGCCGGACCTTCTGCACTTGTTTCATCGAAGCGTGGAGATCAGGCGCATAGAGAAAACAGATGCCGGTCTCACCGAGGCATTGCGCCGCGCGTTCCGGCGTTATTTGGATGTTTACCCCCAGCATTTCCATCACGTCGGCTGAGCCGCATTTGGAAGAAATGCTGCGGTTGCCGTGCTTGGCCACGCGAACGCCGGCTCCGGCGGTGACGAATGCCGTTGCCGTTGAAATATTGAAAGTTCCACCTGCGTCACCGCCCGTACCGCTGGTATCGACTAGCGCATCGCGGCCGGTGCCAGTCAAGGCGAGTGAATCTGATGCGCCAGAGTCGGGGCCAATTGCGGATGGCGGAAAAGGGGTCGCGGCATCACGGATCGCCTCGGCGAAACCAACGATCTCTTCGACGGTCTCACCCTTCATATGGAGGGCGAGGAGCAAAGCAGAAATCTGTGCGTCGGTACAGGACCCACGCAATACCTCCGCCATTACCGCTCGTGCGTCTGCGCGTTCCAACGATTGGCGCCGACTCGCGATGTGTCGGAGCGCTTTCTGGATATGGGTGTCGTGTGGCATGGACTAGCAGGTCCGCAGGTCGATCACTTTCGAATCAACGCGCGTTTGCCCATGATACCTGAGGGTGCGAATCGCAATCGGCTAGAAGAAGGGGAAACCGGAGAAAGCTAGCTCGCCGCGCCGCTCTTCGTCGCGTTTTCCACACGTAGAAATTCTTATTGTCGGCGAGGGTTTCGACGGGAAGGCCCTCCGAAGTCGCCTCGCGGTGCGCTGCGGATCGTAGATTTGCCAATCCAATTCCGCCCACATCTGCGAGCGGAATCTCCAACGCCGATTCGCCCGGGGCGAGCTTTAATTCCTTTAGGATTTCCTGGATCAGCTCTGATATTTCCCTCGGCGATTCCGACTGAGTTCTTCAACCTGTACTCGACGATATTTCAAGTTAGGAAGGTTGACCTTTGGCATGGCTTAGGCATGGCGCAGTTCCCCTTTACGATATTTTCTGTAGCCAGATCAGCGCAATGAGGAACGCGGTGCCGCTTGCGCTACGCTTCCGAGAGCTCAGTATTTTTCCCGAATGAAGTCTCCAATCGAAGCGTAGGCCTTCGTCAGAGTCTTTTCATCCGGCAAGAACACAATTCGGAAATGTTGCGTCCCGGGCTTCTGGCCGAAGCCGGAACCATGCACTACCATCACATGTTTCTGCCGGATTAAATCCTTGACGAACACTTCATCGTTCTCGGGAATCTCAATGCGCGGGAAAGCATAGAATGCTCCCCGGGGCGCGACGCAACTTACGAGCGGCGTCGCTTCGCACCACTTCTGCGTCAGGTCGCGGCGCGAACGCAGCTTGCGCCGGACCTCGACCAGATGATCCTGCGGACCTTCCAGCGCCGGCTTAATGGCATATTGCTCGGGATGATTGGCGCACAGTCGCGCCCGCAGCAGCCGGTGAATGCCATCCGTGTAAGATTTCACGGCGGCAGCACCCCCGGAGACAATGCCCCAACCAATTCGCCATCCCGGGACGAGATAATTCTTCGACATGCCCCCGAACGTAACGCACGGCACGTCGGGCGCGACTGCGGCGAAGGCGATGTGCGGCGTATCCTCTAATATCAATTTGTCGTAAATTTCATCCGAAAACACAACCAGGTTATTTCGTCGAGCAATCTCGGCAATTCGCTCCAGCATGTCGCGCGAGCACAATGACCCGGTTGGATTATTGGGATTGATCAGGACGATCGCGCGCGTGCGGGGCGTGAGCTTTTGTTCAATATCAGCCAGCTCCGGTTGCCACGCATCATCTTCGTTCAAGTCGTATGCATTCAGGGCGATGCCCAGCTTGCAAAGCACGGCGGAATAGAGAGGGTAATCAGGCTTCGGCGTAAGAATATCCTCGCCCGGGTTCACCAAGGCGGAGATGCACAAATCCACCGTCTCACTCACGCCGGAGGTGACGAACACGTCGCGGACTGTCGTGATGCCCTTGCGCGCTGCCTCGCGGCGAATCGCCTCCAGCGCTTCCGGAATTCCCGGCGAAGGTGCGTAGCCATTCTTGCCGTCACGCATGGCCTTGTAAACGGCTTCAATGATGTGCGGCGGGGTTTGGAAATCGAAATTCAGCGGATCGCCGACGTTCAGTGGCAGGACTTTGTGGCCCTGCGCGGTGACTTCGTCGGCGACGCAAGCCAAATCACGGATAGCATACCGAACATTCTCGAGTCGTCTAGCGGCGGCGATTTCGCGGGATTGCGTGCTGGGCATCGTCCAGACCTTAAACACAGAGGACACGGTTACACAGGGAATTCTACATGAGCTTACCCTGTGTTCCTCTGTGTCCCCTGTGTTTAAGGTTTTTACTCTCCTCGATCGATCTGCGCCTTCTGCAGCGTGTCCGAGTAATCGACGTACACCGATTTCCACTCGGTATAGAAATCAATCGCGCCAATGCCGCCTTCGCGATGGCCGTTGCCGGTCGCTTTGGTACCGCCGAAGGGTAAGTGTACTTCAGCGCCGATTGTGGGCGCGTTAATGTAAGTGATCCCCGCATCCAGATCGCGAATCGCTGCGAACGCCTTGTTCACGTCTTTGGTATAGAGAGCGGATGACAATCCGTACTCGATGCCGTTGGCGATCTCAATCGCATCTTCCATGCCATCGCAAGGAATGATCGAAACCACGGGACCAAAGATCTCTTCCTGAGCGATGCGCATCTTCGGATCAACGTCACTGAAGACCGTTGGCTCCATGAACCAGCCGTATTGATACTCGCCCTTATCGAGGCGGTTGCCGCCACACATCAGCTTCGCACCTTCGTTCCGGCCGATCTCTACGTAGCTCAGGTCGGTCAGCAATTGCTTTTCGTTCACGGCTGGACCCATCTCAGTGGCTTCGTCCAGCCCGTTGCCAATTTTCAATTTTTTGGCACGCTCCACGTAGCGCTCGACAAATTCACCGTAAACGCCTTTCTGCGCGATGATGCGACTGGTAGCCGTACAACGCTGGCCGGTCGTCCCAAAACCGCCCCAGAGGCCGCCTTCAATGGCGAGGTCAAGATTGGCATCGTCGAGAACGATCATGGGATTCTTGCCGCCGAGTTCGAGCGAGCAATGCTTGAAGCTCTTGGCTGCAATGCCGCCGATAATACGTCCCACGGCGGATGATCCGGTAAGCGAGATGGCGCGCACGTCAGCATGCTCGGCGAGGGGCGTGCCTACTTCCGGACCGTAACCGGCGACAATGTTGATGACGCCCTTGGGCAGGCCAGCGTCGGTGAGGGCGCGAACTAAATTGAAGGTGGACAGCGGTGTATCTTGCGCGGGCTTGATTACGCAGGTGTTGCCGCACACGATGGCAGGCAGCAGCTTCCAGGAAGAAATCGCCATCGGAAAATTCCATGGGGTGATCATGCCGCAGACGCCGATGGGCTGGCGTACGGCCATGGCAAACTTATTCGGCAACTCCGAAGGAACGGTAGGACCGAAGAGCCGGCGGCCCTCGCCGGCGTTATAGTAAGCCGCATCGATGGCTTCCTGCACATCTCCGCGAGTTTCTTTCAATACCTTCCCCATCTCGCGAGTCATCTCTTGCGCATACTCTTCTTTACGGCCAATCAAAATCTCCGCGGCGCGAAAGACGATTTCGGCGCGGCGCGGGGCGGGCACTAATCTCCATTTCGTGAACGCCCGCTTCGCCGCCTCGACCGCATCATCAACATCGGCCTTACCCGATTTTTGAAAGATACCAACCAGATCGCGCGTGTCGGCGGGATTGCGATTTTCGAACGTTTCGCCAGTCGCGGATTCGATCCACTCGCCGTCGATAAAGTTCTTCATCACTTTGGTTGGCGTGTGACTGAGTCCGGCCGGGGAAGCTAAAGTATCGGTTGCCATCATTGCTCCTTAATAAATGTGTCTCATGATTGATGCTACAGAAGGGAGGAAAGGTGCGGCAAGGGAGTAGTCGTTGCGTGCGGTTGTTGCGGATTGGCAATCGATCCCTGATCGCTTCTGAATATCGCAGCGAGATGACTATAGTATAATGACCATGATCGAAAGGATGTCTCGCGATGAAGACGATGGCGGCGGGGAAGTTTAAGGTGCATTGTTTGCAGGTGATGGATGAAGTGCAGGCGAAGCGACAGGCGGTGTTGATTACGAAGCGGGGGAAGCCCGTGGCGAAGCTGGTGCCGGTGAATTTGGATGGGAAGAAAGACGACTTCTTTGGCTTTTTTGTCGGCAAGGGTAAGATTGTCGGCGATATTATTTCTCCTGCGATCAGTCCTGAAGAATGGGGCGACCTCTATTGATTCTGCTGGATACTCACGTGGTCCTCTGGATCGCCATGAATCCAGATAGGATTTCGAAGAAAGCCAGGACGGCTTTGGATGAAGTACGCCGGGACGATGTGGGAATGGCCATTTCCGATATGACGCTGCTGGAGATTGCGAGACTTTCCAGCACGGGACAGGTCGATTTGGATCCGAACCTCGAGGAATTTCTGGCGGAAGCGGAGAGGCGCTTTGTCATCCTCCCGATGAACGGGCGGATTTGCATCCGCGCGTATGATCTTCCGGCATCTTATCCGAATGATCCAGTAGATCGAATTATCGGGGCGACGGCGCTGGTGGAAGGCTTGACGTTGATTACGGCGGACGCGGCGATCCGCAAGTCGCGGGCCGTGCCTACGATCTGGTGAACGTGACTTGCTTGGGATCTCCTTACACGAACCCCATTTGGGACGACAACCAGGTTGCTCGCTTTCTCTTTACTCGTGAATCTGCTTAAATCAAACTCAACACATACCTCACTGCTGGACGGGTATTTCAGTAACTGTGGTCGACATTCACTCTCACATTTTGCCGGAAGTGGACGACGGGGCGAAGTCGTGGGAGATTTCCGTAGCCATGTGCCGGATGGCCGCCGCCGACGGCATCACCCATCAAGTCGCCACGCCCCACGCCAACGACCGCTATCACTACGATCGCGAATATCTTCAGGGATTGGTGGAGCATCTGCAAAGCCTGATCGGACCTGGACTCGCGCTCAGATTGGGTTGCGATTTCCATCTTTCCTACGACAATTTGCAGGATGTGCTGGCCAACCCCGCGCGCTATGCAATCCAGGGCACACACTACATGCTGGTGGAATTAAGCAATTACAGCGTTCCGCAGCAAACAACGGATTGTTTTCTGAAGCTGGGGGATCGCGGGATCACTGCAATCATCACTCATCCGGAGCGTAATCCGATTCTGCGCGAGAGTCCTCAGCGAGTCGTGGAATGGGCCGAGCAGGGCTGCGTGATTCAGATGACTGGCGGAGCACTCACTGGATTTTGGGGAGAACGCGTCCGCCGCGCCGCGCACTGGCTGCTAGAGCATGATGCAGTTCATGTACTGGCCACCGATGCTCACGACACAGAGAAGCGAATTCCGATCCTCTCAACCGCACGCGCCGCAGCTGCGGAAATTTGCGGAGAGGATGTGGCTCACGCGATGGTCGACTTGAACCCAACCGCCGTCATTCACTCGCAGCCTTTGCCGTATTTTCCGAGGCCGGTGGGGGGAACTTATCGGAAGACTAGTTTGTAAGCTCGCGCTCGGAATTCTTGGATGTTGCCGGTCATTTTTATTCGTTAGGTAGAGACCTAGCCAAGCCAGGTCTCTACCAATTTGTGTGGCGCAAGGGTGCCAGCGCACCGAGTGGTAGGGCGCTTCTATTTTCCGGGGATGTAACTGAGATCGGGACGGAACTGAATGATCTCCATCGTCTCTTTCTCGATGGAACGATCGAGCCGGTCTACAATGGAATCCGCCTCAGCCTGTCCGAATGCATCTTTGAGCATATCCCGGTATGGCTTTACGTCGGGATGGTCTTCGAAGTCCGCCCAGTTTTTATGGGGAAAGCTGAGGACAAAAGTTCCAGCCATTCCACCATCGACCAGGTCGTACCATCCGTAATTGACGTTCCACTTTGTCTTGACTGTGCCCTCGTGGATCCGCTCGATTGCCGAGCGGAAGTCCGATTCCTTGCCGGGGCGGACCTGAAAGGTGAGGATCTCCGAGAACTTGGTCGGTGTCTTGTCTCCGCTTTCGTTACTGATTTTTGGCATGTATTCGTAGTAGCGAGTCACGACCGAGTCGACGTAGGCTCCCATAACCTTCTGGAACTCTGCCAAGTCGGCTTCATCCGTGATGGCAGGTTTGTCATAGTCGGCCCAGTGTTGATCGAAGTGTCCAACCAGGAAAGTTCCGGTGTTGTCCCCGCTCATTGTTTCCCAAACTAATAGGGGCAGCGGATCGTTCTGTTGCTTGTGCCATGCGGCCTTCTGTTTTCGTCCGGCCTCGTACTGGGGCACATTGGTGGCTTTGACTTTTTGAAACTCGATACTGGCCAGAGTGGCAGGCTTATTGCCCTGGTCCTGAGCGGCTAACGAACATGTTACGAACAACATGATCCCGACTGCTGACAGCAGCTGATTGCGTTTCATAACGTCCTCTTTCTGTTTGCTTTGGATTTCTGTTCGCTTTGGAATTGCTTTGGGTTCCGACACACCTGAACCGCACGAACGCCTCCAGTGCAGATTGGCTTGCGAACCAAGCTGCACTCTCAAGCGCAAGGATGTGGACCGAAGGTCGCGAGCATCCTACTCTTTTTCCAGTAAGCGTGCGAGAAATTCAAAGCTCGAGGGGACGTTCTCGGAATGGCTAGTTAAGGTTACTGGGGTCCGGATGAGGTGTTATCCGCGGGGTTGGCAGATGCGGGACCCCCCTGCGGAGAAGGCTTCGCGCTTATAGGCGTTCCGGGCTGTGGCCCTTGGGATAGCGGGGTCTGACCGGTGGAGGTTGGCGGCGGTGCGTGAGATACCGCAGGGCCGGTAGTCATGGCGCTTTCCGGGTTCAGCAAATGGTCATGGCTGGGACCAAGTCCCAGGCTGATCAGCGCGCGTGAATCTGGCACTTCTTTCGACTGCCAACCGTGATCCGCCTGATAGCGCCGCATGGCGTCTTCGCTCTTTTGATTCCAGGTGCCGGCAGGGTCGCCGGTCAAATAATGCTCGCGGACCAACGCTTCCTGAATTGCCTCGGCGCGTTCGGGATCAATCTTCTGCTGACCGCGTGCAATTTTCTTGCTGCCACTTTTTCTCGATGTGCCACGGTTCGGTTTACTGGAGTGTGCGGCGAGATTTGCATTCGCAGCGTGTCTCTTCAGCGCAGGATGCGCAGCGCTCGACCCGTGACCGGTTGACTTAGATCCGGCGACGGGGCGGGTCGGAGTGCCAGTCGAACCGCTGCTCGTAACATGGGATTTCCCGCTGACTGCTTTGGAGCTTGCAGTTGTCGCGCTTGTCTTCCTCTTCGGAGGCGAACTGGTATTAGGAGCGGCGGACTGCGCGGACAATCTGGCTGGCGCGATTGAGACGAGCAACAAGGCGGCGCAAACCACGCATAGCCATATTGCCCCGGAATTTGCCCCACGCCTTCTCTTCAATAGCAAACCCTCAATTTCCCTGCGCGAATAACAGCAACGGGAACTAACACTGCCATCATCCCTCATCAGATGACGCCGTGCCAGTTCCCGTTGGCCAGTCTCAGGTTACGGAAGTGTGCCAGCTACAAAGATGGTTCCATCCTGCCGGCTGGAGCCGCGCGGACGCACTAAAAAGACGACGTCCTGTCCGCTTTTCAATCCCGCTTCGACCCTGGCAAAATCCTGCTCGTTATTTACCGGTTGTTTATTAACCTCAAGAATAACGTCGCCTCGGCCCAGGTTGATATCTTCGGCGAACGAGCCCGGCTTCACATCTTGCACGATCACGCCTTTGCCGGCCGGCATGTCCAGCTTGTCAGCCATCTCGGGAGTGAGATTGCGCACGTTGATGCCGAACTTGTCCTGCTTGGGCGTACTCTCGTCGTTCCCTTCTTCGTCGTCGTTTAACCGCGCGGCGAACAGCTTGGACCGATCAGCAATGGTGACCGTCGTATCCTGCTTCTTGCCGTTGCGCATGAAATCAAGTTGCACCTTCGCTCCCGGCTTCCTTGCGGCAATGTCGGCGACCAACTCCGCACCCTTGGTCACTTTCTTGCCGTCGACCACGGTGATGGTGTCGCCGACTTTCAATCCCGCCTGATCGGCTGGACTGCCCGGCACGACGCTGGAAACCGTTACGCCCGTACCTGTGCCGTAAACCCGCGTAATCGCCGGATTCTCGACCGCGTCAAACATGATGCCGATCGATCCGCGGGTTACACGGTGTTCAGGTCCGATGAGCTGGTTATAAACTTCCGCCACGGTATTCGATGGAAGGGAAAATCCGACGCCCGCGTAAGCGTTGGTTTCGCTCAGAATCGCAGTATTGATGCCGATGACTTCTCCATCCATGTTCACGAGCGGACCACCCGAATTGCCGGGATTGATTGCGGCGTCCGTCTGTATAAAAGTCTGAAACTGACGGCCGGGAACGATGTCACGACCTTTGGCAGAAACTATGCCTGCCGTC
>PLUJ01000297.1 GCA_003165455.1 Acidobacteriaceae bacterium | reverse complement strand
CCAAGCCTTCGGTGGGCAGCAAACAATTTCTGGAAGACTCGAGGGTCACAATTTGCCAGGCGGTGAAAGCGGCAGCGGGAGCGCGGTTGCAGCCACTCAGAAGGTCGCTCACGGTTCAACCCAAGCTTACCGCGGATGCAATTCTTTCTCCGGCTACACATGCGATGGCGGAGACCACGGAAAAAGTTGTGGTGATTGGCGCCTCCACCGGAGGGACGGAGGCGTTAAAGACGTTGCTGGAAGCGCTTCCCGCCGATGTTCCGGGAATTGTGATCGTGCAACATATGCCGGAGTTGTTCACGCGGGCATTCGCGAACCGCCTGGATGGGCTCTGCAAAATCAGCGTCAAGGAAGCGGAGACGAACGACAGCGTTTTGCGCGGAAGAGCGCTGATTGCACCGGGCAATCATCATATGCTGCTCAAACGCAGCGGAGCGCGGTACTACGTGGAAATAAAAGATGGCCCGCTGGTTTGCCGCCATCGTCCGTCGGTGGATGTTCTATTCCGTTCCGCGGCGCGGTATGCCGGCCAAAATGCGGTGGGAGTAATTTTGACGGGAATGGGCGACGACGGCGCGCGAGGAATGCTCGAGATGAAACAAGCTGGGGCCACGACAATCGCGCAAAACGAGGCGACCTGCGTAGTTTTCGGGATGCCGAATGAGGCGATCAAACGAAACGCGGTTGGCAAGGTTTTGCCATTGGAATCCGTTGCCGCCGCCATGCTCGCCAGCGCTCGATAAATGGATAAATCGCCAGGTATGAGTTGAGTTGCAATGAGTGTGGCAAGCGCAAACGCGGTGGTGAGCATTTTAGAGCAAGCAAAGGACGAACTGCGATCACTGGCACGCACCACGGAAACTGAGATTCATTCGGTGGCAGCGGCCTTTGAAGGGCTCGCGCACCATACCGATACAATCCTGAACTTAACGGCAGAGTTGGTGGCCGCGGTGGAGAGCGAAGGGATCAGGTCAGTGCTGCCCACCGTTCGGGCCCTGGGGGAAGCGGCGAAACATTTTGTGGAACAACGTTTGCAGGCGACCACGGGAATTCTCGAGACGGTGGCAGCCGAGGTAAAGTTGCTTCGCCAGCTTTCCCTGGCAACTCGGGAGCAGGCAGTGATCGCGCGTAAAACCAAAGCCTTGAGCGTGCTGACAAATATCGAAGTGGCCCGACTGGGTGCAAGGGGAGGGAGATTTGAGCATCTTGCGCAACAGCTGGCAGAGTTTTCGCAAACACTTTCAGAGGATGTGCAGCGGCTGGCGCGCGACACGGACGCGCATCGTGCGGCGATTGAAGAGATCCGTCAGGCGCTTGCGACCGCGCTGCCACGCCAGCGTCAGACGATGGCGAGCATCGTGACAGAACTCGAAAAAGTAGCCGGGGTAGCGGAAGCTGGATTGATAAGGCTTTCCAGAACGCCGGGCGAATTCAGATCATGTGTAGATATGTTGAGGCAGCGGATTTCCGGCGTCATCGCCGCAGTTCAGGCGGAAGACATCACGCGACAGCAAATCGAGCACGTCGAAGAAGGATTGAGGATCGTATGCGAAGGGCTTTTGGGAAGCAACGGAATGGACAGCGAATGTGCCGAGGAAGCGTCATGGGCGTGTGCGGGTCTAACCATTCAGATCTATCAGCTGCGGAAGGTAAAAGAAAATGTCGCCAGCTGGTCGTCACAGATCAAGACATGCATGGACGGAATTTTGAATGTCAGTACTTCGGAAATAGTCGGGATTGGTCCTATGGTTTTGGAGAAGGAACGAGAAGTATCGGCGCAACTAGCAGAGATCGACATGCTCGAAGAAGAAAGCCGGGCCCATACCGAGAGTATTCAAGAGACGTTGGGAGGTCTGTCGAGTTTGATGACTCTGGTTCGCGACCACCTTCGCAAGTCGAAATCGGCTCGGGACTGCCTGCAGCTGCTTACCTTTAACTCGATTATTGAGGCCACGCATCTCGGCTCGCAGGCGAATTCCATACTGGCGCTTGCCAGACATATCGAAACGATTTCGGCGGAGTGGCGGCAGATTACGGATCAAGCGGCGCTGGCGATGAAGGAGTTGATGAAAGTTGCGGAACCTACCAACCAGTGGATTAAAGATTTTTCGGAGGACGGCAGCCGAAGCTTGCATGAAGCGCAAGCACAGACTCGAGTCAGTCTCGAGAATTTGAGAAGCACCGCGAACTTTGCCGCGACCCAAGCGCAACATATGCGCACTGCGTCCGAGCAGATGAGACTGCAGACCGCCGGCGTTAAAACTGCGGGGGATCTTCTTAACGCCTGCTTCAATCGTTTTGAAGGAATTGAGAGCGAAGTGGAACAGGCTCGCGTGCAACTGGGCTCGGGTTATGAGAAGTGGGAAGAAGAGTACAACGAGTTTGAGGTGGAAAGGCGATTTTCGGCGTCCTACACGACGGAAATGGAGCGGGAGGTATTGCGCGCAGCGCTAAGCGGCAGGCCGTTGCCAGTTACGGAGCAAACGTTTGCCGGAAATGCGGTAGAGCTTTTCTAAAAAGGGAACGCCCAGGAAGTGAAGAACAATAATGCGGGCGCGCGAAGGGGAAGGTGATGGCAAAAATTCTAACTGTGGACGATTCAAACAGCATCCGGCAGATGTTAGGTTTCACGCTGCGGAAGGCTGGTTATGAAGTGGTGGAAGCGGTCGATGGCAAGGATGGGCTAGCGAAAGCTGGCCATGGTAAGTTTGATCTGATCATCACCGATCTCAACATGCCGCAAATGGATGGAATTCAGTTGATCGCCGCGGTTCGTAAAATGTCCGGTTATTCCTTCGTCCCAATCCTGATGTTAACTACGGAGTCGCAAGCGGAAAAAAAAGATGCCGGAAAGAAAGCGGGCGCAACAGGCTGGATCGTTAAACCATTCAACGAAGAACAACTGATAACGGTAATTCAAAAGTTGGTGAAGTGAAGTGCTGAAGCAGCGGGGGGGGTGAATTAAAATGACCGCATCATTTATACGATGACAGGAGCATTCGAAACGCCGGCCACGCCAAAGACGCGCCGGTAGCGCGCGATTTCAGCAGGCGGTCCGAGCGCCTTCGAATAATTATCGGAGAGTTTTACGGCTGGGCGGCCTTCGACGGTTGAAACTTTGCAGATTAGGCTGATGGGATCTAAACCGTTGCCTGCAGTAGGATCGCAGTCCCGGAAGTCGTTGGTCAGCAATGTGCCCCAACCTGCACTGAGGCGAATCCTGCGTCCCGGGATCCACTTTTGCGGATGTCGGAAATCCTCGGAATCGCGAAAGTCTCCAACCGATGTGCCGGGCTGGATGGTGCCGCCGAAATAGGCATGAAGGCCGAGTATCTCATCGACATCGAGTGCGTCCGAAGCGATGAGGAGTTTTTCCTTTGGATCGCGACCGTGAGCCGTCAGCCAATTGATATATTCGTCTCCAGCCACATAGGGGTTCTTGCTATCCACGCGCTGTCCGGTCCAGTCCGCCGCCCAACTCGGCGCGCCTTCGAGGAATTGGGTTGTGCCAAACGTATCGGGAAGCATGATCTTCAGCGCGCCGTCATAGGTGCTTTGCCATAGTTCCAGCACTCGGTACTGTGAAGCTTTCAAACCGTCATCATCCGGTGCGAACGCTGCAATCGCCATTGGAATCTCGTGGGCGTTTGTGCCGATCGCCTCCAGATCGTGTTTATGGGCGAGAAAGGCGTTGGAAGTTCCAATAAAGCCGACTCCGAGATTGGAAGCCATCGCATTGACAACATATTCCTGCCACAGAAAACTGTGACGGCGGCGTGTTCCAAAGTCTCCAATGCTAAGACCGGGCACGCCTTGCAAGCGCTCGATCTTGTTCCATAACTTGGTTTTCGCTCTGGCGTACAAAATGTCCAGGCAAAACTCGCTGAGCTTCTTCAAAGCGGCGCGGGTTTTCAGTTCGTCGAGAATCGACAGGGTATAGAGTTCCCACATCGTAGTTGCGGTCCACAATCCATCGAAGGTAAGTTGGAACTGACCGTCCTTCAGGGATAGTTCGTAGTCCGATAACTTGAAGTCGTTTTCCAACCACTCCAGGAAGGCTGGCTCGAAAATTCCGCGCCGGCCGTAAAAGGTATTCCCAGCCAGCCAGATCAGTTCGGACTTCCTGAAATGCAGTTTTCTGACGTGTTCCATTTGCGCAGTTAAGTCGTGAATGGAGAACAGGTCACCGAGGCGTTCAGTAGACGAGCGATTGAAAAGTGAGAACGAGACGTGGAGCTTAGGGAAGTGTTTCCAAATGAACTGCAGCATCAACAGCTTATAAAAATCGGTGTCGAGCAGCGATCGCGTGACCGGGTCGAGCTCCCAGTTGTGGTTATGCGCCCGCTCAGCGAAATTGACGATCATCGGGCGACATTCTTCCAGAAATCATAGGCGCGCTTGAATACGAATCTGTGGGCTGCTTGGTTCATTGAATCGGAATGACCTTTCCCTGTCAATGCGCGCGAGAACCCCTGCGCGCGAGAACCCCTCAGGAAGGAATGAGGTGCACGTCGAAAAAATATCCCTGGGTACTTGGATCGAAGAGCAAACGCCAATACAAATGCCGGTGGGTTGCCTCTAGGGTTTGCCAAAGGAGATTCCGAGCCGAGAGCCGAGCTCCGCCAACCTCCACCGTGGTGTTATCCAGCAAATTTCTGGGCGATACGCCCATGGTGATTTTCACATGTTCGCGAGCGGAAACTTGTTGACAGATGAGCTTCAGTGTTTCCGAGGCCTTCCTCTTTTGCGTGGGCAACGTAATAAGAAGGTCGAATGGGACATGCCGCCGTGAGAGTTGACCCCGCAAGTTGTGGGCTTGCGAAGNNGGCTTGCGCACCAACGACGAAGGAAGCGTTCGGGTCATTGTTGCGCGGCTCAAGATTGCGCAGCTCAAATCGGCCTGGATTGTCGCTTGCGTTGTAGGCGTCCAATACCAATTGAAGAACCTTGCTTTTATCGATGCCTGCGGGAAACTCCACGCTGAAAGGGCCGCCTGCCGGAACTGTCTTTTGATCGGAGGGATCGGCTANNGATCCAATTTTGAAATGTATTGCGGGTCCTCGTAGTTGATATCCCATTTATATTTCAGGTAGAGAGCGTCGAGCGCCTGTTCGAGTGGACGAGGACTATTCGCCATGATGCGAATCTTGCCATCGGCCTCGGTCACTTCCGCTTGCTTCAGATAGGGACCAGTCGCGCGCGCCATACGCGGGGCGGTTATCAAAAGAGCGCAAAAGATCATGCACAGGACATTGCGAATGAATTTCATTGGATTCTCTCGAAAGTCTTCACCAATCACTTTAGTGATTGCCAAACCCAAATAGTGGGCGAAGCTGAGAATATCGCAGGGAATTGCATTTGGTCGAGTGGTGAATTTGGGTTGTGAATCCAGTCACTTTCTCAACCAAAGAAGTAGTTCTTCGGAGCGATGTCTTTCGGTTTGCAGAAGAAGTATAAGAGACCAACCGAAAATTCGTTGTGGGGATGCAGCTTATGGGATTCGATCAGATTGCCGCAAAGCATTCCGAAGAAGCGTGGATTGCGAAGTATCGAGCCGCGCTTGCGCACACGCCGACTGAAAAATCCTCTCATGGCCGAGTACGTCGTCTGATATCCAGTATCTATAGTGGAGTTGCGGCACGTTTGGTTGAGATTAAAAAGGGTAAATCCCAAGCGGCAAAAGAGACCACGATTGCAATGATCAAACCCGTTCAAACTCGACGGGGGTCGCCGGGAAGGCAGAGGCTGCCACAATCGACGCGTAAGAAACTGCCCGTCGGTGCCGTGAGCGGTAGGACCCGTACTAGGTTGAGCGGGGTAACAAAGAAGTAACATTAGCTTCGAATTCAGTCCCAGGAGAGCGGATTAGCCTATTCGCATTACTCATAATGCGCTAGATTGTATAGATAATTGCAATATGGGCCACAAAATGGTGCATTGTTGCTTGACATCGATGCCGTCTGGCTTCACAATACTCCCGACTTCCGGCTCATCCTCCTGAGTGGAAGTCGGGCAAAACCCTTTTCTACCCCCGGAAAAGTGATTGTCTGCGTTGAATAAAAGTTGTGCCTAAATTATCTGGTGACCGATCGCTGGTTTAGTTGCCGCGACGGTTGCTTGTGGTGACCGCATAACGTGTGGTCGGGCCCCGAATCGATTCGAAGGTACGCTGACGGTTTACGCCGTCTCGTTAACAGGGGAAATCTAGTGCATAATGCTGCAGCACGACCGGGTCTGATCGTAGTTGACGGCTCGCTGAGTGTCGTTGGCTCTAATGCCGAGGCACTTCAAATTCTAGCGTTCCCCGAGCGTCCGGAGAAGATCCAGCGTCTGGACGCCTGGCTTGCCAGTAAAATCCGTTCCAACCTTGTGGAGAGACGCCCGCCGTTCCGAGTGGTCGGTGAATTCCGCTCGGCCAAGCGAACTTATCTTTGCCGCTCGTTCCCTCTCGGGTTTGCTTTGAACCAGAGCAATGGAAATCACACGAAAGGCGCAATGCCGGAAGGGGGACTGCTGATTGTGATGCTGGAGAGGAAAAGCAACGAAGCGGTGACAATTGCGGAACTCTCACAACGCTTTAGCCTGACAATGCGCGAGCAAGAGACGGTGAAGTATTTGTTAGAGGGTTTAACTAGTAAGGAAATTGCGGAACGCATGAGCATTAGCCCTAACACGGTGAAGGCTTTTATCCGGCTGGTGATGGTCAAGATGAACGTGTCAACTCGATCCGGGATTATTGGCAAGATTGTAGGTTGGAAAGCGGGGCTCGGCCTTGAAACAGGCTCTGCGAATGGGTCTTCGCCGGGTTACTGAAAAGGGGTTAGTGCTCTTGGGGACTTACGCGGCAAGGGGCGCTAGGGTAATGTACGCGATGCGCCACGAAAGCCGAGCCAACCACTCCCCAGCTTGGCGGCGTAATCTCAAGGAGGAAAAAATGCGTCGAACCACTATGCTCGTAGTCTGTACGCTGGCTCTGGCTCTGTTCGCTGGGTACGCCTCGGCAGCCACAACCACACCACCGGCCGATACGTTGAAAGTCGATTATTTCTCGAATGCCAACAATGGTGGCGCTTCGGATGGAACTGTCCGAATCACCAATCCTGGAACGTCGGGTGGCAATCTGTGCGCCGCCATCTTCGTTTACGATTCGAGTCAGGAACTGTCCGAGTGCTGCAGTTGCCTGGTCACTCCGAATGGTCTGCGGACTCTGTCGGTAGACACTGACCTGACCAGCAATCCGCTGACTGGCAAAACCCTGAACACCGGCTCGATTCGCATCGTACCGTCTAAGGTGCCTGCTAGCGGCGTTTGCCCGGTACCAACTTATGTGAGCCCGACAGCTTCACTCCGCGCTTGGGCAACTCACATCCAGAACGGACCCGGCTTCGCAGTGACTGAAACTGCCTCGCAAGATGCAACTTTCAGCGCTGCAGAGCAGACGATCCTTCAGTCTGAGTGCTACGCAATTAGCTTGGACGGCAGTGGCACGGGTATTTGCTCCTGCGGAACAGGCGACTAGTTCTGCTTGACCTGATTCTGGGTGGGGGCTTTCATTTCAATGGCCTCCGCCCGGTCTCAGGAATTTAGAGGTGAATTCGTTTTTGGTTTTCATGAAGAGTACAGTTTCGCAAAATTCTTTAATGAGATGGGGGATCTCATGTTTGTTTCAGGGAAAATCTTGAAGTTTGTATTAGGCACCGCTGTAGGGTTACTCAGTGCCGGTAGCCTAGCCGCCCAGAACGACGCAAGCAGCGTTGTAGCTGAGATCGGCGGCGTAAAGATCACGATGGGCGAACTCGAGCAGGAAGAGTCCGCTAAACTTCTCTCCGCGCATTACCAATACTATCAGGCGGAAACCAAAGCGCTCAGTGAGCTTATCGATAAGAGATTGCTTGAGCAAAAGGCGAAGAGTGAAAACCTCACAGTCGAGCAACTGGTCCAACGCGATATTACTTCGCAGGTAAAGGATCCCAGTGAGGATCAGATGAAGGTCTACTACGAAGGTTTGGAGACCGATCAACCCTACGACGCCGTTCGAGGGAAAATCCTGGATAAGATTCGCGAAATCCGAACCCAGAAGGCTCGTTCCGCTTACATTAAAGCTCTTCATGCAGAGACGACGGTGGCTGTGCTGCTGGCACCTCCTGTGGTCAAAGTGAATACGCAGAATGCGCCTTCACTCGGTTCGGATAAAGCGGCCGTAACCTTGGTCGAGTTTGCGGATTACGAATGCCCGTATTGCCAGAAGGTGGCGCCGGACGTTAAGAAGCTCAAGGCTGATTTTGGTGACAAACTCACCCTTACTTACAAAGATTTTCCTCTGCCGATGCACGCGCGCGCGGAAAAGGCCGCAGAGGCCACTCGTTGCGCCAGCAAACAAGGAAAGTACTGGGAACTTCACGACGAGATTTTCCGCAGCAAGGAACTGGACGTCGATCAGTTGAAGGCTCAAGCTCGGGCCCTAAAGCTGGATGCTACCGAGTTCGATAAATGCCTGGATTCAGGAGAAGAAGCCGCAGTTGTGGAGACTGACCGAAAAGAGGGGGCCCGTTTGGGCATCAATGGAACTCCCGCTTTCTTCATCAATGGCCATTTTCTCAGCGGAGCGGTTGACTACGCTGCTTTGCGTGAGATTGTGGAGCAGCAATTGGCAGCTCAAACGCACAGCGGCGGCAACGCCGGAAGCAAATAAGGTAAGAGCACTCCCCCATACATATGAGTGTTCCCTGGCTCGAGCGCTTCGCTCGGGCCTTTTTTCTTGGGTATTTCGGCCCGGAGTCGGCATAGACTTTGGGCTTCATTCATTTTTACTAGTCCGAACGGGTGATTGCGAATTTCTTAAGCAGCGAACTAAACTTTTGGTGCTCTGAATTAGCATTCCTTCCCCAGCGACAGAGCGGGATTTCCCCCTAGGTAACAAAAATAACTGATCACAGTACCCGCTTTCACGCGCCTTCGTGCCGCGATGATCTGGCACGTCAGAGAGTAGAGACGGAAAGCTGCAAATTTTGCTCCCAGGAAACTCCCGTTTTGAAGCAAAAGTTGCTGTTTGAGGGAGGCTTCATGTTGCGACGTGTACACTTGGCGCCCTTGTTTTGCGTGTTTTACGCTTTTCTAGGCACACTCACGGCTCAAACCGGGCAGTTTGTGCAAGCCCCGCAATATCCCGTTGGAAGTGCTCCCGAAGCTGTCGCTGTGGGCGATTTCAACGGAGACGGAAAGCTGGACGTTGCAGTCGCGAACTTCAACGGAAACAGCGTTACCGTGCTGCTGGGAAATGGCGATGGTACCTTCCGAGCCGCGCCGGATTGCACTTCGAGCTCGGCATATTGCGCCACGGATAGCGGGCCAAAAGGCATTGCCACGGGAGATTTTAATGGCGACGGC
>PLUJ01000234.1 GCA_003165455.1 Acidobacteriaceae bacterium | reverse complement strand
CGATGCATGGCACGATCATGGTTTTTTTCGTGCTGACAACGGCGCCGCAGGGCGGGTTTGGAAATTATTTTCTGCCGATTCAGATTGGCGCACCGGATATGGCATTTCCGGTGCTGAACATGCTTTCGTTTTGGACGACGTTTGTGGCATTCGTGGTGATGATCTGCGCGTTTTTTGTGACCGGCGGCGCGCCGCTGCACGGATGGACGGGTTATGCTCCGCTGAGCGCGCTGCCATCGGCTGGCCCGGGTGAACAGCTGGGCGCGGATTTGTGGATTACAAGCATTGCGATTTTCTGTATTGCGTCGCTGATGGGAGCGCTGAACTTTATTACGACGACGCTGGATATGCGCGCGAGGGGCATGACGATGATGCGCATGCCGCTGACGGTATGGTCCTGGTTTATAACGGCGATTCTTGGTCTGCTGGCGTTTGGGGTACTGCTATCGGCGGGAATTTTACTATTGATGGATCGGAACATGGGGACCAGTTTTTATGTTCCGCTGGTGGTGGTGAATGGGCAGATCATGGGACACAGAGGCGGATCGCCTCTGTTGTGGCAGCATCTGTTCTGGTTCTTCGGGCATCCGGAGGTTTACATCGCAATTCTGCCGGGGATGGGCGTGACGTCGCAAATTCTCTCGACGTTCTCGCGCAAGCCGATCTTTGGATATAAAGCCATGGTTTACGCGATGCTGGCGATCGGTTTTCTTGGATTCATGGTGTGGGGCCACCACATGTTCATGAGCGGCATGAGTCCGTATTCCGCGTTTGCTTTCTCGATTTTGACGATGTGCATTGGAGTGCCTTCCGCGATTAAGACATTCAACTGGCTTGGCACGATGTATAGAGGGCACATTCGGTTTCAGACGCCGATGCTGTATGCGATCGGATTTGTTTCGCTTTTCGTTTCGGGTGGTTTGAGTGGGCCGTTCCTGGCGCAACCGGTGCTCGACATTCAGTTGCACGATACATATTTCGTAGTGGGTCACTTCCATTTAATTATGGGAGTGGCGGCGATCTTTGGAATGTTTGCGGCGACTTATTACTGGTTTCCGAAGATGTTTGGGCGCATGATGAATGAGACGTGGGGACGAGTTCACTTCTTTCTTACCCTCACGGGAACGTATGCGATTTTTATGCCAATGCATTATTTGGGTATTGCCGGGGGGACGCGGCGGTATTCGCAGTATACGGAAGTGGCGTATCTGCAAAAGCTGATGCCGATTCATCAGTTTATGACTTATGCGGCGATCATCACGATTGCTGCGCAGTTTATTTTCGTGATCAATCTATTCTGGAGCATGTTCAAAGGGCCGAAGGCGAGCGACAATCCCTGGGAGGCTACAACGCTGGAGTGGACGACGACCACGCCTCCGCCGCACGATAATTTCGGAGGAAGAACGCCGGTGGTGAATCACGGACCGTACGAGTACGGAGTTCCGGGAGCGCCGAAGGATTACGTGATGCAGACTGATCCGGCAACAAGTTCGACGCACTAAAGCATCTCAGTTAATCATGGCAACGTATAGTCCAAGCGCTCCAGTAACCGGGTTGGGCCGAGGCGGAGATGTTCCACTTCCGCCGACGGGTGGCGATGGCGGCGACAATTCCGGATCAAACTTTCCGAATTATGGTGCGCGGTTGCGGCGGGCGCGGCTGGGCCTGATCTGTGGAATCGCGACGGTCAGCATGGTTTTTATTTCGCTGACCAGCGCTTATGTGGTGCGTCAGGGATTGCCGACCTATGATGGAGCGACGAATTCCTACGTCCGCGACTGGGGGCTGGTGCAATTGCCCTGGCTGTTGCTGGGCATTAACACTGCCCTGCTGCTGGTCAGCAGTTTGACCATGGAGCTTGCGCGGCGCGATATTACGCGCCGGACGGCGCTGGCACCGCTGAAATCAATTCCTGGGATTGCGCTCGAGGATGGGAGAAGTTTCCCGTGGCTGGGTGTGACGGTGCTGCTGGGTTTTGGATTTCTAGTGGGACAGTGGATGGCGTGGGGCGAACTGAAGGCTCGCGGATTTTTTATCGATACCAACCCTGACAGTTCTTTCGTTTATTTGTTGACCGCGGCCCACGCGGTGCATTTGGCGGGAGGGTTAGCGGCGCTCATTTGGGCGTCAATCACTTCCCTGCTGCACCGGCCGATTGAAGGACGCCGGATTGTGGTGGATGTTGCGGCCTGGTACTGGCACTTTATGGCGGTATTGTGGATTTATGTTTTTGCTCTGTTAACTTTCGCGCGATAACGAAAGGGGACATTCGAGAATGGCTGAAGCCACGCTGCAGCACGACGCCGCTGCCGTTCATGGACTGGCGGGCGAGTACGAAGCTCCGCTGTTTGGCGCGTATTCCAAAAAAGTTGGAATGTGGTTATTCCTGGCCTCCGATTCCCTGACCTTCGGGGCTCTCCTGTTTGCCTTCAGTTACAACCGGATTTCGAATCCGGCGTGGCCCACGCCATTTGGGAAAGAAAGCATCGCAAACGCCAGGTTGATGACGGGGTGTTTGCTCTCTAGTTCTCTCACCATGGTGCTGGGCGTGCTGGCGGCGAGGCGTGGCGATAAAACTTGGACACTGAACTGGCTGCTTGCGACCATGGCGTTTGGAACGGCGTTCCTGGTTCTGCATGGCCTGGAGTGGACCCGACTGATCGACCATGGGATGACGCCGTTTGGGAATCCGTGGGAACCCGGGGTTCCGCAGTTTGGCGGAACATTCTTCACCTTGACCGGGATGCACATGCTGCACGTCACGATCGGCGTGATCTATTTGGGAGTGGTGGCATTACGTAAGAAATTCCTCCCGATCCTGGCGGTGATTTGGATTGGCGGATATTTCCTAATCCCATCCAATAATATTTTTCATTACGGGATTCACGCGCTGGGGATTGGGCTGATCGTATCGGCGTTGATTCTTTTTCTGAAGCCGAAGATTTATGACGCACAGGATATTGAAGTCTCGGGTTTGTACTGGCACTTCGTCGATCTGGTATGGATGTTTATCATGCCGCTGGTTTATTTGATGTCGACAAAGATCTAGACAAGGCGGTACGTGCAGATGAGTTACAGGTTCCATCAAGCAACGAATGGCTTAGAACGATACTACGTCGACGGAGACTACGATGCACGATGTGGCGGCGCACGACGATAGCAAGGGACAGTATTTTTGGGTATGGGGCGCACTGCTGATTCTGACGGCGATGGAGGTGGCGCTCGCCTACAACCAAGTGTTTCAGCCAGTTGCAATGCTTCAAGTGTTGCTGGGGTTATCGATCGTTAAGTCGGCGCTGATTGTTGCGTATTTCATGCACTTGAAGTTTGAAAAAGCGCTGATGCGCTGGCTGCTGGTGATCTCGGTGACGGGCTGCTTTGTGATTATGTACTTCTTCTNNTCGCGCTCATGCGCTGGATGCTAGTGATTTCAGTGATTGGCTTATTTGCCATTATGTATTTCTTTTTCTTTCCGGACGCGGGGCGCATCCTACGGCTGGGAGTGAGATAGGAAGAGGGTAATGAGGTTTGTTCATCAGAAATTGCGGCGATTGGCACTCGTGGGCGTGTTGAGCCTCTCGACGATGCCAGCTTTCGCGCAGGGATGCGCGATGTGTAATGCGGTAGCAAGGAGCACGCCGAAGGAGGGTCAAAGGGCCCTGAACCGAGCCATTATGGTGATGCTGATTCCGCCGATCGGAATTATGGTCTTCGGCGTTGGATTGGCCTTCCGCTATGGCAAGCGCCGGGACGAGGATCAGGAACGCAATCCGCAGTTGTAGAAGATTTAATCTTCCCCACGGGGAGAGCCTTCAGGCCGCTGCCGCAGTTGCCGTAACCGCCAACGTTTCCCGCATTGAAATAGGTCGATCTTGCAGCATCGCGGCTTCTGAGGCTCCAGTTTGGCGCAACACCTCATACGCCCACTCCGTCTTTTCCCTCGCCTGGCACGAAACGTAAATCAGGACGCCGACCTGACGAAGCTGGCTCTCAAATCGATCCGCCTG
Organism: Acidobacteriaceae bacterium; assembly: GCA_003165455.1. Classification (GTDB taxonomy): domain Bacteria; phylum Acidobacteriota; class Terriglobia; order Terriglobales; family Acidobacteriaceae; genus Sulfotelmatobacter. Next base: position 17,768 of record PLUJ01000234.1, on the reverse strand, counting down.
GTCGTCTGAGAATCCCAAGCCAGCTAACACCCGGGTGTTACCACAGATAGCTGGAGTATCGCGGGCTACCATCAGGGCGTGGAAGAACGCCTGGGAACGGATGAAAAAACCGACCGTTGGAATCAGGACAGCTCCGAATTTGGAGAGCCATCCGATAACCCCGGCGGTGGCTGCGTTCGAACCGGTATCGGAAGTGAAAATGCTGGCATCCCGAACTACGGCCGCAATGGGGTGTGTCGGAGACAACATCATGCAGATGTCCGAGTTGACGAATCCGGCCTGATTCAGCGTATTGATTACGTCACTGAGGGTGACTTCCTGAGAGTACATTCCGTACGCAGCGGCGGCATTCAGAGGCATTTGAATCTCCGTGGGGGCGAAGGGTGAACTACTGTGAACGTCGAACCGGATTCACTGAGGTTACGTTGGAATTGGGATGTTGGAACTCGGGTAGATTCCGTATTTTTGATCTAAGGCACGATGACCAAGCGCTAGGCCGCCGAAATCGCACAAGTTGCGTACGCTCTATAATAGAGGATTCGGTAGTACTCGCTGAGGCTGGCTGGAAGCGACATGGCTGATCTAGTTTCGGCTGGATGCGCTAATCGACTGAATTATCTGATGTCTATCCAAAATAACGAAAACATTGTGGTTCACGGAGCGCGGGTTCATAACCTCAAAAACATCGATTTTGAGGTTGGCCACAACGCGCTGACGGTGGTTACCGGAGTTTCGGGGTCAGGAAAGTCTTCCCTCGCCTTCGACACGATTTACGCGGAAGGCCAGCGGCGGTACGTGGAGTCACTTTCGGCTTATGCGAGGCAGTTTCTGGAGCGGATCGAGAAACCGGATACGGATTCGATCGACGGAATTGCTCCGGCTGTGGCGATCCGGCAGAAGAACAGCACACGCAATCCCCGGTCGACCGTGGGAACGGCGACGGAAATCTATGACTATCTGAGACTGTTGTTCGCTCGGGTGGGGCGAACTTATTGCGCGAACTGCGGACTCCAGGTAAAGAAAGATACCGTCGATGAAGTGGCGGATGCAGTGCTGGCGCTTGGACCAGAGACGCGGGTACAGGTGTTATTTCCGTTGCAGACGGCTATCCCTGCGGCTGAGCCGGTAAAAAAGACAGTTCGCGGGCGAAAATCCGGCAAGAAAAGCGCTGGGCGCGACTCGGGATTGACCGAGCAGATTAAGACTCGCCTCTTTGATTTGCGAAAAGGTGGATTCAACCGTCTCTTTCAGGCCGGGGAGGTGTTCGAGTTCTCGACTCCGGAATCGCTGTTGGATGTTCGATTCGATGAACCGGTCTTTGTCCTGGTGGATCGGTTAACGGTCTCGGTGGAGGCGCGGACGCGGATTGTGGATGCGATCGAGACCGCGTACCGAGAGTCCGGCGAAGTTATTTTTGATGTGCCGGCGCGCGACGATCAGCCGGGCCGGCAGTTGCGGTTTTCGCATCGATTTGAATGCAAGCATTGCCATCTTCGGTATGAAGAGCCGGAGCCTCGGCTTTTCTCCTTTAATAATCCGTACGGCGCTTGCCCGAAGTGTCAGGGATTTGGAAACACAATTGACTTCGATCTGGACCTGGTTATTCCCGACAAACTGAAATCATTGGGCGAAGGTGCGGTCGATCCGTGGAGCAAGCCGAAATACCGGCCGGTATTCACGGAGATGAAACGGTTCGCGAAACAGGCGGGGATTCCGCTGGACGTGGCGTGGGGCGAATTGGAGGTGGAACAGCGAGAACTCATCCTGAACGGCGAAGGCGAGTTCCTGGGGGTGCGCGGATTTTTCCAGTATCTGGAACGGAAGAAGTACAAACTGCACGTGCGAGTGTTTCTGAGCCGCTATCGCGGTTATGCGATTTGTCCAGATTGTAACGGGGCCCGCCTAAGGCTTGAGGCGCGGCAAGTAAAAATCGAAGGGAGGAATGTTTGCGAAATCTGCGGACTAACCGTGGAGGATGCAGCAAAGTTTTTCGCGGCGGTTCAGTTGAGCGCGGAGGAAGCGGAAATTGCGGAGCGGATTCTTGAGGAGATCCGCGAACGGCTGCGGTTTTTGAACGATGTGGGCTTGGAATATCTGACGCTGGACCGGATGGCTTCGACGTTGTCGGGCGGTGAAGCGCAGAGGATTCAACTCGCCACCTCGCTGGGATCGCGACTGGTGGGTACGTTATATGTGCTGGATGAACCTTCAATCGGGCTGCACAGCCGGGATACCCACCGGCTGATCAAGATCTTGCAGGACCTGCGGGACCTGGGAAATACCATTTTGGTGGTGGAACACGATCCGGAGATTATGCGCATGGCGGATCGTATTTTGGATCTTGGACCGGGAGCGGGAGAGAACGGCGGGAAATTAGTGGCGGCGGGGACCTATGAGGAGATTCTGCATAATCCGGCATCGTTGACGGGCCGCTATCTTTCCGATGATTTGCGGATTCAGATCCCGGCGGTACGAAGACTACCTGGGGCGCGACGAATTTCGATCAAGAATATTCGAGCGAATAATCTCAAGGGCGTGGATATCGAAATTCCTTTGGGGATGCTGGTGGCGATCACGGGAGTTTCGGGGTCGGGAAAATCGACTTTGTTACATCAAGTTCTTTATCAGGCGTTGGCGGAGGCCAAGCAGCAGGCCATGGGAAACTCGGCGCGCGGGTCGGCGACCTGGGCACTTTTGAAGGGAGATGAGTTCATCGACGAGGTGGTGTTGGTGGATCAATCTCCGATTGGGCGAACGCCGCGGTCGAATCCGATCACCTACATCAAGGCGTTCGACGGAATTCGGGATTTGTTCGCGTCCCTTCCCGAGTCGAAGAAGCGGGGATATACCTCGGGACATTTTTCCTTCAACATTCCGGGCGGACGGTGCGAGACCTGCCAGGGCGATGGCACGGTGACGGTGGAAATGCAGTTCCTGGCGGATGTGGAGCTGGTTTGCGAAGAATGCAAAGGGACGCGGTATAAGGCGCAGGTGCTCGAGGTTCGCTACCGGGGGAAGAATATTCATGAAGTATTGAATCTGACGGTGAAGGAGGCGCTGAGGTTTTTTGCCGAAGTGCCGAAAGTGACGGACAAGCTTCGCGCTCTGGAAGAAGTTGGGTTGGGATATTTGCGGTTAGGACAATCGGCGACGACATTGTCCGGCGGCGAAGCACAGCGCATGAAGCTTGCAGCCCACTTGCAGCCGGCTTCGCGAGAGTTGGGACGGACAGGCACGGGTCAGGAGTCTCGCGGGAAACGGCGATTTCTTTACATTTTCGACGAACCTACGACGGGACTGCACTTCGATGACATCAGCAAACTGCTGGCGGCGTTTCGCAGACTGATTGAGGTGGGCGGATCCATCCTTGTGATTGAGCACAATCTAGAAGTGATCAAAACAGCGGACTGGGTAATTGATATGGGTCCGGAGGGCGGAGCCCGAGGCGGTAAAATCGTGGGAGAGGGACCGCCGGAAGCAATTGCGAGACTGGCGGGGTCCTACACCGGACAGTATCTGGCACGCGTCTTGAATGGCCATGGCAACGGAGCCTCGAACCACGATGGTCGCAAGTAGAGTGTGGGGAACCGCCGTGCTGGCCGTGTCCGCATACGCGTTAAATATAGATACGGCTAGAGCACAAACGCCATCGGCACCCAGTTCAGTCTTCGCCCAAGCATCACAGTTGTCACAGTCATCTCCATTGCAATCTTCTCCCTCTCAGTCTTCTCCTCCGCAGCCAGCGCAATCCGAATCAGGCTCTCATCGAAGCCCGCATTACGTACAGGTTCCGGATGATGATTCTCCGGTGCAGCCTGCGGAATTAACGCTGGCCGAAACGGCAATCGAGCAAAAGAAATATGAGGCAGCGGAGCCGCTTCTACGGAAGCTGGTCGAGCGAGATCCCATCAGTTATGAAGCGTGGTTCGATCTCGGCTTTGTGGAAAATGCTTTGGGTAAGGTGGACGAGTCAATTGCGGCTTACCGCAAATCGGTGGCGGCCAAGCCGGATGTTTTCGAGTCGAACCTAAATCTCGGCTTGCAGTTGGCAAAGACTGGGCAGGCCGGGGCGGAGCAGTTCTTGCGAGCTGCCACACGTCTCCGGCCGACCAGCCATGTGAATGAGGGCCACTACCGGGCATGGCTTGCATTAGGGGATGTGCTCCGGCAAAACCAGTCGGAAGAGGCATTGAGCTCTTACCGCGAGGCAGCGTCACTGCAACCGAAAGAAGCGGAGCCGCATTTTGCGGCTGGCAAGCTGCTGGAGCAGGAAGATAAGCCGGGCGAGGCCGAGCAGGAATATAAGCAGGCGATGGCGCTCGATCCGAAATCTTCCGATGCAGCGATCGCACTGGCTAATTTGTATATGCACGGACGAAGATTTCCCGAGGCCGAAGAATACCTTCGCAAGTTGCAGGTGGAACGCCCGGAGGCGGGGATCGTAAAGGTGGAGCTGGGTAGGGTGCTCGCGGCGGAAGGAAAGAATGACGAGGCCATTGCGGCCATGGTGGCAGGGATCAAGCTGGCACCGGGAGATGAAGCGGCCCGGCGCGACCTGGCGGATGTGTATTCCAATGCAGGAAAAAATGATTTAGCGGAGGCGGGTTATCGAGGGCTTCTCCTGGCGCATCCAAATGATGCAGAGCTACACCGGCATGTGGGACAGGCTCTCTTGCGGCAGAAGAAGTACGCAGAGGCCCAGCAAGAATTTTTGTTAACTTTGAAACTCAAGCCCAACTTTGGAGAGGCTTACAGCGATCTGGCGTTTGCGGCTGGAGAGAACAAGGATTATGAGCTGGCGATTCGAGCGCTCAACGCGCGAGCCAAGTTTTTGCCGGAGATTCCGATCACCTATTTTCTGCGGGCATCGGCCAGCGATCATTTGCATGATTTCACAACCGCGGCGGCAAACTATCATCTTTTTCTCAAGTCCGCGGACGGAAAGTATCCCGATCAGGAGTGGCAAGCAAAACATCGGTTGATTGCGATTGAGCCAAAGAAGTAACCGGGATTAATGAAATGGATTTGGGAAGACGATTTCTAAGTTGTAGAACGATAGCGGTAGCGTCGTTGATCCTGGCAATGGGGTCGTCGCGGATGATGGCTCGGGACACGACGATCGAAGAGTTGAAATCCAGGGTAGCGGGCGTCAGCATCCAGGACCGTTCTCCCCTGTGCATCGAGATCTCGGAACGGGAATTGCGGGATGCGACGGCGTCATACGCGGCGGGCGATAGCGATAAAGGTCAAGCGGAGCTGGCGGATGTGTCGTCGTTCTCCGGCCTGGCGCGCGATTATGCCATTCAATCTCATCGGAACCTGAAGAAAAGTGAAATTGCCATCCGGAAAATGACTCGCAAACTTACAAATCTGAAGCATATGGCTGTGCAAGAAGATCAAAAACAGATTCAGGACACCATCGACCGGCTGGAGGCGATCCGCGACGACCTTTTGGCGGCGATGTTCCCGAATGGAGTGAAGAGATGAAACGGTTGAGGATTGCGATGTGGATTTGCGTGGGCATTTTAAGCCTGTGTGCCGCAATACCGGGGACAGCTCAACGTCGCGATCCTTTCACGCAGCCGGAGGTTGATGAGATAAGGGATACCAGCTGGGAGCCGCAATTGCGGCTTTCTCTCTATGTGAAGTTTGCCCGGGCGCGGTTGGTGGCGATTGAGCAGATGAAAAACGATCCGAAGGTTAAGGACCGGGCTCAGCAAACGCATGACCGCCTGGATGATTTTCTCCTGATCTATGACGAACTGAACGATAACATCGACACCTATGTGGACCGTAAGGACGATATTCGAAAACCTTTGAAAGTGATCATCGATGCGGATACGGAGTTCCAAGCTAAGCTTCGGGCGCTGAAGGACGCGACAGATGTGGCACCGGAAGATGCACAGCGATATGAATTTGTTTTGACCAACGCTCTCGATACGGTGGATAGTTCGGCGGGGGAGCATCGCCAACTAATGACTGACCAGCAAGAGGCCGCTAAGCATCGGAAGAGGCCAGCGCCGTCGCAAACCGCAGGAAAATCCGAGTAAGATTCGTGGTTCTGCTTTCTGCTTGAATCGTTCAGTGAGAAACGAGCGCGTGCTAATCTAAGGTCACTGTGCGTGAGGGATTAGTTCAACTCTTCCACGACGAGCACCGGCAATTGCGACCCGGGGCCGCTCCTCCCGAACTCGAGATTGAGTTTTTCGCCTTCGCCAATATTAACAATACGATTCGTCTTCGCCAGGGCAAGCTTCTGGTGCGGCTGTCGGACTTGCTGGAGGGCGCTCCGGAAACTGTGGTACGGGCGATTGCACATATTTTGCTGGCGAAGATGTATCGCAAACCGATTGACCGCAGCCAGGCGGCTCGCTACCGAAAATACGTTGGCAGTCATGAAGTCGTGGGTAAGGCGCATCTGGTCCGGCAGATGCGTGGACGGAAGCGGCTGCATTCGCCGCAAGGCCAGGTTTACGACCTGGACTTGGTGTTTGAGGATCTAAATCTGCGATTTTTTTATGGGCTCCTGGGGCGTCCTAGAATGGGTTGGAGCCCGGGCAAGACCCGGCGCATTCTGGGGCACTACGACCCGGCGCATAACGCAATTGTGATCAGCCGTATCTTCGATCACCCTGCGGTTCCCCGCTATGCGGTGGAATACATCGTGTACCACGAGATGCTGCACTTGAAGCATCCGGTGCGATTGCACGGCAGCCGGCGCTGCGTCCATTCGGCGGCGTTCCAGGCGGAAGAAAAGATGTTCCCGCAATTGGCTGAAGCGAACGCGTTTCTGAAGCGCATTTAAGCGGCAACCATCCTTTTTGCGATCCACTCAATTTGCGTTCGATCCACCCAATGCTGAAATACGCCATGTGATGCGGATCACGCTGGTTTGTGAGGCAGCGGATTGACTGGCTTGGCGGCTACGGAATATCCTTGAAGTTGAAATTGAAATTCATTTTCAAGATCGGCAAACTGGGTCATCCCAAGTAAATGATTGGGGTATCCGCGAAACGGTATACCGGAGATTCTTTGCCGCTTGAAGGACGGCTGCGCTCAGAATACGCGGCTGAGATAACGGAAATTCATAAATGATTCAGGCTTTCATCATTACGTTGCGAGAGGGAGTTGAGGCAGCTCTGATCGTGGGCATCACGCTTGCCTATCTTGCGAAGATTGGACGCAATGATCTGCGCAAGGCGGTTTACGCGGCGTTGGCGGCAGCGTTCGTGGGAAGCATTGGAGTAGCGATACTGATGTCGCGCCTCAGCCTGAATGAGGATGTGTTCGAGGGCTGGGTCATGTTGGCTGCAGCGTTCTTCGTCATCACGATGGTGATTTTCATGATGAGGACGGGACGGAAGCTGAAGGGGCAAATTGAGGGCAAGGTCGGATTGCTTGCGGGCGGAGATGCCTGGATCGGCCTGTTTTTCTTCGTGTTCCTGATGGTGCTTCGCGAGGGTGCGGAGACTGTGCTGATGCTCGCGGGAGTTACCCTGAACTCGACAGAACTGATGAGCTTTCTAGGTACGCTACTGGGCGTGCTGTGTGCTATTGCGTTCGGAGTCATGTTCGTGAAAGGCAGCATTCGCATTAACTTACAGAAATTCTTTAAAGTTACGACCGCGATCTTATTTTTGGTAGCGGCGCAGTTGGTGGTTGCCGGTTTGCACGAATTGTCGGAAAGTGGAGTGATTCCATCATCCAAGCGCGAAATGTCGATCATTGGGCCGATCGTAGGGAATGAAGAATTTTTTGTGGTCACGGTTCTGGCACTGGCGGCGTTAATGGTGCTATTCGACGCCAAGCGACGCCAGCCGCTGCCTGAACCAACGTCGCCGGCGGAACGACGCAAGGCGGTTTGGACAGCCCGCAAGGAACGCCTGTGGATGGCTTCCGTCTATGTATTTTCGTTTTTGTTTATTGGGATGGTGACGGCGGAGTTCGTGTATGCGAAAAGCGAGAGCGCGCTTTCGCCCGCCACCGAGGTGAGCTTCACCCATGGAGAGATCACGATACCGCTATCGCAAGTTTCCGATGGTGATTTGCATCGGTATCAGGCGAAGGAGAATGGAACGCAGGTGCGCTTCTGGCTTTACAAGAAGCCGGACGGGAAGATATCGACGGTGTTCGATGCGTGCCAGATTTGCGGACCGGTGGGCTTCTATAAGTCGGGCAACGGGGTGGTTTGCAAAAACTGCGCCGCGCCGATTAATCCCCAGTCGATTGGAACGACGGGAGGTTGCAATCCGATCCCGCTAAAGGCAACCGAAACGGCGGATGCTGTGATTATTCGGGAGGCGGACATCGCTGCCGGCAGTCGCGTGTTCGAAAGACAATAAGTGTTCGCCCGCCTGGTATTTGAATCCTTTCGGCGCCAGAAGCGGCGCAAGTTGCTGGCGGGCGCAGCGATCACATTAGGAGTAACCGTGGCGACCGCGATGATTGCGGTCGCCACTGACATTGGGGACAAGATTAATCGCGAACTGCGTACGATCGGCGCGAATATCTTAGTAACTCCGCAGGAAGATACTCTGGATGTGGAAATCGGCGGAGTGAACCTGAAGCCGCCGAGCGATGGCGCTTTCCTGAATGAAGCAGACCTGCCGAAAATCAAAGGAACGTTCTGGCATAACAACATTACTGGGTTCGCGCCCATGCTTCCGGTTAAGGTAACGCTGCAGCGCGAAGGAACGGCAGAGACTCTAACGCTGCTGGGGACTTACTTCGCGAAGAGAGTTGCGTTTGGGAATGAAGCGTTTATTACCGGGGTGCGCTCGACGGATCCCTGGTGGAAGATTTCCGGGGTTTGGCCAGAGGACACCTCGAGTGACGTTCTAGTCGGAGAACGCCTTGCGGCGCGGCTTGCGACCAAGGTCGGCGACGAACTGACTCTCTCGGGGCGGCACCTGCACGTGCGCGGTATTCTCTCCAGCGGAGGCGCCGAGGATGACGAAGTTGTTGCGCCTATCTGGTTAGCACAGGAGATTCTGGGAAAACCGGGTGCGGTGCGTCGGGTTTACGTCAGCGCTCTGACCAAGCCCGAAGATGCGTTCGCGCGGCGCGATCCTAAGAGCATGTCCGGGCCTATTTATGACCGCTGGTATTGCTCCCCCTATCCGCAGTCGATCGCATTCCAGTTGCAAGAGGCGATTCCACATTCCCACGCGGAGCAAATCCGGCAAGTGGCGCAGAACGAGGGCGCGGTGCTGACACGCATTGAAGGATTGATTTTTCTGGTTACGTTGGCCGCATTGTTTGCTTCGGCGCTGGCAGTTTCAGCGGCGATGGCTACAACGATTTTTGAGCGCCGGGCGGAAGTGGGCTTGATGAAAGCCTTAGGTGCCAGCCGGGTGGCGATCGCTTCCATTTTCTTCGCCGAGGCAACGTTGATGGCGCTGATCGGCGGCGCGGTAGGCTTTGCGGCCGGAGGAATGTTGGCGCACCGGATTGGCTATGCGATTTTCGATTCTCAGATTACGGTTCCTCCGGTGCTGCTACCAGTGATCCTGGCGATCGCGGTGATTATCACGTTTGCGGGAAGCGCCGCCGCGATTCGCAGGGCGATTGGGCTCGATCCGGTGTTTGCGCTGCGAGGGGAACTGTGAACAGCGTTTCGCATTCCGCGCGCGAAGTTGCGGCGAGCCGGGCCAACGCTCCGCACACGTCGATGTTCCTGCGAATGCTGGTGAGGGCGGCCGTGCTGCGACGGGGCCGAGCGCTTTCCGCGCTGTTTGCCATGGTGGTGGCGGCTGCGGTAGCTACAGCGATGATGAATCTTTACGTCGACGTTCAAGCTAAATTGGTGAGAGAGTTCCGCAATTTCGGAGCGAACATCATTCTGGTGGGAAGAGGCGGCGCTTCCCTTCCCGTGGACGCGCTGGCAAAGGCGGAAGCGGTTCTGGCGGGTCGCGGGGTGGTAGCGCCGTTCGGACTGGTGGTGGCACGGACGACTGACGGTCAGTCCATCGTTGCGGTGGGCGCGGATTTTGATCGAGTGCGGCAGCTTGATCGGTGGTGGTCTGTAAGCAACTGGCCTTCGTCCGCGGACGAGGCGTTGGTTGGGGCTCGGGCGTTACCGGTGGTCTCGCCGAAGAATCAGCCATTCGACCTCGAGTTTCAGGGTCACACGATTCATCTCACGACGGTTGGTACGGTACGAACTGGCGCGGCCGAGGATAGCCGGGTCTACATTCCTATGGCGGATTTTGTTTCCTGGACGGGAGTTAAGCCGTCTACGGTTGAGGTTGCGGCCACGGGATCGCCAGAAGAGATTTCGGCGATCATGCATCAGCTTGCAGCGGCGATTCCGACAGCCGAGGTGCGACCGGTCAGGCAAATCATGGAAGGAGAAGCACGGGTACTGGGCAAGACACGAGCGACGTTGCTGGCGGCGGCGGCGCTAATTATTTTAACCGCTGCGCTGTGCGTACTTTCCACCCTAATAGGATGGGTGTTCGACCGGCGTCGTGATTTCGCCATTATGAAAGCACTCGGAGCTTCGGACAGGATGCTGAATGGTTTTTTCGCGGCGGAAGCTGCCGCGCTGGGAGCCTTCGGAGCCTTGATTGGATTTGTTGCTGGGATCGGAATCGCTGAGTGGATCGGCCGGGTTAACTTTCATGCCCCCGTAACTCCGCGTTTCGCTGTTCTGCCGTTCGTTTTGGCTGGTAGCATTGTGGTTACGTTGTTGTCGGCGATTCTGCCGATCTCTCTGCTGCGCCGGGTGCAACCGGCGGTGATTCTGAGGGGTGAGTGAAATGATCCAGATAAAGGACGTTACAAAGCTTTACCCCGCGAACGCTGAAGGAAGCGCAACCACAAGGATCGGCGGAGGACGGACCGAGAGTAAGGAAAGCGGCGCGATTCACGCGCTTGACCATATTTCACTGCATGTAGCCGCGGGCGAATGGCTATCGATCATGGGACCTTCGGGATCGGGGAAATCCACGCTGGTTAATTTGATTGGCTGCCTGGATCGACCGAGTTCCGGGGAGATCTGGCTGGACGGGCAGAACGTGGCCGGGATCTCAGCGGGCGAATTGAACCGCGTAAGGGCGGAGAAGATTGGGTTTATTTTTCAGCAGTTTCATCTGATCCCGTTTCTAACCGCAGTTGAGAACGTGATGTTGGCGCAGTATTTTCACAGCATGACGGACGAAGGAGAAGCCGTCGAAGCCTTGGCACGCGTAGGGCTGGGGGAACGTGCGCACCACCTTCCATCGCAACTTTCCGGAGGCGAGCAGCAACGGGTTTGCATTGCGAGAGCGCTGATTAACGATCCGAAGATTATTCTCGCGGATGAGCCGACCGGCAATCTTGACGCACTGAACGAAGAATTGGTATTGCGCTTGTTGCGAGAGTTTCATCAGCAGGGACGCACGATTGTGATGGTGACACACGACCCGGTAGTGGCGCGTCTGGCCGACCGGAGGATTGAATTCCATCATGGCAAAATCGAATCGCAAGAAGTGTTCGCCATGGCGGATGAGGAGCAATTCGACGAGGTCTTGGAAGAGTTATGGGTGCTGTCAGAGCATGGGGAGATTGCCGAGGTTGAGCGGATGGAGGTTCATGGAGCTCTACCGGTAAGCTTGGCTATCGAGAAGATGATTCAGATGGGACTGGTAGCGTCCACGCCTCATCCACCTCTGGAACATGGACATAAGCCGTTTGTAAATCCCTGCCATGATGCGCTGAAACCGGTCTCAGCTTCGGTGGGTGACGGCTCGCTCATTGTGGAACTTACCGCGCGAGGGCGAGTTCGGGCTGGCAGCATCATCCGGCGACATCGGTTGGCCGAGCGCCTATTCACCGACAGTTTGGCGATGGACAGCGAGTCGGAGATCGAGGAGCAGGCCTGCAAATTTGAACATATTCTTTCTCCGGAAGCCACCGACAAAATTTGCACCTTTCTGGGGCATCCTCGAACATGTCCGCATGGTGCGCCAATACCCACGGGCGACTGCTGTGGTATTCAGAATGGGGAGGGCGCACCGGTTACCTCGGGCCATCGAGTGACTCGGGAAATTGAATGAGAGACAAGCTCCGGGACATCGCATGAGCACGAGTTCTTCTCGCCCTATCATTGGCGTATTCGATTCGGGCTTTGGCGGCCTGACCGTTCTTAAAGCTTTACTTGAACTAATTCCTGATGCCGATTACCTGTACTTTGGCGATACGGCCCGGCTTCCCTATGGATCAAAATCCGTTGAAACAGTGGCGCGATATGCGGTAGAGGCCGCACACTTTCTTGAGGCACATGGCGCTGGAATGCTGATAATTGCCTGCAATACGGCAACGGCCCTGGCCCTTGATCAGATTACCGCGGCAGCTCATGTCCCAGTAGTGGGCGTTGTAGAACCGGGTGCTGAGGCGGCGGCGGCGGCCAGTAGGAACAAGAAGGTGGTGGTGATTGGTACGGAGGCGACGGTCAGCAGCCACGCGTATAAGAAAGCGTTGGAAAATCGTGGATTGCGGGCATGGGAGAAAGCGTGTCCTTTGCTCGTGCCCCTGGTGGAAGAAGGATGGATCGAGCATCCGGTAACGGAGCAGGTGGCGCGGATTTATCTGGCAGAAGCGTTTGCGAATGGGTTTGCTGACGCCGACGTGCTGGTGCTTGGCTGCACGCATTACCCGCTTCTGAAGCCTCTACTGCAACGAGTTGCGCCGGATCATGTCGCCATCGTGGACTCGGCTGAGTCGACGGCTCGAGTCGTGTCTGGCCGCTTACAGACACTTGCGCCGACGTTGTCGCCTGATCGGCAAAAGCGGTCCTCTTCGCGATTAAAATTCTTCGCAACAGATTCGGTCGAGAAATTTCAGCGCTTTGGCCGCCAATTTCTCGGGCAGCCCATCGAAGATGTTCTGCACGTAGACCTCAAGGAATAACCTCTGTTTGACAGCAAGATTCAGATTGGCCGATTCGGGCGGAAGCCTTATTGTGTCCACAGACCTAGCGGCGCAATCGAAACATAGAAGGTCGACAAATGCATACGCTCGAGAATGTGATCTGGCAGGCATTGGGCACACGTCACGCTCAGTTTGCAGAGTCGTCTAAGTCCGCGCGCAGATTTATTCCTGAGGTGACTTCCCTGGCAGGCTTGCGGCAGCCCTCCCCGGACGCATATGAGTCTTTAGCGGTGTTGCTTCCGTCGCAAGGAACGACAGCACTTTTCCTGGATGAGCCATACAGCAAACAGCGCGGATGGAGCCTGGTGGCGGGAATGCCTTTGCTGCAAATGGCATGGAAGAATGCGGAGCTCACCGAACTGGCGAGTTTAGCCAGGCAGTCCCAGGACGAAGAAGACACAATCCTGGAGCTTGGAGTCACCGAGTCGGGGGAAATGATTGCATTGACCGCGCTGACCAAGCCGGGGCCTTTCAATACCCGCACCCACGAATTAGGAAGCTACTTCGGAATCCGCCGCAATGGAAGGCTGGTTTCGATGGCTGGAGAACGGCTAAAAGTTCCAGGCTTTACCGAGGTCAGCGCGGTTTGCACTCACCCGGAACATACGGGCCACGGCTATGCGGCCGTCCTGATGAATCGGGTGATGCAGGGAATACTTGAGCGCGGGGAAACGCCATTTCTTCACGTAAGAGAAGACAATCTACGCGCGATTGATTTGTACCGAAGACTGGGATTTCAGACGCACCAACGTGTGCATCTGGCAGTTATCAGGAAAGATTAGGACCGCAGGAGAGCCGAGAAACTCAGTACAGGTGGAAATCCACTTCGACCGCCATTTCGACTTTCACTGGATGGCCATCTTTTTGCCCGGGCTCAAAGCGCCAGGTGCGGACGGTTTCCAGAGCCTTTTCGTCTAATCCCATCCCGAGGGAGTTGACCACGCGAAGATTAATGGGCTTTCCATCGGTATCGACGACGATCATGAGAGTGCAAGTACCCTGATACTTCGCTTTGCGAGCTTCTTCGGAGAACTCAGGATCGGGAGAATAGATTGGCCGCGGGGGAGTCACGCCCCGCCCGGGACGGAACACGCCACCACCCATGCCCATGCCTTCTCCGGGACCAACCCCGCGCCCGTTTCCGGGTCCAACGCCGCCGCCACTGCCTTCGCCGATTCCGCTGCCGGACCCCGTCCCATTCGAAGGGATGACGGCGGTGGATTTCGGGTCGCCCAAGTTGGGCATGTTATTCTGCGCGATCTTAATTTCGGGCGGGACCATGACGGTAGGTTCAACCGCCAGCTTAGGGTTGAAGTTTCGGATCACGGCCGCAGGGGGAGTGATCTGAGCTTTCATCGAAAATTTTGGCAAGTGGCCTTGTGAAGCCTTCAGCACGTCGCGATCGCCGCCGCCGCCGCCACCGCCAGCCTGCGTTTTCGCGGGCTTCAGCGGGATAAAATCGCCAGGATCGACTAATGCTGTTGTGCTCTGGGGCTTCGCTGCAGGCACTACGCGACGCCACGTAATAAGGGTTCCGCCGATGATGAGTCCCAGGACGATCAGATGCGCGGCTGTGGAGCCTAAAATGCCGTTTTTCTTGTAGTTGTAGAATCCCCAGATGTCCTTGACCGGGGCAGGCTTGGATTCCAGTTTTAGGGGCGGAAGCTTCTTGGGGAAAAAGAAGTCGTCCAAACCGTGAGACAGTGACTTCCACAAGGGCTCAAAAGTATCGGGAGCCAGCAGAAGATGCAGTTCCGGCTCGGTGCCGGTCTTCGGGTTCTCTTGGACTGAATTGATTTCTGAAGTTGGCATGCTCCCCAATTTGGCTTACCCGGCCCTGGATGGATACTAAGGATACTCCGCCAAGCCCTGACTTACACAGATGACCAGTCTTTCCAACGAGTTGCTTGTTCGATTCTCAAATCTGAAAAGCCGATTTCTTAACTGTCCTTCTGACGGGAACTCGAACTCTGGAAATGGTGCCTGTGTTGAAATTGTACCTCTTCTTTTCACGCTTTACGAAGTGTATTTCGACCGCGTGCACGGTTTGCAACGTGCGGAAACCTTTGGCGTCCCGCCAGATCTCAGTAATTTAGGAATTTCTTCCGGAGTTGCAAGTTTAGGGCCGCATGGATAGAGATGTGCCGCACGAGCCTGGTGAATGGACGTGCCGAACGCGGCTCCCTATAATGAGGGATTCATTCAATTGGAGAAGCCAACCGAGTGCCGCTCGAACTGAAAGCGACCATCAATCTACCTAAAACAGCCTTCCCGATGAAGGCCAACCTGCCCCAGAATGAGCCTAAAATGCTCGACCGCTGGGAGCAGACCCGTATTTACGAGCGCATCCGGGAAGCTCGCAAGGGCTCGCCCACGTACATTTTGCACGATGGTCCCCCTTACACCAGCGGACCGATCCACATGGGCACGGCGATGAATAAGTGCCTAAAGGACTTCATCACCAAATCGAAGACCATGGCGGGTTTCGACGCGCCTTATGTTCCTGGATGGGACTGTCACGGCCTTCCGATTGAGATCAAGGTCGATAAAGAACTGGGCGGTAAGAAGTTGCAGATGCGGCCTCTGGATGTGCGGGCGGAGTGCCGCAAGTATGCGCAAAAGTTTCTCGACTTGCAGCGGCAACAGTTCAAGCGCATTGGCGTTTTCGGACGGTTTGATCGACCGTACGCCACCATGAATCCGCAGTATGAGTCCATTGTACTCTCGACTTTTTTTTCATTCTACGAAAATGGGTTCGTCTACAAGGGACTGCGCGCGGTGTATTGGTGCATGCACGATGAGACTGCACTGGCTGAGGCGGAAGTCGAGTACGAGAATCACACCAGCCCAACCGTTTATGTGAAGTATCGACTGCTCGACGATCCAGCGAAGATCGACCCGGCTCTGGCGGGAAAAACAGTTTCTACCATTATCTGGACTACGACTCCTTGGACTCTGCCTGCTTCCATGGCCGTGGCGTTTCATCCGGATGAAGAGTACGTGGCCTTGGAGTCCGGCACCGAAGTGTACATCGTGGCGTCGAAGCTGGCGAAAGACGTGGCGGAAAAATGCAATCTTGCCAACCCGCGCGAGCTCACGTTTTTTCCCGGACGCAAGCTGGAAAAATTGAACTTTCAACACCCTTTTCTGGATCGCAATATTCTGGGTGTGCTGGCGGAATACGTCACTATGGACACCGGCACGGGCGTGGTGCACACGGCACCATCGCATGGCGCTGAGGATTTTATTACGGGCATGAAGTATGGCCTGGACGCGACCAGCAACGTCGATGAAAAAGGTATCCTGCGCAATGGTCTGCCGGAATATAACGGCAAACGTGTGTGGGAAGCCAACCAGCCAATCATTGAATTGCTGAGAACCCGCGGCGCCCTGTTGCACACGGAAAAGACCGAGCATTCTTATCCGCACTGTTGGCGCTGCCATAATCCCGTGATCTTTCGTGCAACCGAGCAATGGTTTATTTCGATGGAAACGCCAATGCCTGGCGGAAAGTCGAAAGAGGACACACTGCGTCAGCGAACGCTTGAAGAGATCAAGCAGGTGAAATGGGATCCGGCGTGGGGCGAGGAACGTTTATCGAACATGATCGCGACTCGGCCGGATTGGTGCATTTCGAGACAGCGCGTATGGGGGGTTCCCATTGCCGTTTTTCTTTGCGAGAGTTGCGGCAAACCTCTGAACGATCGCGCGGTCAATCAAAAAGTAGTTGAGTTGTTCGCTCAGTCTGGCGCCGACGCCTGGTTTACGGACGAGCCGGACACGATTGTTCCGGCGGAGATGAAGTGTCCGCACTGCGGAGGCCAGAAGTTCGAGAAGGAGACCGATATTTTCGATGTGTGGCTCGAGTCCGGTGCAAGTTATCTCGCGCTGATTGCCGACGAGCCCTCATATCCGTGGCCCTCCGATCTTTATCTTGAAGGCGGAGACCAGTACCGGGGATGGTTCCAGTCGTCGCTGCTTTGCGCGATGGGGACGCATGGCACTCCTCCGTATAAAGAAGTGGTTACGCCGGGATGGACGCTTGACGAAAAAGGTCAGGCCATGTCGAAGTCCCGTGGGAACGACGTGGATCCGGTAGATATTTCCAGCCGTCTTGGGGCTGAAGTCGTACGACTCTGGGTTGCGTCCGTCGATTTTCGCGAGGACGTGGTTGGATCTGAGCAGTTGATGCTCCGCATTGCAGAGAATTATCGAAAGATCCGCAATACTTTCCGGTACATTCTGGGCAATCTTGGGGATTTCGATCCTCAGGCCGACGTAGTGCATTTCGAGAATATGGAGGCGCTCGACCAGTACATGCTGCGCCAGACGCTGGCGTTCGCAGCCGATGTGCGCAACTCCTATGAAGAATTCGCGTTTCACAGGATCTATCACCGGCTGAATCATTTCTGCATCGTGGATCTGAGCGCATTTTATTTCGATGTGCTCAAGGACAGGCTGTACATCTCTGCGCCAAAATCGCAAGGCCGGCGGAGCGCGCAGACTGCGATCTGGCGCATCGGCGAAGCTTTGGTACGGTTGCTGGCGCCGATTATGAGTTTTACCTGTGAAGAGGTTTGGGATTATCTGCCAAAGGCCGCAGGGCGCGCAGAAAGCGTGCACCTGGCGTTGTTTCCTTCCGAGGCGGAGATTCTGGGGGATGCGAGGAATGCAGTTGCCGAAGAAAAGACTGCCGAAGATTGGACGACTTTGCGTTCTGTGCGCGACGAGGTTCTAAAGGCACTTGAAGAGGCTCGCAACAACAAACTGATCGGCACCGGCCTGGAAGCCCAAGTCAATCTGGCTGCGCCAGAGCCTGTTTATTCGGTGCTGTCACGTCACGCCGATCAGCTGCG
>PLUJ01000188.1 GCA_003165455.1 Acidobacteriaceae bacterium | reverse complement strand
TGTCATACTGAGCGCGCAGTCCGCGGCTCAGCGTGATGATGACCATCGGAACGATCACAATGGCGAGCGTCACGTGAGGAATCAGGACAATTAGGTAAATGACGTGCCAGAAGTGGCTTCCAAGAAAACGGATGTCTCCCACCTTGGCATGAAAATACAGGTAGCAGCCCAGGAAAATCGCCGAGGAAGCAACTGCGGCGATCATGCAAGCTCGATGGGCGGCAACTTTGCCGCGCATAATCAGGCTACGGCCAATAAACAGCAGAACCGCGCTGGCTCCATTCAAAGTCGCAATCAAGGCAGGGAAGTATGCGTATTGTTCAGGAATCAAGCCGCAGGCCTCGTGGTGCGCCGGTTTGCCATTAGAAATGCCAGTCCAAACATTACCAACGAAAACAGGAGCAGTGTCGCAATCGCGGAAGGCAAGGGAAATGGAGTTTCCATCCCCGGGTAAAGCAGAGAGCGTAGCGCTTCCACTCCGTAGGTGAGTGGATTGGCGTACATCAGCACGCGGATCCAGCCGGAAGCACGGCTGATCGGAAACATCGCACCGGATAGGAGCCACAGCGGAATCAGGAAAAGATTGATAATGCCGTGAAAGGCTTGCGTGGAATCCATGGGCCATGCAATGGCGAAGCCGAGCGCGGTCAGAGCGAATGAAACCAGGAATACCACGACGCCAACCAACAGTACCTGCGGCAAATTCAGATGGATGCCGGCAAACGGAGCGAATACAAGAAAGATCATTCCCTGAATCGCCGAAAGCGTGGTTCCTCCCAAGACTTTCCCCAGCACGATCGCCGAGCGCGGCACCGGCGCCACCAGAACTGAGAGCAGAAATCCTTCCTTGCGGTCTTCGATTACCGACATCATCGTAAAAATCGAGGTGAAGAGAACGATCATGATCAGTGCGCCGGGATAAAAATAATCCAGGTAGTTCCCCTGTCCCTGGCCACCCCCAGACCGGAAAGACGTTCCGAAGCCTGACCCGATTACCACCCAGAAAACGAGTGGCGACGCCAATACGCCGATTACGCGTGACTTTTGCCTGTAAAATCGCACGATTTCGCGCCACCATAGCGTGAAAGCTGGCAGCAGCACCCCAGCAGAGGCGGGCGCAATCGGTCTGGATAAAACTGCGGTTTGTGTAGCCACCAAGTTAGCTCGCTTTCACCGCGGGAGATTTAGAAGCGACAGCTGCGGTTTTCTTTCCACCCAGCATTCCCATATCTCGCATCTCCCAATACGCGTTCAACATGAATACTCCGGACAACGTCAGCAAAATCAGACTCATAAACATCCCGTCTACGGTAGTGATCATTCCATTCATTAACGTCCACGCCACTCCGATCAGCGGCAGTATACCGAGCACGATAGAAACAGCCAGCATCATGGAAAGCACATTACCTCCGTGATTTGTTTGGTTTCGATGAACGGTCGTTCGAATTCAATTCCGTTTCGTCCTTCTCGTTCCAGAACTTGTGACCCGTGCGGCGAATGAAAACGTCTTCCAGCGCCGGCTTGCTCACCGACATCGCTTCGATCTCGCCCGGAAAAGCCTCCACTACCTCGGTAACAAAGCGATGTGCGCCCTCCCGCTCAATCCTTATTTGATTCTCCAGGACAGTTGTATCTACGCGAAATCGCGCCCGTATGCGCTCGGCAAGCAGCCCCGCATCATGTGCTGCGTCGAGCAGCACCACATCCCCGCCGATTTCACTTTTCAACTCGGTAGGCGTGCCCAAAGCCACCAGGTTGCCTTCATTCAGGATGGCCAGCCGGTCGCACCGTTCCGCTTCTTCCATCAGATGTGTAGTGACCAAAACCGAAACGTGCTCTTCATCCCGCAACATCGCAAGATATTGCCACAAGTCGCGCCGGGCTCCGGGATCGAGACCGGTGGTTGGTTCATCCAGCAACAGCAAGCCGGGATGATGCAATAACCCTTTGCCCAATTCAATGCGGCGCTGCATACCGCCTGAAAAAGTCTCGACCAATTCCTTGGCCCGATCCGCCAGTCCGACTCGCGACAGAATTTCCAGAATCCTCTTATTCAGCGCCGCTCCGCGAAGCCCATATAGATGTCCCTGATGCCAGAGATTTTCATACGCCGTCAGCTTCAGATCGATGCTCTGAGCCTGAAACACCACGCCAATTTGCCGCCGCACGCGAGCTGGCTCCTGTGCCGTATCGTAGCCCAAGATCGTAGCCCGTCCGGAGGACGGAATCATGAGCGTGGAAAGAATTCTAAAGAGTGTGGTCTTGCCGCTTCCATTCGGACCAAGCAATCCAAACAACTCGGCGGGCCGCACCTCAAAAGAAATGCCATTCAAGGCCGTACGATTTTCGTAGCGGTGCACCAAATTCTCGACGGCAATAACAGCCGGAGTGGCCGGTTGCGCTGCTATCGCTACGGCATCATCAAATGTGGAAACTTTCGTTGCCAAAGGGATCCCCGATATCAATCATCATCAGTTTACGATGTAACTCCGCCGAACGGGCGGAAATGACGGCGCTCAAGAAAATAGTGGAAAATCAATTTGCCTTACGCTATCGAACTGGTGATAGTCAGATTTATGCGGCTGAAGCATCGTGTTGCGGCTGCAAGGCAGGTTCTGCGAATGCCACTGGCACATGCCGCCACACCTGAATTGCCAGAACAACGGTAGTCGCAAGCAGAAGGGCGCCAACGGCAACATGCGCTACGGTAGCGGCGACCATGGGAAGCTCGGGCTGGGCCGCATCTTTGCCCCATGCGACCCGCGTCAAGAAGGCGGCGAAGCCTAGACACAATTGCGTGATGAGAAGGGCCAGGATCAGAATCGCAGGACGCCGGACCGCCTGGATGTGAGAATACACGGAGAGCGTACGAATCACGGTCCAAGTCAACACAAAGGCGACAATAGCGGCATTCAGTACGTGGGGCCACCAACTCATTCCGTGATGCCGGAACATCCCCCCCAGAATCAGCTGTACATACATTACGAAAATTGATAGCAACGTAAGCGTCAATAGACTTGGCCGCCGTGTGTCAAACTCCACGCGCGGTTGCTCCTCAACCCACTTGCGTCCTGTGAATAACGCAATCGCAACGGCGATGCAGAAGAATGTTTGCGCCACAGTGGCATGTGCCGTCGAGACCGCTGGCGGCTGGAACAACAAAACTGTGAGCCCGCCGAGAACTGCTTGCACGACCACCGTACAAAATGCGCCAATCGCCAGCCATCGCATCCAGCGGCGTCTTTCTACCAGGAAAGTCCAAATGGCGATCGTAAGGGTTAATGACACCAGAGTGCCTGCCACCATACGGTGACTCCACTCATAGCGGATGCCTCCTACAAAGTGCGGAACCTTTACCAGAGAGCCAAATGACGTTGGCCAGTCCGGTACCGACAAACCCGCGTCATTGCTGGTGACTAATGCTCCAGCTGTGATCACGAGCAGTGTTGCGCACGCCACGAAGATGGCAAACACATGATGCGCGTGGTTGTATTTAGCAGGAATGGCTTTCAGAACGTTACCCCTTCAAACGCCGAGAGCGAACCTTACAACTTGCCGCCCTCCGATTTGGACCAGGTGCGGGCTAAGCCGTTAGGCCGAGCCCGCTGCTCCTGACAGGCGATTTTACCAGAGGAATTAACCGCTACCACAAATGCCAAAGTTTCGGCTGACCACGATACTATTCGCCCGCCGCCTTGAAGCTCTGATCCACTGTCTTCGTTTCTTTCGGAGCCACGGTAACCGTCTGGTCCTGTTCTCCTAACTTTTCATGCACGAAGGCGATTGTGTAATCTCCGGGTGGGAGTCCTTTGATCTCATATTTTCCGCTCTTATCAGTGACCGCGAAAAACGGAGTTTTCACGACATTGATGTACATCTTCATCCAGGGGTGCTGGTTGCACTTTACCGGCAGCATGATTTCTTCCCGCGCGAAATTCTTTTCAAGCACAGGCGACGATGGAGGCTGTGATTCGTTCCACTCGCGGTTATCTTTCGGAGTGGGGTGGATGTTGTGGGTCGTCATGTCGTCATTCTTGATATCGACTGTTTGACCAGCCATTACACCCAAAACATGGGGATGATATTTGCAACCGCTTTGATCGAGCATCACGGCATCTTTTGGAACATCGAATGTCCGGTTGCCCAAGCCATCTTTGACGTAGACGAATACATTCGCCAGATCGCCATTATCCACGACAACGTTCTCCGCTTCATTGGTTCCTTTGCAGGCTGGATCCTGGCTCATATCGATTTTGGAAGCCTTGGGTGCGGTTCCATCGAACTTCACCGTGCCGGTGACCGTGGCAACCGTCGCCGGATCGATGGGCGTAGCCGCAGGAGCGGGGGCAGACTCCTGCTGAGCCATGTTGTTGTTTGATTGTTCGGTGTTTTCTTTCTTATTACACGCCGCCAGCAGCATTAGACCGCACAGTGCCAGCATGAGTATCGCGATTGTTCTTTTATCTGTATTCGCATTCATGACATCGACCTTCCTTGGTAGGGTTAAGTGTTTTTCGATCTCTAGCTTGCTTATTCAAACCGGCAATTCTATCGCGAACCCCCACTGGCCGCTTGTTGCGAGTGGAATGAGGCTTGCTTGCTGTCGGTCGATCGCCGTACGTTCGCGGTTTTCGCCCGCGGCATCGACGCTGCAACCTTCCGTTGTTCTTCTGGCGTCAACTGGAAAATATAATCCGTCAACAGTTTTCGATGATCTCCGCCATAGCCTTCGAAAGAAGGCGGCGTGGGTCCTGCGAAAATCCACTGATTGTCTTGACGCTTGAATAACCCCGATGGCATCGAGGTCCCGGGGCTTACGGCCTGCGGGTCGGTGATCCAGCGTTCAACCCAGTCTGGCTTCAAGCGTTCTTTCGCCAGCAGGAAGTTTGGCGCGGTTGCGATTTTATCGTGTGCTGGATCGCCCGTCGCGTGACACTTCAAGCAAGGTGCCGCGGAACTCGAGAACAGGCTCCGGGCCATCTCATTTTCCTTCGCGGTGAGTGTCGGAACCTGCTCTGGGATGTAGGGCAGCGGTTGCTGCGATAATGCCTGAAAAAATCGCACAAGCTTTCGCAGTTCATTATCGGAGAACGAGAATGTAGGCATACGAACTCTTAGGTAGGNNGACACCGTTCCGATTTGTATCGGTCTCACTCAACGCGGGGTTCGACAAAAACTTCCGCAGCCACTCCGGATCGACGCGCGCGCCTTCGGTCAAGAGCTTCGGGGGCAATTGCTCCTGAATATCTTGATACTGTGGAAGTCCCATCAGGATGGTTTGTTGTCCTGGGATGAACTGATGGCAGCCCATGCAGTTGTACTTCTTAACGATCCACCACCCCTCCTGAATGTCATGGCGCGTATCGCCCGGCTTGTATTGATAACTCAAGGGCAGGGAAGTCTCTTCGCTGCCCAACAGGAAAGTAGTTAGGTCCAGCACCTGATCCTTCGTGAGGTGCAGGTTCGGCATCCGGAGCGCCTCAGTCTCGCTCTTTACCTTGCCCTGATCGTAAATATTGGGCTCTGCTAACTTGTGCTCGAAAAATCCTTTGTGGTCGTACCAGGGTGCTTTTGCCGGACCATCGGGCAAACGAGAAAGATCTTCTTTATCCTTGATCGGCTCTGCATCGCTTCCGCCGCGCTGCGCAGCCTCGGTAAACAATGCGAAGTCCAAGCGCTCGATTGGTTTGCTGCCCTCATAAGTCAGCTCAGTGCCGATGCGTCCCTCATCCTCAAATCCCGCGATCTCGTGGCATCCGGAGCAGCCAAAGTGACGTACCCACTTCTTGCCCTCGGCCTTCAAGTTGGGATCGTCCATAAATGCCGCATCCGCGTAGGCCGAAGGTTCCTGCTTCTTCTGCGTCATTAAATAGGTCGCGATGTCTTCCGCATCCTCGGGACTCAGCCGCAGACTTGGCATTACCGTCATGTTCTGCACTTGCAACTCATGGCCGTCGTTCGGGCACTGGCTGTGCTCAAGATCGAACTGGTAAGGAAGTCCCTTCTTTGCGTAATCTTCCGGACCAATATCCTTTTTTTCGTATGGGCAATAAGGCCGTGTGCGCTGGCGCGCGTTGTGAATCCACCGCACCAGATAATCGTAATTCGCTTTTTCACCAACGCGAGTCAGATTCGCAGCAAAAGTGCCGCCCNNCTTCGCCAATCGAGTGGCAGGCGAGGCATCCACGAGTTTCAAATAATTCTTTGCCATGTGCGGCGTTGCCGGGCTTGTGTTGAGGGAGTGGATCGGTAAGCCCCGATTGCCAGATATATGCCGAGATCGCCTGGATTTGGTGATCGCTCAAACGGAAGTTCGGCATTTTCGTGGTGGGTCGAAAATCCGAAGGCTTTTTCAGCCACACGGGAATCCAGT
>PLUJ01000265.1 GCA_003165455.1 Acidobacteriaceae bacterium | reverse complement strand
TCTGCATGTGGAACTACATGGGTTGGGATAACGCGTCTACGATTGCGACGGAAGTGGAGAAGCCACAGCGGACTTATCCCCGGGCCATGCTGGTGGCGGTTGCGATTGTGGCCGTGACATATGTGCTGCCCTTCGCTGCCATGTGGATGACCGGATTGAAGTCCACCGCATGGGAGACCGGTTCGTGGGCGGAAGTGGCGGGATTGGTGGGCGGGCCGCTGTTGCGGATCGGAGTCNNCATGAGCTATTCGCGCCTGCCGCTGGCGATGGCGCAGGATGGCATGCTGCCGGGAATTTTCGCCAAGCTTCAAAAGAAGTCGCGCGCGCCGTGGGTCGCAATTCTTGCACTGGCGGCAGGATGGGCCATGTGCCTTGGGTTGGGCTTTGCGCGCCTGGTCACACTGGATATTCTTCTTTACGGCTGCAGCCTGATGCTCGAATTTATCGCACTGGCGGTTTTGCGCTTCCGCGAGCCCGACCTACCGCGTCCATTCCGCGTTCCGGGAGGATTGTTCGGAGCCATTGCGATTGGCATTCCACCCATGCTGCTGTTGGCTTTCTCCGTCATTCGCAGCGAGCATGAACAGGTGTGGAACATGAGTTCGTTCCAGTTTGGCATGATCCTGATAGTGGCGGGATTTGTCGCTTACGCGGTAAATCACCTTCTAAGGCCCGAAGGATGGGCGGTAATTCGTCAAGAGAAGCCGCAGCCGACCGCGTAGCGAACCTTTCACTCAAAATAAAAGAGGACGGATCAGCTCCGTCCTCTTTCATTCTTCTACTTGCGAACTTCGGCTTACGCGGCCGCCTTCGCCGCGTCCCGCAAGCTCTTCACTTGATCGTGAGCCTTTTGTACACTGGCCGCCTGCCGGCGAACGATCTGCGCGATGTTTTCGGGCAGATCCGCAGTCACAGCCTTCTGGTAGGCTTCTTTGGCTCTGTCCTCACCGGCTTCCACAGACTCGAGAATGGCTGTGTCGCCTGCCCCCATGCTGACCTTGGTATCAATCCACGCACGGTGGAGCGACGCCGATACCGACCCGGAATCCTTTTTGTCCGATTTGCCCAGCCGAATGCGCTCCTCTTGCAGTTCGCCGGCAAAACGGGCGCGCTCCAGGCTCTGCTCGTCGAAATAAGTCTTCAAGTCCGAACGTTTCGCGTGAGACCCGGCATCCTGATAGCCCTTCTGGCCGTCTTTGCAGGTTTCGATAAGATTTTCCATCACGCTCAAAGTATCATTATGATCCATTAGTTATTACCTCCATACGTTCGATGCCGGACTTTGACCAGGGTTTGGCGGGAATCTTCACCTGGAATTAGCAAGAAGAGCGCGCCTGCTCTAGAATCGGTGAATATCTTCGGCTCATAAAAATTATGACGAAACGCAAATCCAAGGGCGCGTACATGATCTCGAGCGTTGCCGAGATGTATGGTATCCATCCGCAGACTTTGCGGCTGTATGAGCGGGAGGGGCTGCTGAAGCCGTCGCGCACCGAGGGGAATACCAGGCTTTACACGGACGAAGATTTGCAGCGGCTTGAATTCATCCTGTCGCTGGCGCGAGACCTGGGCGTGAACATCAGCGGCATGGCCATCATTCTCCAAATGCGCGAGCGCATGGAAGAGATGCAGCGCCAGATTCAGGAGTTCGTGCAATACATCCAGCAGGAAGTGCTGACCCGCGCCAATGCCGCCACCGATCCCGCCAAGGGCGCGATTGTGCCGGTCAGAAGATCGATGCTCGCGCCAACGATTCAGGCAAGCCGGAAAAAGTAAAACTGCAAATCGCGGCAGAGTAAGAGCATCAGCCCCACTTCGTTCCACCCCGCGTATCGACGAGACGAATCATAACGGCTCCCCAGCAGTATCATGGAAGCGAACGCTCATGCTGCCTTTCAAGCTGATCTATAGCGACGCTTACTACCTGCCGATCGGTGAACATGTTTTTCCCGCGGAAAAATATCGGCGCATCCACGACCGGCTGATCGAGCGCGGCATCGCCGACCCCGCTGATTTTCTGGAGCCGCAACCTGCCACAGACGATGACATTCTTCTCGTGCATACGCCGGAATATGTCGACAAGCTGACGACCGGAACATTGAGTGCGCACGAAGAACTCGCGCTTGAGGTTCCGTTTTCGCATGAATTGGTGGAGGCGTTTTGGCTGGCCGCGGGCGGGTCAATGCTGGCAGCGAGGCACGCTTTGATTGACGGGGCAGCGGTGAACATCGGCGGTGGTTTCCATCATGCCTTTCCGGATCATGGCGAAGGCTTCTGCATGATTCATGATGTGGCCGTTGCCATCCGCAGCCTGCAGCGGGACGGCAACATTCGCACCGCAATGACCGTCGATTGCGACGTTCATCACGGCAACGGCACTGCGGCGATTTTTGCCGGGAAGCGCGTACCTCGGAATCCGCTGCCGTCGGCCACGGGGTCGCCGGTTTCGACTTCTCCGCTTTCGACATCGCCGGTTTCGACACAAGGAATCCGGCGAAAGAATCCTAACGCAGGCGACGTGTTCACCATCTCGCTGCACCAGCACCACAACTACCCGATGGTGAAACCGCCGTCGTCGATTGACGTGGATCTGCCCGATGGCATTGGTGATGACGAATATCTTGCGTGGCTCGATAACGCTCTGAGCTCGGGCCTGCGCCAGTTCGAGCCGGAGTTGCTGTGCTATCTGG
>PLUJ01000148.1 GCA_003165455.1 Acidobacteriaceae bacterium | reverse complement strand
AGTAAAAGCGGGCGCGGCGATTGTTCTCCGACTCACCCCACTCGCCCTTGATCCAACCCCGGCGCTCAATACGATAGATGGCGGTGTAGAAGGAACCCTGCAGGATTTCGAGGCGCTCGCCGGAGATCTGCTGGATGCGCAGCAGGATGCCGTAGCCATGCAGTGAACCGAGCGAGACCGCTTTGAGGATGAGCATCTCGAGTGTGCCCTGCGGGAGTTCAACCGGTGCCGTCAAAGGCTCTCTCCTATCTGGGAAAGGAGAGTATACGCTCTCTCCTTTCCCGTCAAGGAGACTGCCACCCGGGCGATTGCGTTTCCCGGGTCTTGAGAAGCGAGCGCCATTCGACAAGCTCGGGCCGGGCTCCGGGGCAGCCGATCCATGAGCTGGTCCGAATGGGGCGGCGACAACTACAGGCGGACGCCGGGTTGGAGGTAAGGGTTCGATTCGCGTTCTTCGCCTATGGTGGTTTCGGGGCCGTGGCCTGGGATGACGTGGGTTTCGTCGGGGAGGGTTAGCAGGCGGTCGTGGAGGGAGCGGAGGATTTGGTTCGAGTTGCCGCCGGGCAGGTCGGTGCGGCCGATGGATCCGGCGAAAAGCGTGTCTCCGGCGAGGAGCAGGTTTTCCGGCGCGAAGTGGAGGCAGATGCTGCCTTCTGTATGCCCAGGCGTATGCAGAATGGTAGCGACATGGGAGCCCGCCTTTACGGTGTCGCCAGTGCTCACACTCTGGTCAATCTCAACCGCGCCCGGCGGCGCCATGCCAATCCACTTAGCTTGTTCGTCCAGCATTTTCAAGAGCGCGTAATCATTCTGATTGAGCAGGATCGGCGCGCCCGTCGCCGCTCGCAGCTTCATCGCACCCCCCACATGATCGATGTGCGCATGCGTGATAACGATCTGCTTGACTTGCAGGTTATGCTTTCGAAGCAGCGTCAGAACCGTTTCTATCTCGTCGCCCGGGTCAATGACCATCGCTTCATGCGTGCTCTCATCGCCAATAATCGAACAGTTGCACTGGATGGGTCCGACCGGGAATATTTCGTGGATCATGCTTACATTGTAACCAGTACCTCTTTGCCAGCCCTGGTTTCCAGCAGGTGAGGTTGCCGTAAGCGGGCGTGCGAGCGGTGAGTGCAAGTTCATACTTGCCATAAGGCGCTGGCGGCGCAACAATACGCCATCGCAGGGAGGTTCAGTGGCGAAATACCGTCAACACGGATACCAGGATCGTGACCAGAAACCGCATAGAGAAAAAGAAAAGGACTCGGAATCCCGGCCCTCGTCCTCGCCGCAAAATCGTGACAACACTTTTGGACCGCGCCCAGTCAATTTGCCCGGAACCCGCGCAGTCTCCCGTTGCACGCAGTGCGGCACCGTTCTATCGGGCATGCCCCCCACCGGCCTCTGCCCTAAATGCGGTTTCGAGCTGCACTCCTGCAAACAATGCGCCTACTTCGACCCCGGTAGCCGCTTCGAGTGCATGAAGCCCGTGGCCGTAAGAGTGCCGCGAAAGGATATGCGCAACGACTGCACTCTGTATGAACTGCGCGTGGCGCGAGAGAAGGAAACTTCCACGCCCGCCACTCTGCGTCCGAACGATGCTCGCCAGGCATTTGAGAATCTGTTTAAGAAGTGAAATTGAGAAGTGAACCTCATCGAAACCGGACTGTCCTTCAGCTCACGGTTTCTGCGTCGGCCTTAAAAGAATCTCGCTCACAAACGATTGCGGAGCCTGCGTCACCAGCATTTCCACCGCGTGCGCCACATCTTCCGGTTGCAGCATCTTTGCGGGATCTTTTCCGGCATGTGGGCTGAACTCGGTATTCGTCGATCCCGGACAAATCACGCTGACGCGAATCTGATGCGGTCGCAACTCCTCGGCTACCGAATAGCTCAGCCCGTTCAATCCCCACTTGGAGGCCGCATACGCCGCACCATTCGGTAAAGCGTTCTTTCCCGCAAGCGATGAGATGTTGATGATGTGCCCACCCGACCCGCGAATCATCCGGGGAGCGAATACGAGAATCGTGTAATAAACTCCGCGCAGATTGGTGTTCAAAATCTCATCCCACCCTTCGGGCAGCAGTTCATGCAGCGGCCCGGCGAGTCCTCCAATCCCGGCATTGTTCACCAGGATATCCACGCGCCTCAACGTAGCTTCCACACGCTGCGCGGCTCTCTCCACTGACTCGAAGCTCGTAACATCGCAAGTGACGGCCATGGCCTGACCGCCTGCGTCTGAGATTGCACGGGCGGTCGAGTCGAGCGCTGCGTGGCTGCGTCCCAGCAACGCTACTGATGCGCCCATCTGGGCAAGTGACTGGGCAATCGCCGCACCGATTCCCCGGCCCCCGCCGGTCACCACTGCGACCTGTCCTGCAAGCTTCCTGGGATCAAAACCTTGATTGCCGGTGTCCATATCCACGAATCCTCATAAGAGAGTCGGAGTTCCCACAGTGTTTTGCTTCGGTACTGTCCGGTTCCAACTGATTCTGCATCTTATAGAATACCGATGGGCAGCACGAAGGCGCTTGCCTTCGGATGCACAGGTACTTATAATCCGGCAGACCGGGATGCGGGTTGAATCGATGTCTAGGTTGACTTAAGGGTTGCGGGTGACGCACCGGAGCAAGCCGGAGATTGAACGGCGGCCCGAGGCTTGCTGAGCGGTCCAGAGGATTGAAGCTGCTGTTTCAACGAAAATTGTGCATTTCTAAGGTGCAAGGAGCTAATACTGATGAATAAGATTCTGGTCACGGTTGTGCTCGGGGTGGCTGCTTCGGCAGCGGCCCAGACCGCGGCGCAGCCTGCGCAACAACAACAGCAACCCGCGCCAACAACCCAGGGACAGACACCAGCCGCCCAGGCCCCTGTCATTAAAGATCCTGCCGAATACAACGCATATGTAGGCGCCATCCAGCAAAAAGATCCTGCGGCGCAAATCAGCGGCCTTGAAGCGTTTATGACGCAGTATCCCAACAGCGTGATGAAAATTCCCGCCCTGCAAACCCTGATGCAGGATTATCAGAGGACCAATAGTCAGGCAAAGACCATCGACACAGCCACCAAGCTGGTTGCTGCCGATTCAAATAACGTCCGCGCCATGGCTTTGTTGTCGTATGTCGATCGTCAGAAAGCGCAAGGGGGCGATGCCAACGCCAAGCAGGATCTGGTGGATGCCAAAAAATATGGCCAGATGGGATTGGACGCGCTACCCAAATTTACCAAGCCCGAAGGCACCTCCGACGCCGATTTCGCCAAGATGAAGGGTGAGATGAGCGCGATATTCAACGCCGCCATCGGCATCGCCGACCTTACAGACAAAGACTATCCTGGCGCTCGCACCGATCTCCGTGCCGCTGCTGACGCGAATCCTCAGGATTTCAGCGTCGTTTACCCGCTCGCTCTCGCCTATGCCGGGCCCAACCCCGCGGATCCCAACGTTCCACCCGATCCCTTGAATACGATCTGGTACGCGGCTCGGGCTTCCATCGTTGCTCCTACCCCTCAATATCAGCAGCAGATCGAGAAATACGCGCGCAGCCAGTACGTCAAGTATCACGGCGGCGATGACGGCTGGACCGATGTGCTCGCACAGGCCAAAGCGAACCCAACTCCTCCCGCGAATTTCGCCATCAAGCCCGCTCCCACTCCGGATGAGCAGGCTCACAATATGGTGACCGCTACCACACCGGAGAAAATGGACTTCGCTACCTGGGAGTTTGTTCTATCGAATGGCAAACAGCCCGATCAGGATGCTGTTTGGAATGTTATCAAGGGCAAGCCTGTGCAGATGAACGGCACGGTCATCAGCGCCTCGGCGCAGGAGATCGGTATTGCCGGCAGCTCCGACGATATCGATGCTAAAAAAGCCGACATCAAGTTGATGTTTGAGGACAAGATTCCCGAGCGGTTGATCCCAAAGGAAGGCACGTCGTTTGACTTCCAGGGAGAACCAAATTCCTACACCCCCAACCCTTTCATGATGACCATGACCAATGGCAGGCTGTTGAAGGCGGCAGCTCCAGCCAAGGCTCCGGTGCATCACAAACCAGCCTCGCAGTAGCCTCTTTCGATTCAAGCAAGCAGGCAGCCCGTAATGGCTGCCTGTTTTTTTATCCTGGGTTTCTTATCCTGGGACGTGGATCTGGGCCGCGCCTGTTAGCGGACGGCTTTCTTTTCCATGCTCAAAGGACGTGCACTGCGAGGCGGGCGTTTGGCGCCGTCGCGTAGTTGCCGTACATCGATTTTAAGTTCGTCGATCGTTCGGCTTAACGTATTGCGGTGCATGCCTAATTCGCGGGCAGCACGGCATTGGTTTCCTTTGTTCTCCTGTAGCACGGTAAGGATGAAGCGCTTCTTGAACTCGCGCACTCCTTCCGAATAAAGAATGTTGCTGCGGTACATCTGCAAAATGAGGGCTTCCAGTTGATCTTTCACAATAGTCTCTTCTTTCTTCGCTCGATCTCAGATGGATCGTGGTTTAGTGTCTGTAAAAATGGCCCACTGCGGTGCGTGCTGTTTTATCTGCGGGCGGAAGCGGGTGCCACCAAATTCCTCGGAGCGCGATGCAGAAAATCCAACCCTTGATAAAACCTTGCTCGCAAAGCCGAGGGCGCTACCCAAATCGCCGCCCTACCGACAACCAAAAAATACGGCGCCAATTCTGACTTCTCCAACAATGACGACGTTGGTGTAAATGCGGTCAAACCCATCAGGACCACCGCCACTACCAGCGCGCCCTTTACTATTCCCAGCATTGCTCCCAGAAAACGGTCGAATCCACTGAGCCCCACTTCTTTCATCAACTTGCGCGCGACTCTTCCGGCAAGGCTGAACACCATCAAAATCACAAAAAAAATGGCAAGAAAAGCTAGAACCTGAGCCAATAACTCGGAGTTCAAAATCTTTATCAGCCAGTTGGCCAGCCTCTGATATTGCCAGGCTGCTACCACGTATCCCACCACCAACCCAGCCATGCTCAAAGCTTCGGCGAAAAAGCCATGCATGGCGGCCAAAAGAACATTCAAAACAATGACCGCCAGAATGCACCAGTCCGCCAGTGTCATGCCGAAACCGCTTTCCAGCTGCCTGCGGCGCTCTTAAACATCCAGTTTGCGTCCGGTGATTTGCAGATACGCATCCAGATATTTCTGGCTGGTGCGCTGTGCAACCTCGGCTGGCAATGCTGGCGCAGGTGGCTGTTTGTTCCAGCGAATCTCTTCCAGATAATCGCGAACATACTGCTTGTCGTAGGACTCCTGCGACCGGCCTGGCTCGTATTTGTCGGCAGGCCAGAAGCGGGATGAATCCGGGGTCAATACTTCATCGGCAAGCGTAATGCCATGCGCGGTGCGGCCAAATTCAAATTTGGTATCGGCAATGATGATTCCTCGCTGCCGGGCATAATCTGCCGCCTTCTTGTACACGCGAAGCGTAAGTTCGCGCAGCGTGCTCGCAGTCTCCGTTCCCACGATCTCGCACATTTGGCCAAACGAAATGTTCTCATCGTGACCGCTGGTCGCCTTCGTCGAGGGCGTGAAAATAGGCTCCGGAAACGCCTCGGACTCGCGCAATCCGGAAGGTAATTGAATGCCGCACACCTTGCCGGTAGCTTTGTATTCCTTCCACGCCGAGCCTGAAATATAGCCTCGCACCACGCACTCAACCGGAAACATTTCCGCGCGCTGCACGATCATCGAACGTCCCCGCAACTGCTCGGCATATTTTTGCAGAGATTGCGGATACCGCGCCATGTCGGCCGTGATCAGATGGTTCGGCACGATATCTGCAAGGAAGTCGAACCAGAACAGCGAAATCTGGGTCAACACACGGCCCTTCTGCGGAATTCCTGTCGCCAGCACATAGTCAAATGCTGAGATTCGGTCCGTTGCCACGAACAGGAGGCGTTCATTATCCAACTGGTATACGTCGCGCACTTTTCCGCTGGCATGCAGTTGAAGATCGGGGAAGTCTGTTTGTAAAAGGACGGGATCAAGAAGTTCGTTCATATAGAAATATTAAGGCAGAGCGAAGCGTATTTTAGCCTTTCAGAAATTTTTGTCAACGACGGAGATTTACATCTCTTATTTTATCGAGACGCGGCAACAGCGGACCAAAAGTCCTTCGTCAGACTCAAAGTCAGTTGCATTTTCGGCAGGCCTGGTTGTGGAAAAGCTGAGGATGGACGTGGATAATTCGGGCGCCCGCAATTTATGCGGCATTCGCCGTCGAGCGTATACTTCGCTCTGCATAAGGGCCCGCCGTATCTCCGGACAATGTCACAG
>PLUJ01000135.1:26425-26573 GCA_003165455.1 Acidobacteriaceae bacterium | reverse complement strand
GCGAGACAGGAGGAATCTGCTTTCGCCAGAAAGGCTCCTTCCAGCCAGCGCGCTGCACCATTTTAGCGACTCCGTCGTAGGCTGACTTTCCGCGTAGCATGAATCGCACGTATGCAGCTGCACGACAAGGTCGCGAAGCTTAGGAGGG
>PLUJ01000135.1:0-26352 GCA_003165455.1 Acidobacteriaceae bacterium | reverse complement strand
ACGACAGACCTGCTGCACTCCTCTTTGCAGTTATTCAGCGTTATCCGAAGAGATTGGGAAAGACTAGGCTCTACTTCAAAGGCCGTGACATTGATCTCTCTGGGCTTGCGATTCCGACGACACATCGCATGGACAAACGCGGCCGTTAGCGTTCCAACGCCAGCCCCAGCATCAAGAAGATTCACGGCGCTGGGTATGTTCCCGAACTGTGACGCCATGAATCTTGCGACACTGGAAGGCGTCATGAATTGCCCCAGCTTGCCTCGCCGGGAATCATCCAGCGTCGTAGAAACCTTCATGCGATCGAGATCCACCATTGTGAGCAGATCCGCCGATCCTTCCAGTCTTTCTACATGCATGGTGGTTCGCCTCAGCTTGTCGGTCGAAAGCCTAATATCGCAGATACAGCGCACCGATAACATTAATAAATTCTAATAATAGACCTTGGAGCACGGCGTTCCTGCTTGACTGTCCACTCGTGCGCTTTTCCACACCCCTCCTGTCCACCTAACCTTGCCCAGCTTTCCGCACTACGAAATACTCACCCATAGGGGATAAAGTTGAAGACCCTAACCCATGTCCCTCCAAGATTTTCCCTCTAACTCATTGCACCGCATAGATCAAATCGCAAAATCCCGCCAATCCCATGATTCCAATAGATCGTGGGGGAGGGGGTAGGAGATCACCATGGCAAACTACCCCAGTCGCTGTCACCACATCAAAGTCAATGGCACTCAGTGCGGTTCGCCCGCCCTGCGCCGCCACACGCTCTGTTACTTCCACCAGCGCCATCACGAAGAGAGCATCGCTCTCAATACTGATCGTCTAAAGAATGCCCGCGCCAGTCGCCGTAACGTCACCATCGACTTGCCCGTGCTCGAAGACGCCAATTCTATCCAGATCTCTCTCATGCAGATCATGCGTCTCATCATCACCGGCCAAATCGATGCCAAAACCGCCGGCCTCCTGCTCTACGCCCTGCAAACCGCCAGCGCCAATCTGCCTCGCACCAACTTTTCGCCCTACGAGCGCAATGTCGTTCTCGATCCTGAAACTGTCGGCCAAACTCCTCTGGGAGGTTACATTTGGCAAGATTCCGACTTCGTCGGAAACGAAAAAGAACAGGACGAGGCCAAAGTTAAAATCGTAGAGAAAGGGCGAGCGGTGCGCCTGGCCAAAGTAGGAGTGGAGGAAGTGGAGGAAGACGCGCGTTCTTCAGCAGTCCATACACAACCACGAAGCGACGCACCCCAGGCCGCGCCACCTGTGCCCAAACGCCCGCCCGAAAATGTCGACATGAACGAGGTCCGAAAAAATATCACTCGCCAAATCAAGCAAGCCCTCCCCGCCATCGCCGCCGCGGTAGCGCATAAGGCCAACGGCGGCAGGAGCGCCTGAGCACTTTAGAGAATGAGCACTGAGAGGATGAAGGATTCCTGAAAATATCGGCCAGAATCGCTCCTGCACGATGCGACATCCAATTAGCTCCTACATCAAACATTTGGAGCGAATATGTCGATCCGGCCGGTGAAACACCTGATTCAATCGAAGCCCACTCTGGAGGGCGCGGGAGTGCATCTCCGCCGCGCTTTCGGGTTCGGAAATACTAAGGAGTTCGATCCGTTCCTTTTGCTTGATGATTTCCGCAACGACGTGCCCGAGGATTATCTCGCGGGATTTCCCTGGCATCCTCATCGCGGAATCGAAACTGTCACGTATGTGCTGGCGGGAACCGTCGAACATGGCGACAGTATGGGAAATCACGGCGCCATCGCCGCCGGCGACGTGCAGTGGATGACGGCCGGCAGCGGAATCATTCATCAGGAAATGCCCAAGGGCGATGCGACCGGACGTATGCACGGATTTCAGTTGTGGGCGAATCTCCCGTCAAATCTGAAGATGACGCCGCCGCGATATCAGGAAGTGAAGGCGCTCGATATCCCTGAAATCAAGGATGACGACGGAACTCACGTGCGCGTGGTCTGCGGAAGTTTCTGGGGAAAGAAAGGCCCGGTCGATGGCATCGCGGCCGATCCGATTTATTTGGATGTATCGGTGGCTCCCGGGAAAAGAAAGACCCTGCCCGTTGAAACCACTCGGCACGCTTTTGCTTACATTTTTGCTGGTTCGGGAAAGTTCTGTAACGCATCGGGACCGCTCTCGGTGCCAACCGAAGGGGTGAAGTGGCTCGATACAGCGCCCCCGGTTGAGGCCGACAACCGGTCGCTGGTGGTTTTTGATCGCGGCGATGAAGTCACGGTGCAAGCTGGAGAGGATGGCGTGCGATTCTTGCTGGTCTCCGGAAAGCCGCTGGAAGAGCCTGTGGCGTGGTACGGGCCAATCGTAATGAATACTCAACAGCAGTTGCGTCAGGCTTTCGAAGAACTCGAGCAAGGCAAGTTTTTAAAGCAACCGTGAGTGCAGCGAAGGGAAGTTTATTTAGAAGACAAGGATTCGGCGTCCATCTCTGCCACCACCGAGGGAAACGCCGCCATAACCTCGGTTCCATTTCCGTTGGAGTGAATCTCAAAGCGGCCGCCCAGTTGTTTCACGCGCTCGCGCATACCCTGAATACCCACTCCAGTTCGCGCTCTGGCTGGCGAGCGTCCATTCTTCGAAGCGGGCATGCCGCGCCCATTATCCTGAATCTGCAAACAAATTTCCTCCGCATCGCGCAGCACGGAAATACGCGCCTGATCGCTCCCGGAGTGGCGGTGTATGTTGGTCAGGGATTCCTGCACGATGCGGAAGATCGTCATTTCCATATCGCCCGGAAGCCGGCCAATTTCCGGCGCAACGTCCAGCTTAACGTCGATCGTGCTGCGCTGCGTGAAACCTTCCACGTACCATTGCAACGCAGAACTGAGACCGGCTTCGTCCAGCAACGGCGGGTGCAGCAAATACGATAAGGTACGCAGCTCTTTGGATAACTGGTCGACCAGGCCCAGGCTCTCCACAATACCCTTCTCGAACTCAGAGTCACATTGCGCAGCGGTTCGCAAAGGCGCCAAATTCATCTGTAATGCGACGAGAATCTGGCCCGCGCTGTCGTGCAGGTCGCGGGCGATGCGGCGGCGTTCTTCATCCTGAATCCGCAGCAGGCGGCCGGAAAGTTCGCGCACCGTTTCCGTCTGCTCGATCAACGCTTTGTTCTTTTCTTCCAGCTCTTCGGTACGCTGCTTGACGCGGGCTTCGAGTCTTTCGCGGAGTTCTTTCTGTTCAGTGATGTCGCGCGCGATTTTGGATGCGCCGATCACCTTCCCGTTTCCATCGATGACGGGTGAAACCGTAAGAGAAATCGCAAGCCGGCCGCCTGTCTTGGTCTGGCGAACAGTTTCGAAGTGATCGATGCGCTGGCCATTGCGCAGCCGGGAAATGATTTCTTTCTCTTCCCCTTGCAGCTCTGGCGGGATGATGAGGGTAATCGGCTGGCCGATCGCCTCCTGAGCTGTGTATCCGAAAATGCGCGCAGCTCCGGTATTCCAGCTCATAATGGTTCCGTTGAGGTCCTTAGAGATAACGGCATCGTCCGAGGATTCGACGATGGCAGCGAGCTTGAACAGGGCTTCTTCGCCTTGCCGGCGACGGTTGATATCTTCGATCACCGTAATGAAGTGCTTTAGGTTTCCGCTTGTGTCGCGCACGGCGGAGACCGTCAATTTAATCCACACTTCCGATCCATCTTTGCGGATGTAGCGCTTGTCAGTCGAATAGTGGTCCAGAGCGCCGGACTTTATCTTTTCCGCATGGGCCAGGTCGGCTTCCAGATCCTCGGGATGAGTGAGATCATGGAATGTCATCCTCAACAATTCGTCTTTGCTGTAGCCGGCGATCTGTACAAACTTTTCGTTCAGTCGCAAGAAGCGTCCGCTGGAGTTCACATGCGCGATTCCAATCGCCGTGAGCTCGAAGGTGGAACGATAAAGTTCTTCACTTTCGCGGAGGGCCTGCTCAAAGGTTTCGCTCCGCTGCAGGATTTCCTTCGAGTCCATGGGAGTGAGTTTGACGGGAGGGGAAACCGCATCGAAAAATGGCTGATGCCGGGAAACGCTTTCCAAAGCGGTAAGCAGGTCGCGGGCAATCGAGGACTTAACCACATATCCGCGAGCCCCTGCTTTGGAAGCCTGGCGAATCATCTCCGCGGAGTCATGCTGGCTAAGGATCAAAATTTCGCAGTCGGGCAGAGCTGTTCGTATAAGAGGGGTGGCTTCCAGTCCATTGAGACGCGGCATGCTGACATCCATGACGATGACGTCAGGCGACAGTAGCGTAGCCTTTTCGACCGCGTCTTGCCCGTCGACGGCTTCGCCACAGATTTCGTACTTCGAATCGCTCAGGATGAGGGAACGAACGCCGCGGCGGACGACTTCGTGGTCATCGACGATCAGTACCCGCATTTCATGTCCTCGATACTCAGGCCGGAGAGATCCAATCGTCTACCTTTGCTGACGGGTTAGGCGGGTTAACGAAACAGCACTGCAGATAAAACGCTCTTGATTGTACAAAATCCGATTGCGGCCACGTATACAGTGGATCGTGTAGGAAGAGGCCCGAATCAACCTCTATCAATCTGCGACCTTACAGGCTATACGGTTCTGAAGGCTTTTCAAAGTTATTGAAATGGAACTCACGCCAAACTTGCGCCACCTGTTGCCGAGTCTGGTCCAGCGATTTGGAGTTATCAATGACATAATCGGAGGCAGCGATCTTCTCTGCCTCCGATAGCTGTGCAGCCATGCGGCGCGCAACCTCTTTGCGGGCAGTTTCTATATCAATTTTTTGCCGAGAAGCGAACCGGGCCACGCGCTGTTCATCGCTGCAGGTGACCACCACCAGACGGTCGAATTGTTTCGCGGCCCCAGCCTCGAGGATAAGCGCCGCTTCAACGATCGCGATGGCCTGGGGATCGGCGCGGCCAACCGTGTTCATCCATACCTCCTGTTTGCGCAGGACTTCGGGGTGCACGATCCGGTTCAACTCGTCCACCCGCGACGGCTTTGCGGTGGAGGAAAAACGCTTGGGACCGAACACCGCTTCAGCGAGCTTGGCGCGATTCACGGTCATATCAGGATTGAGAATCGAAGCACCGAAATGGCGCACAACTTCCGTGTAGACAGGCTGTCCGGGTGACATGAGTTCGTGCGCGATGCAATCCGCCTGCACAAGATGGGCGCCCAATGCCACAAACATTTCGCCTACAACACTTTTGCCGGAAGCAATCGCACCGGTGAGGCCGACTTTCAGCAATGCGCCTCCGGAGAAGCTTTCACCGCAGAGCCACAAAACAGAGCAGAGAAAGCAGAGGTCGAAGAACTTTCTGGCGTCCTTTGTTTGGATTTTTTTCGTACCGACGCGCTTCTGTAGTGAGAGTCTTTCATTTGCTCGAAAGTTCCCGGACGCGGTCGCCACGGCGCATTCTGGCGGCTTTTACCGTATTAGACATCAACATGGCAATAGTGAGTGGACCCACTCCGCCGGGAACGGGAGTCAGCGCCCCTGCCACTTCGGCGACTTCCGGATGTACATCGCCGGCTAGCGTCGATCCTTTGCTGCGAAAAGTTTGCTCGCGCTTGGCATTGCCCGCAAAAAGCCTTTCGAACTCGTTCGGGCTCGTAACCTGGTTCATGCCGACGTCAATCACGGTGGCGCCAGGCTTCACAAAGTCACGTCTGATCATTCCAGCACGTCCGATTGCGGCGATCAAAATATCGGCGCGGCGGCATACGCCTGATAGATCGTGCGTCTTGGAATGACAGACGGTTACGGTGGCGCTGGCATTGATCAACAGCATGGCCGCAGGTTTGCCCACGATATCGCTGCGGCCCACCACCACCGCTTCTTGTCCAGCAATTACAATCTGACTCCGCCGCAAGATCTCGATCACGCCCGCTGGTGTGCAGGGCACCAAGCCGGGACGCTGGGTCGAGAGAAACCCAACGTTGACAGGGTGAAAACCGTCTACATCTTTTGCAGGATCGACCGCGAAGAGCACTTTTTTCGAATCGACTTGCGGGGGCAGCGGCAACTGAATGAGGATTCCATCGATCTCGTCACGACGATTCAGGTCATGGATTAATTCAAGCAGAACGGCCGTGCTTATGTCTTCGGAAGGAGCGTGCTGCTCACTGTAAATACCGACTTCTTCGCAGGCTTTGACCTTGCCGCGCACATAAACCTCAGAAGCCGGATTGTGGCCCACCAGGACAACCGCCAGTCCGGGACGCACCCCAGCGGCCGCCATGGCCTTCACTTCGGAGGCGACTTCCCGTCGAATATCGCTGGCGATACTGGTACCGTCGAGAATTTTTGCAGACATAAGCTTGCTTGGCTCAGATTCTATCGCAAGACCCGAAAGAACCAAGCCTCGCAGCCACCAAGACTTGCGCAACGAGCAATCCAGAGCGTTCCAAAACGGGCAACGCCAAGCCTACTTTTTGGGCTTCTTCTTCATGCAGACATGCAGACTCCGGGTTGTGTCGTACAATGCCTCTCATGATTGCCAAGGAGTTGCTGGAAATCTTGGTGTGCCCAGCCTGCAAGCAGGCGCTTGAATATCGACAAAATCCCGAGACTCTGAAGTGCACGCAATGCCATCGCGTCTATGCGGTGAGGGATGACATTCCAATCATGCTGATCGATCAGGCAACCATCGAAAAAGTTTGAGACTGCTGCTTGGGCAGCACGACTCGACCAGCCTGACTCGATCAACCTGACTCGATCAACCTGACTCGCCCCGCTTGTCTCGCCTCGGCCTGACTCCTCGATCTCACCGAGGAAAACTTCTACCAATCTTTACACTACTTTGCTCGATAAGGCTGTATTGTCTTTTGTCAGTCTCATAAAGGGGTGATGTCTCGGCGACATTCCGGACCGAAATGACACTCCGTGTCAACTTTGAGACCGAAGACTACACCCTAGACCTTACCGAATGAGCGGAAGTCTGTTAGGTTGTCTGCAACTTCCGATGGATGTAGGGGTTTGCAAAAGTTAAAGATCCCTTCTTTATGAAGGATGAAGCGGCAGGATAATTGCATGCAACTTGATTGGCTGCCGATGAGTCTAATGGGTAATTGTGGTAGGCAGGTCGGAGTCGGAGGTGATGACGGCCATGATTGATGACGAAATGATGAACGAAATGATGAACGACAGGATTCTCGGCGGTCTGATCAGCAATGATCGGAACAAGAACGACAAAGACAGGTTCACGACAACGGAGCTTGCCGCGTTGCGCAGTGACTTGCTGCAGGGCGGCATGATCGATTCTTACGAGGCTGCCGAGTTGTTGCAAGTTTTCCTGATGGGCCGCGGTTACGGAGTATCGCCAAAAGACGCTCTGGACGCCGCCGGGCGCGTGGAGATGGCGGGCTGCGCCTTGCCGGTGCTGCAATACGAACTGGAGCATCTGGCGATGGTGATGTGAATTTCCTATTTACCGAAGAGCGGGCATTCGTGCCCGCTTTTTCCTTTCCGCATCCTCTTTAAAATAAAAGGCTTTGTTCGATTTGAGTGGTACTCTCCGAGCTTTTCGTAACCCCTGAGCGACGTCTGCTTCCGGCGGCCCCAACAACCGCTGCCTCATAATTGGCATCCATAACGTGCTTTTTCCTTCGAGAAATCCTTCGAGAAAGCCGATCTTTATGAATGCCTCATCGTCTAAATTCCAGTACTCGTGTAGGTTTCTTGGCCTCGGTCTGGCGGTGGCAGTAGTCGCAGTGTTAGCTGGTTGCGGTTCGAACAATTCCTCTACCAGCCCCACTTCGCCTACTTCGCCCACTCCACCGACTGCTCCCGACGTAACAATCACGCTGAACCAGACCACCATCAGCGTTGCGCCTGCCTCCACTACGCAATTCTCGGCCACGGTCAAGGGCAGTTCAAACACCAGCGTCACTTGGTCGGTGAACAAGGTGACCGGGGGAAACTCCACCATCGGTACCATCACTTCGGCAGGAATCTACACCGCGCCATCGCAAACCGGAAACTACACGGTGACCGCCACCAGCGTGGCCAACACGGCAATGAGCGCCAATGCTACGGTCACGGTGGGCGCGCTAGCGATTACGCCTGCCTCCGTACTCCTTGCGCCCAGCGCCACGCAGCAGTTTACGGCTCCGGTGGAGGGCTTTTCGAATTCGTCGGTGAACTGGTCGGTGGACGGCATCGCAGGTGGAAATTCATCCGTAGGAATGATCAGCGCCACCGGGCTTTACACCGCTCCGACGGCCACCGGAGGCCACACCATCACCGCCGCGAGCGCCGCGGATACCTCCGTCACGGCCAATGCCGCGGTCACGGTGACCACAATTTCGGTGTCGCCTGCGACCGCGATGTTGATGGGGAACCAACAGCAGCAATTCACGGTGACGATGCCGGGAGTATCGAATCCGACGATTACCTGGTCGGCCACGGGCGGAACAATTTCTTCCAGCGGTCTTTTCGTTGCACCGTCGCTACCCGGACCCTACGCGGTGACTGCCAGCGATTCGACTCTCTCGGGAACTTCGACCGTCTCAGTTTTTACCTTCTCAATTTCTCCGCCGTCCTCCACCGTCGCTCCCGCTGGGACGTTAACCTTCAATGCGTCGCTTGTAGGATTGTCGAATGACGCCGTCACGTGGTCCGTAGACGGGGTTGCCGGCGGCAACTCGACGAGCGGGATGATCACTTCCTCTGGCGTTTACACCGCCCCCTCGACGATTGGCCCGCACACTGTAAGCGCGACCAGCGTGGCGGATTCCGCCTACAGCGTTTCAGCGGGAGTCACCGTAATTAATGTTGCACAATCGGCAGTGCTCACCTATCACAATGACGACGCCCGGGATGGCGCGTATCAGGAAGAAGTGACGCTGACGCCGCAAAATGTGAACTCGACGCAGTTTGGAAAGCTACTGGCGTATCCGGTCGATGGGCAAGCTTATGCTCAGCCGTTGTA
This sequence comes from Acidobacteriaceae bacterium, assembly GCA_003165455.1. GTDB lineage: Bacteria > Acidobacteriota > Terriglobia > Terriglobales > Acidobacteriaceae > Sulfotelmatobacter. The sequence continues at coordinate 17,420 of PLUJ01000135.1, read as the reverse complement.
TGTGGCAGGGCTCAGCATTGCGGGTGGAACACACGACGTGGTTTTCGTGGAGACGCAGAACAACAGCGTGTATGCATTCGATGCGGATTCCACGTCTTCCCAGAATGCACAGACTTTTTGGCACGTAAATCTGGGTCCATCGGTCTATAAGGGCGATATCACAGGCGTGAATCCCAATGTGGGGATTCTTTCAACACCGGTGATCGATTCGACCACCAATACGATGTATCTGGTGGTCGAAACATCGAACACGGGCCCGAACTTTACTCCATTTTTCCTGCATGCCCTTGACATAACTACCGGCGCCGAAAAATTTGGGGGTCCGGTCCCAATCAATGGCAGCGTTCCCGGGACGGGCCCAGACAGCGTCAACGGAATCGTAACCCTCGGAAACGACTGCTATCAGCGCATGGGGCTGGCTCTAAATCCAGTCACGAACTACATCTATCTACCATTCGGAAGCTGTGATCACGGCTGGGTGTTTGCGTATGACAAGACGAGCTTGCAACAGATCAACATATTCAACGATACCCCGGACTGGCAAGGCGGCGGATTCTGGGCCAGCGGCGGAGCTCCGGCGATCGACGATACGACCGGAAATTTATACTTGATGAGTGGAGTCGATTTTGGAGATCAAAGCACAACTGTGACGATGTTATATAACGACTCGTTCCTGTTCTTGGACCCCAACGCACTAACCGTGACCAGTTTCTTCACTGCAGATGACAACTACAATCTGGCGGTCTTGGACGCCGACCTGGGCAGCGGATCAAATATCCTGGTCCCGGCAAATTCGACCTATCCCTTGATAACGATTGGCGGAGGAAAAGATGGCAATGTATTCGTGGTTAACCCGCTCGATATGGGAGGGTTTAACGCCACGAGCAACAATGTGATCCAAACCACGCAGATCTGCACCAACGGCTACAATAATATTTTCTCGACGCCCGTGTATTGGAGCGGCAACAGCACGATTTACTATCACTGCGATAGCAGTGTGATCAGTGCATACGGCTGGGATGCGAGTAGTGCGCTGATGTCGGGAGTAACGTCGAAGGGGACGACAGTTTTCAAGACCCATGGAGCGACCCCCTCGCTTTCCTCCAACGGCGCGGCGAACGGAATTATCTGGGAGATCGACAACTCTAACTATAGCTACAGCTTAGGGGTGCCGCAGGGTCCGTCGATTCTGTACGCTTACGACGCTACAAATCTGGCTACGGAACTCTATGACAGCTCGCAGAACTCTACTCGCGATACGGCTGGCCAGGCGCTGAAATTCACTGTGCCGACCATCGCTAACGGGAAAGTTTTTGTTCCGACGTCCACAGAGTTGGACATCTACGGTCTGCTAACGCAATAAAAATCGCAGGAACGATCGTGACATGAAAATCGGGAGCCGTTGCATTTCGCAATGGCTCCCGATTTTTTTTGCCGCCTTTTGGAAATTCCGTTTCAGCCTTCAGGCTTCTCGACTTCAGCCTTCGGTCCCAGTGGTTGCATTGCGCACGTCGGAAAACTTGCTGCGGACGCGGTCACCGATGTCCTGAACTTTTTCACCGATCTGGCCGCGCAATTCTTCGCCGCTGGCCGGAGCCAATAACATCGCAACACCCACTCCCACTCCTACGCCGGCTGCAAAAGTCAAAATGTTGCGGAGTGTGTGATCCTCTTCGCCATAAAAATCGCCGGCCCGGTCGCGCAAATTGGAGACGCGATCGCTGGCTTCGTCGAAGGTATCAGACACGCGGTCTTTCACGTTGCTGGTAAAACTGTTGGTCTGATCGAGAAAATACACTGCCGTTTTGAGGATTGACTTGATTAAATCGTTCATGGAATCCACCTTTTTTCGTATCGCGAGATTTACCTATTTTGGTTAGTTGCCGGAAAGGACGGAATGGCTTGCGCCGAATGTGGAGATCGAGCAAAAAGTTTTGGTTGAGATCGCTTTCATACGTGTAGGGCACTTTCCCCGTCATGATTTCTTCCTTGCCTCGATCGTCGGTTATGGCGAATGCAACCCTGCACCGGCACGTACGCTACTCCGCCTCGGATAGTTCACCTTGAAAGTTCGCCTCGGAAAGTGAAAAACGCCGGAGCCTGGGATGCTGGGCTCCGGCGTTTTTGTTGAAGTTCAGCGCTACAAAAAATCACCTTCCTTGACTCACTCTTTACCGTCGGCGGCGGTGCAATCGTGTTCCAATTAGAGAAAGAAAAACGGCTACACAGAGGAATTTCGCTATGATTTCAGAAGATGCGGCAAAGCCCAGCATATGGGAAGACATTTATCGAGCAGCGGTTTTAGAGACCGACCATGGCAAGTTGGCTGAGAAAATCGAAGCGGCAAACGTGGTTATCTCGCAGCGTCTCGTAGAAATCGGCGCTGAAACCGGGCATGCGAAGGAGCGGCAGCGGCTGACGGACGCTTTACTTACAATCGACACGATCCGCCGAATCGAGTTCAAAGCTGCGGCCTGAAGCTTCGAACGGGCTTACGGTTACGCTCGGCCGCCGGCGCTTTGGCTCTGAAAATTCACTTCGACCAAACGCCGGTCTGCTTCAGAAACCTTGAACATGGACCGGGGCTTGAGATCCATAAAACTGGCAATAAAGACCTCCGGGATTTGCCCGATGCGAGTGTTGTAGGTGTTGACGTCATCGTTGAAGAATTCGCGCCGGTCGGCAATGCGTTCTTCCAATTCGCTGATGCGGGCCTGCAATTTCAGAAAGTTTTCATTGGCTTTGAGTTGGGGATAATTTTCCGCCACGGCGAAAAGCGCGCGCAGAGCGCCCGCCATCATCGCGTCAGCCTGCGCCTTTTGGCTAATGTTCGCTGCATTCATGGAAGCGGTTCGCGCCCGGGTTACGGCTAATAGCGTTTGTTGCTCGTGCTGCATGTATCCCTTTACCGTTTCGACGAGGTTGGGAATTTCGTCATGCCTCTGCTTGAGCAGTACATCAATGTTTGCCCATGCGCGGTCGTTCTCGTTACGCAGCCGTACCAGCCGGTTATAGAGAATTACCCCATAAACCAGAACGCCCACGGCAAACAAGAGAAGCGAAGCCTCCTGGATCATATTCCCGACCATGGTCAATTCACCTCCAATGAACAAGTGAAACAGGCTGCCGCCGGCAACGCAAGTAACCTGCGGGACGCAGATTCGAGGGTTTAGGAACCGTCTGATTTGGGAACCCTTGGTTTACGAACCATCGACGTTCATTGATTGAGACCAAATCCAGCGGTGAGGCATCCATACATGCAGTGGAGGTTTCTCATGTATGTCGTCGTTGGAGCAAGCGGAAATACCGGTAGTGTCGTAGCCAATCAGCTTTTAGCGCAAGGCAAAAAAGTACGAATCATCGGCCGGAATGCGGCTCACCTGCAACCTCTTTCGGCGAAGGGCGCCGATATAGTGCTCGCCGATGTAAGCGACGCAGCCGAACTGGTTCAGGCTTTTCAAAATGGCGAGTCCGCTTATGTCATGATCCCGCCGGACCCCGCCAGGGTTGACGTGCGCGATTTTCAAGGTCGAGTCACGGACGCCATCGCTATGGCCGTAGAGAAATCGGGAATTAAAAATGTGGTGGCTCTGAGCAGTATCGGAGCCGACCAGAAATCTGGAACCGGGCCCGTGGTCGGCCTTTACGAACTCGAGCAAAAACTCAATCGCATTCAGAACGTAAACGTTCTTTCTCTGCGTGCGGGATATTTTATGGAAAATGCGCTGGCACAGATCGGAGCAATAAAGATGATGGGTTCGGCCATTGGACCGCTTCGGCCCGATTTGAAGCTTGCCATGATCGCTGCCCGCGACATCGGTGTCGCCGCCGCCAATGCGCTCTTGCGCCTCGAGTTCCGCGGCAAGCAAACTCAAGAGCTTCACGGGCAGCGTGATCTGGATTACACCGAGGCCACTCGAATCATTGCCCAAGCGATTGCGAAACCCGATCTGAAATATATTCAGGGGTCCCGCGATCAGCTTCGTAAGGCAATGGTGCAAATGGGGATGTCCGATAATTTCGCGGGACTCATTCTCGAGATGTCGGACGCATTGAATTCCGGGCACATGAAGCCTCTCGAGGCTCGATCCGCCCGCAATACAACCCCTACTTCATTCGAAACCTTTGTCGCCGAATCATTCGTTCCGGCATACCAGCATCAGCAAGCCGCTTGAGAAAAGTGGTAGGTGCGTAATGACTTCTGATCGGCAGGCATTGCGAATACGACGGCCAATCAGTTGTAGGTCACGAATCGATATGAGGAATGCCGCTTGGGAATTGGCGAGGTGAATACTATGCCAACAAACGAGCGGCATCCTTGGCGTGGTAGGTGAGAATAATGCTTGCGCCCGCACGGCGGATGCTGAGCAGAGATTCCATCATCACTCGATCGCGCTCAATCCAGCCATTTCTGGCGGCGGCCTCGATCATGGCGTATTCGCCGGAAACTTGATAAGCAGCCAGGGGCAAGTCGAAACGATCGCGAGCCGCGGCGATCACATCCAGATAGGGCATGGCAGGTTTTACCATGATCATGTCCGCGCCTTCTTCGACGTCCAGTTCGATTTCGCGCATGGCCTCGCGTAAGTTCGCTCCATCCATTTGATAAGACCGGCGATCTCCGAATTGAGGAGCGGAATCGGCAGCTTCGCGAAACGGACCATAGAAGCCGGAGGCAAACTTCGCGGCGTAGGAAAGTATTGGAGTATTTTCAAAGTGCGCTTCGTCGAGCGCGCAGCGGATGGCGGCTACGCGGCCGTCCATCATGTCGGACGGGGCAATAATGTCGATGCCGGCGCGAGTAAGCGACACCGAAGTGCGGGCCAGAAGCTCGAGGCTGGCATCGTTGTCGATCTCGAATTGCGGCTGCGCAAAGCGAGCCGTAATCTCGGCGGCTGCGGCGTCGATTGCCTTGATTGTCTTTTTCTTTTCCTCTTCCGAAGCAACTGTGGAAACGCGCATCGCCGCGGCGCCCAGCGACAACGGTGCGGGCGACTGGCGTACGATGCCGCAATGTCCGTGGGACATGTATTCGCAAAGGCAGACATCTCCCATCAGAAGAAGGCCGGGAACTTCCCGCTTCATCGCGCGCGCCGCCTGCTGCACAATTCCTTGATCGGCCCACGCCCCGGTGGCGACGTCATCCTTTTTATCCGGCAGCCCGAACAGGATCACCGCCGGCACTCCGAGTGAATACACTTCGCGCGCTTCCTTTACCGCCTCGTCCACCGAAAGATTGAAGACACCTGGCATGGATCGAACTTCCTTGCGCACGCCTTCGCCCGGACAAACAAACATCGGGTAGACGAAGGAACTGGGTGTGAGCCGGGTTTCGCGCACCAGGTTGCGAAGCTGCTCGGTTCGGCGGAGCCGACGGAGTCGTGTAACGGGAAACGTCATAATCAGGATCGGTCTCGGGTGTTTCGCAACCGCGAACCACCTTCCATCCGCCTCATTTTAACAGGACGCACAGCCAGCGACGTGCGTGGCTCGAAGTTCCCCCAAAAGTGACAAAAGTAACCTGCCGGACTCCGAAGGATACCTATAAATCACCTCTACGATCCATAAAATGAGGGACGGATGAGTGTGCTCAAACAGAATCGCTGGTTTGCGCTGGCCGTGGGAGTGACAGTTGCGTTCGCGGCTGTGTCACTGGCCACCCCAAAAGGTGCCGCCCTGGCAGCGATTTCCGACCTAACTTATCTTTTTTTAATGCTCACCGTCGGAATCACCATGATGCGGAATGCGTGGACGACGCGTGGATCCGGCCGCCGTTTCTGGATCCTCATGGGCTCGGGATATCTGCTGTGGACGTGGGATGTACTGGCGTGGAGCTACTACGAACTCGTGCTCCGAAAAGCGGTCCCTGATCCCTGGTTCATGGATGTGGTTCTCTTTCTGCATCTGATTCCGATGATCGGGGCAATCGGATTGCGTCCGCATCGCACCGAAAATAATGGCAAATTTCACACGGGCACACTGGATTTCCTGCTGGTGCTCGCCTGGTGCGTGTTTCTTTACGCTTTTGTCGTGTTTCCGCCCCAGTATGTGAACTTAAATGCATCGCTCTACGACAATAATTTCGGCGCACTGTATCTGATGCAAAGCGCGGTGCTTATTATTGCGATGTCAATTGTAGCTGCGGGCGCCACCGACGGATGGAAGCGGCTCTACCGGAACCTGATGGCGTCGAGCGCAGTCTACGCGATCGCTTCGCAGGCGGTGAACTATGCCATTACACGCGACGCGTATTACACCGGCAGTCTTTACGATGTTCCTTTGATCGGCGCGGTGAGCTGGATGGCGGCCAGCGCTTTATCCGCACCTGGCTGGAACCTGCAATCCGCATCGCAGCCTCGTGACCGCTGGGGCGCGGCCTCCGTGAAGCTTTCCATGCTAGCCATACTTTCTCTTCCCCTACTGGGATTATGGGCGTTTCGATGGGACAGCTCTCCAGCGGCCACAAAGAACTTCCGGCTCTGCACGGTTCTGGCAGCGATGCTGATCCTGGGAGTCTTTATGTTTATGCGGCAATATCTGCAGGACCGCACATTGATTCGTTTGTTGGAGGATTCCCAACGCAGTTTTGAAAACGAGCAGCGATTGCAAAGTCATTTGGTGCAGCGAGAAAAATTGGCTTCCCTGGGACATCTGGTGGCCGGAGCGGCGCACGAGATCGATCATCCACTGACGGCGATTCTGGAATTTTCGGAAAAGTTGTGGTCGAACGAGCGTCTGACCGGTGAACAAGATACGTTAGTTCGGAAAATCGTGCACCACTCCCAGCGAACGCGAGAGCTTATCTCTAATTTGCTGAGCTTCGCGCAGCAAAGTCCCGGCGAGAAAAAGATGCTGGACTTGGGAGCGCTTTTGCTGCGCAGTGTACACATGATGGAGCTACAACGGCACGATCAGAAGATTCACATCGAGACTTTACTCGAGCCGGGACTGCCGAAGGTATGGGGCGATGGCCATCAGTTGTTTCAGACATTCGTGCAAATCGCCGAAAATGGGTTCGACGCGCTTCAAGAGTCAGGAGGAGGCTTGTTGCGGGTGAGCGCTCAGGCTCAAGGAGAAGAAGTGGTCGTGCAATTTTCCGACAGCGGTCCGGGCATCAAGGAGCCGCACCGCGTGTTCGATCCCTTCTACACCACGAAACCCGTCGGCAAGGGTACCGGGCTCGGGCTTAGCGCCGTGTATGGCGTGGTGCAGGACCATCACGGACAGATTACGTGCCAAAATAACCCCGACGGTGGTGCCCTGTTCACGCTTCGCCTGCCAACCGTGAGTGAAGTAGGCACGCAGGCTTTGGCGGCGGCGAAATCTTAGCGCAATTGCTGTTTCGCATGCAGTTCGCAATTTCCAGTTCCTAATTAAATTTCGTGCCTGCCGTTCGCAACTCAAGCCCGGAACTACGCCATTCATTCTCTTCCTGAAAGCCATCGTGTTCTACCGCTGCCGCGCTCCCGGCTGCGCCCCGCCGCTTCCTGTAACATTAATTTCGATGGCCGAAACTCTCAATCACAGTTCCGCACGCGTGCTGGAGTTCGAAGCGCTGCGCGAATTGCTGCGCGGATACGCGTCCTCCCCGCTCGGGCAATCGAGAATCAATACGCTTGTCCCGTCGCTTGACCACTGGTGGATTGCCGAAGAGCAGGAACTGACCGAGGAAGTGCGGGAGTTCCGCCGCTCGGGCGGACGATTCGATTTTGCCGGGTTGCTCGAGGTGACGGAACTCATTCAGGAATCCCGTATCGCCGGAGCGGCGCTCGAAACTGTCGAGATCCGCGACGTGCTGCGGGTTGTCGACCGCGCGGCCGAATGGCGAGAGATCGCACTTCATCCTCCGGCCAACATGAGGACAGAATGGCAGCGGGTCCGGACGCTTTCGGAGAGCATCCCCGACTTCACGGAATTCTTGCGATCCTTCCGCAACAAGATTCAGCCGGATGGAACGCTGGAGGACGGCGCTTCGCCGGCATTGTCTCGAATTCGCCGCGAGATCGAGAAGCAGCGGCGCTCGATTCAGGAATCGCTGCGCGGCTATCTGCGAAAACTCGCCGAGGGCGGGACCGTGCAGGAGGAATTAATCACCATCCGCGGTGAGCGATTTGTGATTCCGGTAAAGATCGAGCAGAAGCGACGAGTGCAGGGCGTGGTACACGGCGCGAGTTCCAGCGGCCAGACTGTGTTTGTTGAACCCTTGGAGACGATCGAACAGAACAACGAACTGGTGCGGCTGCTCGACGATGAGCTCACCGAGATTCATCGCATTCTGCTGGAGATGACGCGCCGCATCGGCGAGAACGCGGAAGAAATTCTGGCATCCGTGGACGTGCTTGGCGCACTGGAGTTGCAGTTTGCCAAGGCACGCTTTGCGGAAGACTACAACTGCGTGGCCGTAAGGCTTACTAAAGAAATTCCGGAGCGGATGGTTTTACGGGACGCTCGGCACCCACTGCTGGAGCGCAACCTCAAGCTGAAAGGCGCGGCAGTAGTTCCGGTAAGCGTCGAGCTCGAAGGCCGCAGGCGACAGTTGGTGATTACCGGCCCGAACACGGGCGGGAAAACAGTAACGCTAAAAACCGTCGGCCTGCTGGCGCTGATGGCGCAGTCGGGCATCCCGGTTCCCGCCGATCGAGCGGAAATGCCCGTGTTCGATGCCGTTCTGGCGGACATTGGGGATTATCAATCCATCGAACAAAATCTTTCGACATTCTCCGCGCACGTCACCAACATTGATTTCATCTCACGCACGGCGACCGCGCAGTCGTTGGTGCTGCTCGATGAATTAGGATCGGCCACCGATCCGGAAGAAGGTGCCGCGTTGGCCGTGGCCATTGCCGGACACTTCGGCGGCATCGGCTGTATGACCATTATTTCGACGCATCACACTTCGCTCAAGGTTTACGGTGCGAACACGCCGGGAGTGATTAATGCGTCGGTGGGCTTCGACGAAGCCACATTGCAGCCCACTTACGAGCTCAAAATTGGAGTACCGGGAGCTTCGGCGGGGATCAATATCGCGCAGCGGCTGGGATTGAATCCGGCGATCATTGATGGGGCCCGAGCGCGGCTGGGAACTCAGGCGCGGGACGTCGGTGAATTTCTGGAAAGGCTTCATGCAGGATTGCGCGAGATGGAAGGGGAACGCCTGCGGCTGAAGGCTCGCGAAGGTGAGTTGGAACGCGAGAAAACCTATCTCGCCGCCGAAGGAAAACGAGAGCAGCAGGCAAAAATTCGCGAGATGGAAAAGAAGCTGGAGAGCGTGCTGCGCGACTTCGAGTATCACGCGCGTGAGGCGGTGAACGCAATCCAGGACAAAGCAGCGGCGCAGAAGGTCGCCAAGAGCGCCGAGCGGCAGATTGCCAAATTGCGCCGCGAGTTTCGCGAAGAATTTGATTCCACGGTTGTAGCGCACGCTAGCGGCGCCGATCGCGGCGATCCCAATGCGCAGCCGAAAATCGTCAAGCAAGTCGGTCAAGGCGATACCGTCAAGTTGAAATCGACCGGGCGCTCCGCCACCATTTCCCGCCAGCTCGATGACAATCATTTTGAAGTGCAAATTGGCGCGATGAAGATGAAGATCACGCGAGACGACATCCTGGAAGTGATCGTCAGCGCCGCCAGGGGTGCGGACTCGCCGGTAAAGGCGGCACGAGCCCGAGGCATTTCCGTGTCTTTGAACAGTGAAAACGAAGGCGGCAGCCCGGCTTCGGAGATCAACGTGATCGGCTACAACGTGGATGACGCCACCCGCGAAGTGGAAAAATTTGTCGACCGCGCCTTCCTCGCCGGATTGCCGCGGGTCCGCGTGGTCCACGGTAGCGGCATGGGCATCCTCCGCAAAGCCCTCCGCCAGGCGCTGAAGGAGCATCCGCACGTCGACTCGGTGGCCGAGCCCGCGCAGAACGAAGGCGGAGGCGGCGCTACGGTGGTGGAGTTAAGGATATAAGCTGGCCGTTACGGCCTTGTTTTCCGTCCTCCTCAAACGGAAAGTCAGGTCTTCCACAGTTTTTCCGCAACTAAATGCCGCTGTTATAGTTTCTTCTGCATTCTTTTGGTTCACAATCCCAAGGGACGAAGTACCTGCATCATCCATCCATGCCCAGCGCTGAAGATTTTAAAGAAACCGTGAAACAGCAGGCGGATATTGTTCGCATCGTTGGCGAATATATCAAGCTGAAGAAGGCTGGAGCCTCGAATTATGCGGGGCTGTGTCCGTTCCATGGAGAGAAGACGCCATCGTTTTCGGTGCATGCCACGCGGCAGTTTTATCACTGCTTCGGCTGTGGCGTTTCCGGGGACGTCTTCAGTTTCGTGCAGAAGATCGAGAATGTCACCTTTCCGGAAGCGATCCGTCTGGTGGCGCAGAAGCTGGGGATTCCGCTACCCAAGGCTGTGTATTCCAGTCCTGGCGAGGCCTTGGAAGCCCGCCTGCGCGGGCAGTTAATCGATATACAGGAGCGCGCAGCGTCATTTTTCCAGGAATGTTTGCGAAGGCCGGAGGGAGCTCGGGCGCGCGAGTATTTGCTGGGCCGGGGGTTAGATGAAGCCACGATTGCGGCCTTTCGCATTGGCTACGCGACGGACTCCGGTTTTCTGTTGCGCGATCGCCTGGCAGGCGAGTTCGGCGAAGATGTCCTGCGCGAGAGCGGGCTGTTCTCATGGAAACAGGAAGACGGCCTTCGGGCTTCAGGCTCTGGGCTTCGGCAAGAAAATCCCCAGATGGAGGAGGATTCGCCGAAGTCCGAAAGCCGAAGCCCGAAGCCCGCTTCCGCGATCTACTCCAAGTTTCGCAATCGAGTCATGTTTCCCATCGCGAACGATGCGGGAAAGATCATCGCATTCACCGGACGCACGCTGGCGACCGACGAAAAAGCTGGCCCGAAGTACTTGAACTCGCCTGAGACCGGCATATATTCCAAGGGCCGCGTGCTTTTTAATCTCGACCATGCGAAAGAAGCGATTCGCAAGTTGGATTACGCGATCCTGGTCGAGGGCCAGATGGATTGCATCTCCGTCTACGCCGCCGGATACCACAATGTGATCGCCAGTTCCGGCACGGCATTCACCGAGATGCAGGCCAAGGTGCTTGGGCGGTTCAGCAGGAATGTGGTCGTTAATTTCGATCCGGATACGGCGGGAGCCAAGGCAACGGAGCGTACATTGGGACTCTTGGTGGAGGAAGAATTCCAGATTAAGGTTTTGACGCTCGAGCAAGGCTTCGATCCCGACCTATACATCCGGCGTAAAGGGAAAGACGCTTACGGAGCGGCGATGCGCGGATCGCAAAAATATTTCGATTATCTGATCGACCGGGCGCGAGCGACTTTTCCAATAAGAAGCCCGGAGGGAAAGCAGAAGGCGGTGAACTATCTGCTGCCGCATATTCAACGGGTGCCCAGCCGGATTGTGCGCGATGAACTGGGCCAGGAGATCGCGCAGAAGCTTGGGATCGATTCCGCGGTACTGAGGCAGGAGCTGCGGCATGTAGCTTCGCAACGGACCGCTGCCTCTGTAAAGTCTCCAATCGAAGGTCAGGCCACGGATGCGGAACGCATTCTGATTCGGGCACTGGCCTCTGCGCGACAAATGCTGCCGGGGGATGAACACTTTTCCGCGCGCGATGGCGCGGAAGAAGAATTCGATCCAGCGCGGCAGGCGCAGTACGCGTTCCGCCATGAGGAACTGCATCGCGGACTGGCGACCGAATCGCTGGTAGAGGCTCTGCTCAATGCCGCGCCGGAGGTTGCCGACGTAATGGAAGTACCGTGCTCGGAGGGCGAGCGCCGCATGCTTGCGGCAATTCTGTTGAAGGAAGAAGACGAAGAACTCACAGCCGAGCGGCTGGAAAGTGCGGTCCGTGCTTTGCGACGGATCCACTTGCGCCGCCAGCAGGAGCAAGTTCAGCGCGAGCTGAAAAAACCCGGTGTCAGCGATGACCGGGAGCGCATGAAAGAGCTGCTGCGCGAAGTGGAGCGGATCAGCAGAGCATTGCGCGATCCCGGCCTGGCCGAAGCCGGCTAGACTTCAATTTTCAGATTCAAAGTAATGAGCAACGTTCTAAAAACAGGTTGAAACAAAATAGCTACAGGAACCATCTAAGTATTTAGCGGAGTTACACATAGCGGCGGGCGGCGGGAATTTTGGCGGCGCAAGTGATAGACTGGTCAGCACTTATGTGCTAGAGTCAATAAGTTTGTGCTAGACGCACAACTCCGCACGGCCCCAGATTCCCACCAGTAAAAACAGGATCACACGCTCTCTGCGGGCGAATTGAAGAATTTGAGGAACACTCTTGGCTCTTGAAGACAAGTTCGACGACATAAAAAAGCTGGTCGATGCCGGTAAGGAAAAAGGCTACCTAACCTACGACCAAGTAAACGAGATAATACCTCACGACCTGCACAGTCCGGAGGATCTTGACGACCTGTTGACCACGATCGGCACGCAGGGGATTGACGTGCTGGAAGGGCCGAAGCCGCCGTCCTCGGCGCTGGACAAGGACGAGCTCGAAGAGGGCGAGGATGTTGAGCTCGACCTGACTCCGGGTGCGATGGAGAAGACGAACGATCCCGTCCGCATGTATTTGCGCGAGATGGGAACGGTGCCGCTGCTCACGCGCGAGGGTGAAGTTGAGATCGCCAAGCGCATCGAGTGCGGGCAAGTGCGGGTGCTGAAGGCGCTTTCGCGATCGCCGATCGTGATCCACGAATTGTTGGCCATGGGCGAAGATCTGAAAAAAGGCGTTCGCTCGATCAAAGAAGTGGTTACGTTTGACGAAGAAGAGATTACGGACGAGATCCTGCAAAACCGGTTGAACGAGTTCACCGGCAAGATCGACGCCATGGCCAAGCTTTACAAGAAGGCCGGGGTGATGCAGGAAAAGTATGTTGAAGTGTCGGAGAAAAAGCGGCCCAAGGACCATCGCCGTGCCCGTCGCAATCTGGCGCGGGCCATCGTCCGAGTTTCCCGCGCGGTGCGGAAACTGGGATTCACCAATGCAGAGCGCAAGCGGCTGATCGATCGCGTCAACAAAACTGTTGACAGCATGCGGTCGCTGGACCGGCAGGCGCAGAATCTTGAGCGCAAGGCCGATGCCACGCGCAGCGAAGACGTAAAGAAAGAATACAAGCGGCAAGCCCGTGCGGTTCGCAGCGAAATTGAAAAGCTGGAAGTAGAAGCCGGACTGTTGTTCCAGGAGATCAAGCGCACGCAGCGCGAGATTATCCAGGGCGACATGGATGCGGAGCAGGCCAAGCGTGAACTGATCGAGGCCAATCTCCGTCTTGTGGTTTCCATCGCCAAAAAATATACCAATCGCGGCTTGCAGTTTCTTGACTTAATTCAGGAAGGCAACATCGGCCTGANNCACATGATCGAGACCATCAACAAGCTGATCCGGACTTCACGGCAACTGGTGCAGGAACTCGGCCGCGAACCAACGAGCGAAGAAATTGCCAAGCGCATGGATATTCCGGTGGCGAAGGTGCGCAAAGTGCTGAAGATCGCGCAGGAGCCGATCTCGCTCGAAACGCCGATTGGCGAAGAAGAAGATTCGCATCTCGGCGACTTCATTGAAGATCGCGCGGTAGTCTCACCCGCCGAAGCCGTGATCAACGTGAATCTCAAGGATCAGACTGGGCAGGTCCTGCGCACGCTCACGCCCCGCGAAGAAAAAGTAATCAAAATGCGCTTCGGCCTGGAAGATGGCAGCGAGCACACTTTGGAAGAAGTTGGACAATCGTTTGCCGTCACTCGCGAACGCATTCGTCAGATCGAAGCCAAGGCGTTGCGGAAACTGCGGCATCCGTCGAGGTCGCGGAAGTTACGGGCGTTTATGGATGGGGTTAGAGACTAGCCTAGCCTCTTGTCATTCCAGCTTTTCGTGGTCATCAAAAAGGCACGGTTTCGGCCGTGCCTTTCCTCTTGCTCACTGAGGGTGAATAAATATCGTCGAGGATCCGATGAGATGGCGAAGTGGCGAAAACTTATATTCTGAAGCGCGAGCAGTGGGTTCCGCGAACCATTGACGTGGCGTTCGAGTTTTTCTCACGCGCGGGAAATTTACAGAATATTACGCCGCCGTGGCTGGACTTCCGGATCACACAGTTGCAGACTGCGTTGCATGCTGGCACCGTGATTCGCTACGAGTTGCGCATTCATCGCTTGCCGGTGAAGTGGAAGACCGAGATTGCCGAGTGGGAGCCTCCGCGGCGCTTCGTCGATGTGCAGATTTCGGGGCCGTACCAGCTTTGGCATCATACGCATACGTTTGTTGAAGAGCGCGGCGGAACTTCGATTCGCGACCTGGTGCGTTATGCGCTGCCTTTTGGACCGATTGGGCAAATTGCGCATTGGCTTTTGGTTCAGCGCGACTTAGAACAAATTTTTGATTACCGCGGACAGCGCATGAGTGAATTGCTCGGCAGCTGATTTCAGCATTCCCTCGCGAGATTGCCCTTATTTTTCCACGTGCTTCCACAAGCAACTCACATCATTCACAGGTTGTTCACAAGCGAGCCTTAGTTTGGGATTGCGATTGCGCGCCAGCTGTCACAAAGTGAATGCATCGAACGTGAGACTTTCCACTTGCAGAGTGTTGCGGCAAAGCCAACGGCAGCGGGCAATTCTCGAGGGTGAATCGCTGGGGACATGCAGAAAGTTTGCGTCAGCGAGCGCTGCGTGTTCAGGTTTTGCGGCCTGACCATTTGCTCCTTGATTTCGGGCGAGTGGGCCGTTGGAAGCAACATTCTTCCGCTTAAGCGGCGGTGGCGCAAAACGGAATCTCTCCGCGAACCAATGCGGCTTGGGTGGCTGGCCCGGGCCGCATTTTTTGTCTCGTGAAGGAGCGACAAGAAGCAATGCTTCGGTTCTTCAGGCGACGGGGGCCAGGGCCGGTTGCGTTTCGGAAGTTTCGACCGACGGCTTCGGTTCCCATGAATTTTTGAGCCGCAAGAATTTCTCTTCGAAGAAGCGGCGTGAAAGATATGCAAGCAAAATGGCTGCGCCTCCCGCGACGCCGAACCTTAGCAGAATGAGTGCGAAGTGGCCGTCGGAAGGAATCAATCGCGGCCAATAGGAGGAGCAAATCCGGTCGTAGACGCGGAATGCGAGAAGGTGATCGAGATAAAGTCCGTTGCTGATGAACCCCAGGAATCTAAGCGGCGCGAGATTCACATATCGTTTTGACGAGCTGCTGCCTAGCAGCAAGAACATCAATAAAAAACCAGCAAAGAAAATCGTCAGCACGGTGAATTGCAAAGCGGCGCCGAGCAAGCGTTCTCGAGTGAGAATGCCGAAGGGCCGTCCGATGACAGCTGCCAAGGAGGCGGAAGCCAGAAGCCAATAGCATAGATGTTTTGCTTGACGCCGGATCATCAATGCGCGCAAGGAGATGGCGAGCAGGCTTCCTGCGGCCAACCCGTCGGCGACAAACCATGTGTACCAGGCAATTTCAGCGCTGCCCCATCCTGTGGAGAAAGAAGCCCCGCGCAAGATTGGGGTGAGGAGGATGATTCCAACTAGAATCCAGGCGATGTGCCGGGTAGAAAATCTGCGGACCACCGCCGGCCACAGAATATAAAAGTGCTCTTCCACCGCAAGCGACCACAACGGCCCATAGGCGCACGGGACACCGAGAAGGTCGGTCACGTTCGATAAGTAGATGAAACTAAGGCCCACGAACGCGTACGAAGAGGTTCGCAGAAGAAGTAGCATGATCAGCAGCGCGTAGTAAGCCGGAAGAATCCGCAGGGCGCGTCGCGTGTAAAAGCGCCGGTAATAATTTGGCTTATGCTTGGAATTCAGCAGGATACCAGTGATCAGAAACCCTGAGAGCACGAAGAACAGGTTGACTCCGACCCAGCCAGGGGCGGAGGCAAGGATCAACACCTTGGCCCATGCACCGAAGCCTGCGGGCGCATATCGCCACGCGAAGGCGTGATAAAGAACGACGCCGAGCACCGCAATGCCGCGCAAACTATCGAGCTCCGGCATGTACGGACGCAGCAAGCTTGTGGATGCGTTTTTTGTCGCGGGCTCCGTGCTTTGCGCGAGCATGGGATTTCCCATTGAAAATGAATGAACGCGCTTCGTCAACGTGAACCAGTTTTGCGGGGACATTCCACAGAAAAATTGCGATCTCCACAAGCTCTGCACAGGGCCTTCGCCGCGCATTCGCCCTGCAATGCGGCAATGTGATTGCGGTCTCGGGGCGGGTCACCGTTCAAACTTCCCCAACAACTCACAATCGTTCATCTATTTCGTTTTTCTTTCGCCTGCGGCATAATGGCCGGAAGGGGTTGGAGCTTTCATGGCTACAACGGATTACAGCATCAGCACGCTTCCCGCGAACGTTGAAGCGGAGCGCTCAATTCTGGGCGCGATTCTGCTGGATAACTTTGCTTACAACCAGGCAGCCGAACATTTGCGGATCGAGGATTTCTCGCTGGATTCGCACCGGCGGATTTATTCGCGGATGGTCGATTTGGCGGAATCGTCGCGGCCGATTGACATGATCACGCTGATCGAGGAGCTCGACCGGCACAAGGATCTTCAGCCGATCGGAGATGTGGGTTACGTATCGAGCCTGCTGCATGGCGTTCCGGATCGTCCGAGCATTGAGCACTACGTCAAGATTGTGCGCGATAAGGCTCTGTTGCGTGGTTTGATTCATGCGGCGAATACGGCGATTGCGCGGGCCTCCGATCAGTCCGATGCGGCGGAAGAAGTGCTCAGCGATGCCGAGGCCGCGATCTTTCAGCTTTCCGAGAAGCGCATTGGGCGCGGCTTTATGGGCGTGCAGGAGATCGTGCGCGAGTCGTTTGGCTCGGTGGACGCGCTTCTGCAGCGAGGCCAGCGGATCACCGGATTGGCCACGCATTACACCGATCTCGATGAGATGACCAGCGGATTGCAGCGATCGGATCTGGTGATTATTGCGGCACGGCCATCCATGGGGAAAACCGCGTTTGCCATGAACATCGCGGAGAACGCGGCGGTGGAAGACAAGCAAGTGGTGGGAGTGTTCTCGCTGGAGATGTCGCGCGAAGCGCTGCTGATGCGCTTGTTATGTTCGCAGGCGAAAGTGGATGCGCACAAGATGAGGACTGGGTCGTTGTGGCAGGACGATACGCGGAAGGTTGTACGCGCGATGGAGCAGTTGGCGCACGCTCCGATTTTTATTGACGACACACCGGGTATTTCGCTGAGCGAGATGCGGGCCAAGGCACGGCGGCTGAAGCAGGCGCAGGGGCACCTGGATTTGATCATCGTGGATTATCTTCAGCTGATGTCAGGCGGGAGCAAGCGTTACGAAAACCGCACGCAGGAAGTGTCTGCGATTTCGCGCGGGCTGAAGGCGCTGGCGAAGGAGTTGAGTGTACCGGTGATTGCGCTCTCGCAGTTGAGCCGCG
>PLUJ01000257.1:2083-4219 GCA_003165455.1 Acidobacteriaceae bacterium | reverse complement strand
CGCTCGACGGACAGCCCCTTCGGCTTCGCTCAGGGCAGGCGAGGCGGCTGTCCCCACATGATCTTCACTTGGTGCTGGCGCGCCGACAGGAGCTGCGCCGGGCTTTGGGGTTACGGTCATTCCTACTACGTAGTCGCGCTCTTCGAGGTTGATTCCGTTTACGCCGTAGGCGGCGCGGCCCATGGGGCGGACGTGATTTTCGTCGAAGCGGACGGCCATGCCTTCGTGAGAGGCGATGAAGACGATTTGGTCGCCGTTGGTGATGCGGGCGGCGACAAGTTCGTCCCCTTCTTCGATGTTGATGGCGTTGATGCCGTNNTGCATGAACTCGCGGAGTTCCGACTTCTTGACGAGGCCGTTGCGAGTAGCGAAGAAGATAAACTTATTTTCTTCCTCGAGTTTGCGGACGGCGAGCATGGTGCGGACGGTTTCCCCGGGTTGCAGTCCGATGAGGTTGCCGATGTGTTTGCCCTTGCCGGCGGCGCTGACGTCGGGAATTTCGTAGACCTTGAGCCAGTAGACGCGGCCTTTGTTGGTGAAAATAAGGATGTAGGCGTGAGTGGAGGCGATGAAGAGATGCTCGACGAAATCTTCGTCGCGAGTCTTCATACCGGTGCGTCCCGAACCACCGCGGCGCTGCATGCGATAGGTGGAAATCGGCGTACGCTTCATGTAGCCGGAGTGGCTGAAGGTGACGGCGACCTGCTCATCGGCGATGAGATCTTCGAGGACGATTTCGGCGGCTTCGTCTTCGATGCGGGTGCGGCGTTCGTCTCCGTACGCCTCTTTTACTTCTTCGAGTTCTTTGATGATGACGCCGCGAAGTTTTTTCTCGGAGGCGAGAATGGATTCGTAGTCTTCGATGCGAGTGCGAACTTCTTTCAACTCGTTTGAAATTTCATCGATGGAAAGCTTGGTCAGGCGGTGCAGTTGCAGTTCAAGAATAGCTTCGGCTTGGCGCGCGGTGAAAGGCTTTTCAGGATCGAGCTTGGGGGCGCGGCCGGTGGTGTTGATATCGATTTTCTTGCCGCTGAAGTAGGCGACTAAATTTTCGCGGGCGGCGGCGCGGTTGGCGCTGGCGCGAATGATCGCGATGACGTTATCGAGATGATCGAGGGCGTTGAGATAGCCTTCGAGGATGTGTTCGCGGTCTTTGGCCTTCTGCAACAGGAAGGCGGTGCGGCGGCGGACGACTTCGACGCGATGATTGATGAAGTGCTTGATGGCCTGGATGAGGCCCATTTCGCGGGGCTGTTGGTTGACCACCGCCAGCAGGATCATGGAGAAGCCTTCCTGCATGGAAGTGTTTTTGTAGAGCTGGTTGAGGACGATCTGGGGCTCTGCGCCGCGCTTGAGTTCGATGACGATGCGCATGCCGTCGCGATCGCTTTCGTCGCGAACGTCGGAGATGTCTTCGATTTCTTTATCGTTGACGAGTTGTGCGATGCGCTTGATGAGGACGGACTTGTTTACCTGGTAGGGGATTTCGGTGACGATGATGGCTTCGCGATCTTTAATAAAATTCTCGATGGCGGCTTTGGCGCGCATCATGAAGCGGCCGCGGCCGGTGCGGTAGGCTTCGAAGATTCCGGAGCGTCCGTGGATGATGCCGGCGGTGGGAAAATCGGGGCCTTGCACGGATTTGAGAATCTCGGCGAGTTGAGCGGTGGGATCTTTGACGAGGGTGATGGTGGCGTCGACGATTTCGGTTAAGTTGTGCGGCGGAATTTTTGTGGCCATGCCGACGGCGATTCCATCGGAGCCATTGACGAGCAAGTTGGGAATGCGAGCGGGAAGAACATCGGGCTCGACTTCGCTGCCGTCGTAGTTCGGGCGGAAGTCGACGGTTTCTTTGTCGAGGTCTTCGAGCAGCGCGGTGGCGACCTGCGCGAGTTTGGCTTCGGTGTAACGATCGGCGGCGGGCGGATCGCCATCGACGGAGCCGAAATTTCCCTGGCCGAAAATGAGCGGATAGCGCAGGCTCCAGGTTTGCGCGAGGCGCACGAGGGCGTCGTAGACGGCGAGGTTGCCATGGGGATGGTATTTGCCCATGACATCGCCGACGATGCGGGCGCACTTGCGCGTGGCGCGATTGGGCTGGAGGCCCATCTGCTGCATGGTGTAGAGAATGCGGCG
>PLUJ01000257.1:0-2008 GCA_003165455.1 Acidobacteriaceae bacterium | reverse complement strand
AGGGGGAGTTCGGGATTTTGATCGTCAGGCATGAAATCGGCTTTTAGCTGTTAGCTGTTAGCTTGGTTTTCTTTTAGCTTGTTTTATTCGGCTCGTACTAAACTTTTACGCACCGATTTTCTGTCCGGCAAATGCCGGAATTTAGCGAATCGTCGCTAAGGGATTGCATTTGCAAGTAGTTAATTCGGTGTCGGATAGTGATATTTTAGCACAATGCTGGGCGAGTTTGAGAGAACAGCGGCGAGGTGTCGCGGCTTTGAAACAAGAACAACCCGGAAACGACGCCGGAGCGATAGACCGGGGTGGCCAATGAGCGCTAACGCCTGATTTAAACAGTTACCTCCAGGCAGCCCGTTGATGGCCAGGGACCAGCAATGGGTGCACTCAGCTTCTAGGTCTGCATAGAAGAAGTCAAGAACCCCGGCACTGGCATCGGGAAAACATCAGCCGGGCTATTCCCGAAAGGCTCCTGACCTAGGAGAAATCAGGTGTTTGAGGCGCTCCCTCCCTCCAAAGAAACAATTCCACGAGCCGACAACTGTTTTTTTGTTTAGGTCATCAGAAGTGCGGCAAGTATGCGCCTTCGTCACAAGTAGCGGCCCACCCCAGGACGCTGAACTTAGCCTTCGTTCTAAGAACGGAGCCATCAGATGAAATCACTCAATTCAAAACGTCTAGTTATTCGCTCTTTGTGTCTTTTGACTGCTGCAATGGCGCTGTCGACCCAGAGTCCGGAAGCCCACGCGCAGACCTTTACTCTCCTTCACACCTTCACCGGCGCTGCGGATGACGGAGATTACCCACAAGGTGCCCCGGTTCGGGATCCGAAGGGCAATCTATACGGCGTTGCGCTAGGTGGAACGTTCGGCCGAGGTGTAGTTTTCAAGGTAAGTGGTACTCGGCAGGAGACGGTGCTTTACAGCTTCACAGGGCTTTCGGATGGAGACATCCCCGACTCGATTTCATTCGACGACTCGGTGGACAGTCTCTTTGGCACGACATATCAAGGCGGAGCAAACGGTTTCGGTACCGTGTTCACTTTGGATGCTGAGGGAAGCGAAACCGTAGTCTACAGCTTTTGTCCAAGTAAACCTTGTACCGCAGGGGCGTTTCCAGTCGGCGGAGTGATTCAGGACAACGACAACCTCTATGGCATAACTGTCGCTGGCGGGGATTTCTCCTGCACGTTGACCGGGTGTGGCACAGTTTTCGAGATAAATCGTAAAGGCATTCAAACCGGTCTTCACACCTTCACCGGTTCAGACGGCGATTCGCCTAGCGGCCAGATAGTTCGCGATAAGTCCGGCAACCTCTATGGCGCCACGGCATTCGGCGGCGCCTACGGATATGGCACGGTGTTCAAGCTCGCGGCGACAGGGCAGGAGAGCGTGATATACAGCTTCAGCGGCGCTGCGGACGGCTCCGAACCCTATGGAGGTTTATCCCAAGACGCTGAGGGCAACCTTTATGGGACTACCTCTCAGGGCGGAGAGTACAACTATGGCACGGTGTTCAAAGTCACTAGGCTGGGCGAGTATGTAGTCCTGCATAGTTTTAAGGGCGGCTCATTAGGGGCCTTTCCTTACGCAGGTGTAATAACTGATGAGCAAGGAAACATTTTCGGCACCACGTACCAGGGCGGATCTGACAACTACGGAACGGTTTTTAAGATTGATTTCAGCGGGGACCTAACGATGTTACATAGCTTCTCAGGCAAAAAAGATGGGGCGTATCCTTACGGTGTCATAAAAGACGGCAATGGAACCTTATATGGCACAACATACCAGGGCGGCGCTTACAATTACGGAACTGTATTCGAATTAGGACCATAAGCGGCATGGACTTCGGGAGCAGCAAACCAAGGGCTGGAAAGCCGAGTATGCCCTCGGAGCCCTACGACCTCGCCAACGATACCCAGTTCTGAGGGAGATGCGCTCCTCGCAGTTCATCGGTCCGAGTGAATGATTGTTGTTTGTTGAAAAATCGCGATATCACGCAATATAAAAAG
>PLUJ01000266.1 GCA_003165455.1 Acidobacteriaceae bacterium | reverse complement strand
TGGTGGACCTGGTCGGGATCGAACCGACGACCTCTTCCATGCCATGGAAGCGCGCTCCCAGCTGCGCCACAGGCCCACGATTGAAGACGAAAATTTCGAAGCCCGACAAAATCGGGATCGAGAGAAGTACTGCAATCATTTTCGCCCACATTGCCGGGATAGTCAATGCGCGCTGATTCTTCTGTTTCTTTCCACAGGCATCTTCTGCCATAATTGATCGTGCACCCCACCTGCACAATCTTTCAAACACAATTTAGAGCGAGGAAGAGATGCCAGCGAAGTACATCTTTGTAACGGGCGGAGTTGTGTCTTCTCTAGGCAAGGGATTGGCGGCGGCTTCCATCGGCTGCCTGCTGGAGAGCCGCGGGTTGAAAGTCAACCTGATGAAGTTTGATCCTTATCTGAACGTCGATCCGGGGACGATGTCGCCGTTTCAGCACGGCGAAGTTTTCGTGACCGACGACGGCGCCGAAACCGATCTCGATCTTGGCCACTACGAACGCTTCACTCACGCCAAACTTTCTCGCGACAACAACTGGACCACTGGGCGGCTCTATGAACAGATCATCGCCAAAGAGCGCCGCGGCGATTATCTGGGCAAGACGGTGCAGGTGATTCCGCACGTGACGAATGAAATCAAAGCGGCGATGAAAAAAGTCGCGCAGGATGTCGACGTGGCGATCATTGAGATTGGAGGAACGGTCGGCGACATCGAGTCCCTGCCGTTCATGGAAGCGATCCGGCAGATGCGCCAGGAACTTGGGCGCGAGGATACGCTGTTCGTTCACGTAACGCTGGTGCCATTAATCGCCGCCGCGCAGGAACTGAAGACCAAGCCCACGCAGCACTCGGTGAAAGAACTGCTGAGCATCGGAATTCAGCCTGACATTTTGCTTTGCCGTACGGATCGATTCCTCGCTAAGGAGCTTAAGTCGAAGATTGCGCTCTTCTGCAACGTACAGGAAGAAGCTGTGATCACGGCCAAGGATGTGGCTTCGGTATACGAGGTGCCGCTCGTGTTTGCCAATGAAGGCGTCGATACGCTAGTCCTGAAATACTTGCGCATGGAAGCGAAGGACCGGGATCTTTCCAAGTGGGAGGACATTGTGCATCGCGTCTACAACCCGAAAGACACGGTCACCATCGGGATTGTCGGCAAGTATGTCGAGTACGAAGACTCTTATAAGTCGCTGAAGGAAGCTTTGGTGCACGGGGCGCTGGCGCACAATCTGAAACTTCAGTTGAATTGGATTGAAGCCGAGGGACTGGAAACCGGCGACCAGAGTTACGAAGCGCAACTCGAAGGTTATGACGGGTTGCTCGTCCCCGGGGGCTTTGGAAAGCGCGGGATTGAGGGAATGCTCATCGCGATTCGTTATGCACGCGAGAATAAAGTTCCTTACTTCGGTATTTGCCTGGGAATGCAAACGGCTTGCGTAGAGTTTGCCCGCAACGTGGTTGGATTGGCGGAGGCAAACTCCAGTGAGTTCGATCCCGCAACGCCGCATCGCGTGATCTACAAGCTGCGCGAGTTGCGCGGAGTGGAAGAGCTGGGTGGCACGATGCGACTAGGTGCATGGACCTGCAAGATTGAACCCGATACGCTGGCGCATAAGATTTACGGAAAGACCGAAATCAGCGAGCGGCACCGTCATCGCTACGAATTCAATCGCGAGTATGAAGAGCCGATGGTAGCGGCGGGTCTGCGCATCTCGGGGTCTTCCCCCGACGGCACTTATGTCGAGATGGTCGAGCTGGCGGACCATCCGCATTTTATCGGCTGCCAGTTTCATCCCGAGTTTAAATCCAAGCCGCTGGAACCGCATCCCTTATTTAGTACATTCATCGCGGCAGCCTATGAACATGGAGCAAAACGCCGAGCCGAAAAAGAAGTTGCTACGGTTGAAATGTTTCACCGCCCGGAAAGAGTTGGACGGCGCTAAGTTCGCGCAGAAGCAGCTTCTCGAGACTGAATCTGAAAACGGAATTCCAGATCGGCGATATTCATATTGGATCAGGCAATCTTTTTCTGATTGCCGGTCCGTGTGTCATCGAGAGCGAAGAGCACGCCATGCGCATGGCGGAGATCATCAAGGGCGTGACCAGGGCTTTGGCTTTGCCTTTTATTTTCAAAGCCAGTTACGACAAGGCCAACCGTACTTCGATTCGCAGCTTTCGCGGCCCCGGAATCAGAGAAGGTCTGCGCATTCTGAAAAGGATTAAAGATGAACTTCAGCTTCCGGTGCTCACTGATGTTCATGAAGTCGGCGACGTCGCCCGCGTTGCGGAAGTGGCGGACATCTTGCAGATCCCGGCGTTTCTTTGCCGCCAAACGGATTTAGTGGTGGCAGTGGCGCTGAGCGGACGAGGAGTCAACATCAAGAAAGGGCAGTTCGTTTCGCCGTGGGACATGCGGCATGCGGTGGAAAAGTGCCGTGAAGCTGGCAACGCGCAAGTTGTCCTCACCGAACGCGGCAGCAGCTTCGGCTACAACAACCTGGTGGTCGATATGCGTGCGCTTGCCATTATGCGGAAGTTTGCTCCAGTAGTCTTCGATGCAACACACTCTGTTCAACTTCCATCGTCTCAAGCCGACGATCATGGCCCCGCAGTCAGTGGCGGCCAGCCTGAATTCATTCCGGTGCTGGCTCGGGCCGCAGTTGCAGCAGGAGTGGACGGAATCTTCCTTGAAGTGCACGACAATCCGAAGGTCGCCAAATCCGATGGCGCAAATGCTCTGGACTCAACAAGACTGCGCGACGTGTTGAAGGAGTTGCTGGCGGTTCGTCAGGCCCTCGACCTCGCGCATGCCACCCCATGATTCCGTCTTTCTGACACTCGCATTGCCCACATGATAAATTGAATTTCTAGATGAAAGAGATTGCCAGTTGGGCTCTGGACACTGCCACGATGCGTGGCGCGAGCTTCGCGGATGCGCGCGTAATTCGTCAGCGCAGCCGCGCTCTTACCACGAAGAACGGCAAAGTCGGAAGCGCCTCGGACGCCGAATCCGAGGGAATGAACGTTCGTGCGCTGGTTGATGGAGCGTGGGGGTTCGCCGCTTCTGAAGATCTGTCGCGACGTGGAGTTGAAGCTACCGCTGCGAGGGCGGTGGAAATCGCCCGGGCCTCCGCGCAAGTGAAGCAGGAAAATGTCCGCCTCGCGCCTGAAAAATCCGTTATCGCCGATTGGACCACCCCTTATGTCATCGATCCGTTCTCGATTTCGATCGAGCACAATATCGATCTTTTACTGAAGATCGATGCTGAATTGCGCGCCGTCGCCGGTGTCACTCTCGCCGAAACCAATCTTAACTTCAATCGTGAAGAGCAATGGTTTGCCTCGTCGGAAGGGAGTGAAATTCACCAGACGAAATATTCCACGGGGGCGGGCTATGCCGCGCACGCTTTTGTAGGCAATGAAATTCAAAAGCGTTCTTATCCGAATTCCTATGGCGGACAGTGGCAGAACAAAGGCTATGAACTGGTAGAAGAGTTGAAATTGGTTGAAAACGCGCGCCGCATCGCTGAAGAAGCGGTTGCCCTGCACAATGCGGATCAATGTCCGGAAGGTGTATTCGACTTAATTTTGGATAGCTCCCAGCTAGGTTTGCAGATCCACGAATCCATCGGGCACCCCATCGAACTCGATCGTGTGCTGGGCATGGAGGCGAATTTTGCGGGCGCCTCTTTTCTTACGCTCGACAAGTTGCGCAAGCTACAGTACGGCAGTGAGATGGTGAACGTGGTCGCGGATGCCCGCCAGGAGCACGGTCCCGGGCTGGGCACGTTTGCTTTCGATGACGAAGGTGTTCCGGCGCAATGCACGCCGATCATCACCAATGGATTGTTTACTGGGTATCTCAGTTCACGCGAGACGGCGCACACGATTGGCGCGGATCGGTCGGGCGGAACCCTACGCGCCGAGGGTTGGAATCGTTTGCCGATGATCCGCATGACGAATATCAGCCTGCTGCCTGGGAAAGCTCCGCTGAGTTTAGAGCAACTGATCGCTTCCACTGATCGTGGCATCCTGATGCAGACGAACCGTTCGTGGTCAATCGACGACAAACGCTACAACTTTCAGTTTGGATGCGAAATCGGCTGGGAGATCAAGAATGGAAAGCGCGTCCGCATCGTCAAGAATCCCTCCTACTCCGGCATCACTACCGAATTCTGGAATGCGCTGGATGCGATTTGCTCGCGCCAAGAATGGACGCTGTGGGGTACGCCGAATTGTGGCAAGGGGCAGCCGCAACAAGTGATGGGAACGGGGCATGGCGCCGCGCCGTCGCGGTTTCGCGGGGTCAAAGTGGGAAGCGCTTATAAAGGGAGCTAGTTCATCACAGGGCTGACGAGGCCCAGCGGAAGCAAGATTCTCGTATGGTAACCAGAGACCGAGCCGCCGAAATTTTCAATCGTATTAAGAACTTATCCACGGCGGATGAGATAGAAGTCCTTTTCTCCGGGGGGCGATCTGCACTCACTCGTTTTGCCAACAATGTCATTCATCAAAACGTCGAAGAAGAAAATCATGTAGTGTCTTTGCGTAGCGTCTTCGGCGGACGCACCGCGCGCGCTTTTACCAACAAATTCGATGACGAGAGCCTGCGACGGGTGGTTGCATCCTCGGAGAGTTTGGCGAAGGTGCAGCATCCCGATCCAGATCTACTGTCTCTGCCAACCTCGCAAGAAGCTGACCGCGAGCGACCGGAAGTCGACGTGAAAAATCCCGGTGCGAAGTTTCCGTCTCGCCATTTCGCGGAGACTGCCGCCATCACTCCTCAAATGCGCGCCGAGGGCGTAAAAACAATTGTCAGGGTCGCGCAGAAGCACCAACTGACCACCGCGGGAATATTTTCCAACTCCGAATCGGTGGAAGGGATTTTCAATTCGCGTGGATTGAGCAAGTGGCACACGCAAACTTTGGCGGAAGTCTCAATCACCATGCTGGCCGGAGACTCTTCCGGATGGCAAAAAGCGAACTCGCCGGATGTGACAGATATTAGCCCGCAGCTTCTTGCGCAAGTTGCGGCTCAAAAAGCACTGCACTCGGCGCGACCCGCCGAATTGCCCCCAGGGAAGTACACGGTAATTCTCGAGCCGGCGGCCGTGCTCGATATTGTCGGAAGCATGTTCTGGGACTTTTCCGGCATGGCGATTCTTGATCAACGTTCGTTTCTGACCGGCCGCATCGGCAGCAAACTTTTCGGCGATAACATCACCATCTGGGATGATGTTTCTCATCCCTTGCAAACCGGATCGCCCTTCGATGGCGAAGGCATGCGTCGTCATCGCATTCCGCTAGTGGAGAATGGGGCGGTGCGGCGCGTTGTTTATGCGAGAGCCACCGCGGAAAGAATGAAGCGTTCCGAACAAAAAGGTAATGCTGGTCCAATCGAACCAACCGGCCATGGATTTCCGCTCCCGAACGAGATGGGCGAGATGCCGATCAATATTGTTTTTGCGGCCCCGCAAAATCCACAGAGCGTTGAGCAGATGATCGCATCCACCGAGCGCGGTGTGCTGGTCACGCGGCTCTGGTACGTCCGCGATGTGGATCCTTACGAAAAGATCGTCACTGGAATGACACGGGATGGAACGTTCCTGTTGGAAGACGGACGAGTAGGAAAAGGAATTCGCAATTTTCGTTTCAACCAGAGTCTGATCCATGCGCTGTCGAACGTTGAAGCCATGAGCACGCCGGTGCGCTCGACTGGTGAAGAAGCCTTTGACATGGTGGTCCCGGCGATGAAAATTGTTGATTTCAACTTCACAGAAGTGACCAAATTCTAAGCGGATGGTCGAAAGAAATCGATTCCCTCAGAGTTTTATTCCTCTCTTCTTCCTGCCGCAATGAATTCGTTGTAATCCTCTCATCCAGAAGCAGTTACGCCCTACCGTTCCATGACTTCCGTAACTTTGCGAGGCTGATTCCGGGGTGTACGCTGCCCTTGAGTTTGGCAAAAAATTAGCGAAAAAATTCCCATCTGGTTCGCGAAAGCGGCTGGAGGAAGGTTTGTCGGGACAGTGCCAGGGGAAGGAACACAGCAGCAATTGACCACGGAATCGCAGCAGCAGACTGCGATTAAACACTATGCGGAAATGCAGAGTGCGCCGCGGTTCCCGTTGCATTTGCCGGTGGAGTTGAAGTCGCAAGGTAACGCATGCACGGCAGAAACGGAAAACATTTCCGCTAACGGCGTGCTGTTCGCAATGGATCGCGATGTACCCGTAGGTTCTGTAGTGGATTTCACGATTTTGCTTCCCGCCGAAGTCGTAGGCTCCCGCTGCAACGTTCAGATTGATTGTCACGGGCGGGTAGTTCGCAGCTTCGAAGATAAAGGCCGACGCGGCGTAGGCGTAGTGATCGACGAATACCATTTCGAGCGAGCATAGGGCGCGAGAGCATTGCAAAAGGGTGTAAGTGGCGGCTCAAGGAAACCAGGAAAGAATGGCGAGCACAATTAACATCGGTGAGAATCCTGACGGTGGCGAGTTCGAGAGCTCGGCTGGACTGATCCGCGTGATCCTCGCCGACACGCAAGCGATTTTCCGTGCGGGGCTGCGCAAGATTTTTGCCCTTGAAGATGACATTCGCGTCGTGGGGCAGGCTGAAACTTTATCGCAAACGCAATCCGCAGTAACAAAGTTCTCCGCCGATATTCTCATTTTTGAATCCGCCATCGCGCCGAATCCAGTGGAAGCGGTGACGGAATTGCTTCGCCAGGCACCACAACTCAAAATTGTCGTTGTGACCCCGTCGTTGGACGAGCAGCTTACTCTCGATCTTTTCCGTCGCGGCGCTCACGGAATTCTTTGCCGGGAAGTCGAACCTGAGATCCTGATCGAATGCCTGCGCAAGGTTGCCGCTGGCCAGCCTTGGCTGCAGAATGAAGCCGTTCAATGGGTAATGGACGCTTTCCGCGGGCATAATCTCCGCCCTTCTGGAGCGCGCCCCAAGGTCCAGCTCACGCCCAAGGAAACTCTGATTGTTTCCTGCGTTACCCAGGGCATGAAGAATAAGGAAATTGCCGCCCGGGTGGGAACCACCGAACAGGTAGTGAAGAACTATTTGCGCAAAGTTTACGACAAGTTGGGCGTCGCCGATAGATTGGAACTCGCGCTTTACTGTTTGAGCCATCACGTTGTCGACGGCGTTAAGCCACCTCCTATCCCGACATCCGATTCGGATGGGCAAAGCAGTGGTGCCCCGGCAGCCAGTGGAGCCGCAGCGGGTGCTTCTCCGAGCGGATCTTCTTCGACTGCTACAAATCGAGCGTCTGCGATCCTCGCCATCGCTTCAGCGGACAAGCTGAGTTAAGTAAGCCTCTTCTAACCGGGTCCCATCGCCGCAGTAAATTCGCAGAAGCTGAATTTGCGCGGATGCACTCATGCCCCATAGAATGAATGAAGCCAACTTGGCTCAATTCCACCCGGTTGGCGACAAAGTGGGTTCC
>PLUJ01000191.1 GCA_003165455.1 Acidobacteriaceae bacterium | reverse complement strand
GATCATGCATTCTTATTCAAGCCGCGTAAATGATGGCGGCCGGCCCACAAGCTTTGATGTTGCGATAAAGTCTCGATCGAACAGGTGCCGTTAAATTCGGATGGAAAACAAAACTCCCGCTTCATCCATTGATCCGCAGCATCAACTGCCTCCCGCACCTTCGCCGCCGCGTTCCAAATGGCGCCGGATCATCCTATGGTCGTTAATCCTGCTGGTCATCCTGGTGATNNTCCGCCCGGACGTCGCGGCGCGGGTGGTCCCGTCGCAACCACAGTCGTCACCGCGAAAAAGGGGAATATCGGCGTTTACCTCGAGGCGATTGGGACGGTGACTCCCGTCTACACCGATTCAATTACCGCGCAGGTAACCGGACTCGTCAATCAGGTTCATTACAAAGAAGGACAGCTTGTTCGCAAAGGCCAACCTTTGATCGATATCGATCCTCGCCCCTATGAAGCGCAATTGCTCGAAGCGCAGGGCGCGCTTGAGCGCGATATGAACGTTCTGGCCGAAGCAAAGATGGATTTGCAGCGTTACCGCGACGCGTGGGCTAAGAACGGTATTCCCAAGCAGACCCTCGATGACCAGGAAAAGCTGGTTTTGCAAGACGAAGGCACGGTCAAGAACGATCAAGGCACGGTGCAATACGATCAGGTGGAACTCGGTTTCTGCCACATCACTTCCTCCATCAACGGCCGCGTAGGCCTGCGATTGGTTGATCCCGGCAATGTTGTTCAATCGAGCGGCGGTACCACTTTGGCAGTCATCACCCAGCTTCAGCCCATCACGGTGATCTTTACCGTCGCGGAAGATAGCCTCGGGGCAGTGCAGGCCCAAACCAAGCATGGGAAGCAATTAACGGTGGACGCTTTCGACCGGACGCAGCAGACTAAGATCGCGAGCGGCAAGCTGCTGACCTTCGACAATCAGATCGATACCACCACCGGCACCGTGAAAATGCGAGCCCTGTTCGATAACAAGAACGAGTCTTTATTTCCCAATCAGTTCGTGAACACCAGGCTGCTGGTCAACACTCTGCAGGGAGTCACTCTTATTCCAACGTCTGCCATTCAGCATAACGGCCAAACGGCTTTCGTATATGTCGTTCAGAATGACACCGCCCAAATCCGCAACGTCCAGACCGGCGTTTCCGACAGCGGCAACACCGCCGTGACCGGCATCAATCCCGGCGACGTAATCGCCGACAGCAGCTTTGACAAACTGCAAAACAATTCAAAGATCGTAGTCTCCAAGCAGGCATTGCCCGCTGAATCGAACGAGAGTCAGGCCCCGTGAGTCCGTCCCGCCCATTCATCATGCGGCCGGTAGCGACCACGCTGCTGATGGCGGCGATCATGCTCGTCGGGATTGTCGCCTATAAACAGCTGCCGGTTTCGGCCCTGCCCGAAGTCGATTACCCCACGATTCAGGTAGTCACGTTCTACCCCGGCGCCAGCCCGGATGTGATGGCTACTACGGTGACGGCCCCGCTCGAGCGGCAATTCGGTCAGCTCCAGGGCCTCAGCCAGATGACCTCCACCAGTTCCGGCGGAACATCGGTCATCGTGCTTCAGTTCAATCTAAGCCTGAATATTGACGTTGCCGAAGAAGAAGTGCAGTCGGCCATCAACGCCTCCCAGAGTTATTTGCCCTCCAATCTGCCGGTGCCGCCGGTTTATAACAAGACCAATCCCGCCGATGCGCCCGTACTCACTCTTGCGATCACTTCTAATTCGCTTCCTCTGCCGCAAGTGGAAGATCTGGTCGATACGCGGCTGGCTCCCAAGCTCTCTCAATTAAGCGGAGTGGGATTGGTAAGCATTAGCGGAGGCCAAAAACCCGCGGTTCGGATTCGCGCGAATCCAATCGCGCTCTCCTCCTACGGACTGAATATGGAGGACCTGCGCACCGCCCTTACCCAGACCAGCGTCAACGCAGCCAAGGGAAACTTCGATGGTCCACGGCAGGATTACCAGATCGATTCGAACGATCAGTTAATCAGCAGCGCCGATTACCGCAATGTGGTCGTCGCCTATCGCAACAGCGCGCCCGTGATGCTCACCGATGTCGCGGAGATCATTGATGGCGTCGAAAACAATGCCCAGGCCGCGTGGATGAACCAGACGCCTGCCGTCATCCTGAATATTCAACGCCAGCCGGGCGCCAATACGATCAGTGTGGTCAAGAGCATCAAGAAGCTGTTGCCGCAGCTGGAAGTCAACCTTCCCGCTTCCATTCAGGTCACTACGCTGACCGATCTCACAACCGCGATTGAGGCCTCGGTTTCCGACGTTGAGTTCGAATTGATGCTGACCATCGGCCTGGTCGTTCTGGTCATCTTTCTGTTTCTGCGCAGCCTTTACGCCACCATCATCCCCAGCGTGGCCGTCCCCCTGTCCCTGGTGGGAACCTTCGCCGCCATGTATGCGCTGGGTTACAGCCTCGACAATCTCTCGCTGATGGCGCTNNGCCATCGTGATGATCGAGAACATCTCGCGTTACATCGAAGAAGGCGAAGCCCCGATGGAAGCGGCGCTCAAAGGCGCGGAACAGATTGGCTTCACCATTCTCTCTTTGACCGTCTCATTGATTGCCGTCCTCATTCCATTGCTCTTCATGGGAGACGTGGTGGGACGCCTCTTCCGCGAGTTCGCCGTCACTCTGGCGGTCACTATCGTAATTTCCGCGGTCGTTTCGCTGACGCTCACTCCCATGATGTCCGCCCGCATCCTGCGCCACCAGCCCAAGGAGCAGCAGGGCCGTATTTACAAAGCTTCGGAGCGCGTCTTTGTCAGCATGATCGCGTTCTACGGGCGAACCTTGAAGTTCGTGCTGCGTTATCAAACCATCACGCTGCTGGTGGCTTTAAGCACATTGATTCTCACCGTTTTCCTGTACATCATTATCCCCAAGGGCTTTTTTCCCATACAAGATACCGGCGTAATTCAAGGTATTTCGCAGGCGGCGCAAACCATTTCATTCCCCGAAATGGCGAAGAAACAGCAGGAACTTGCCAAAGTAATCCTCGCCGATCCGGCGGTCGAGAGTCTTTCCTCTTTCATCGGTGCTGACGGTACGAACACAACCCTGAACAGTGGGCGCATGTCGATCAATCTCAAGCCGCTCAAGGATCGCGATCTCAGCGCCGAGAATCTGGTGCGCAGGCTGCAATCCAGTTTGCAGAAGGTTCAGGGCATCACGCTCTACATGCAACCCGTGCAGAACATTACCGTCGACGACCGCGTAAGCCGTACGCAATATCAATACACGCTGGAAGATCCCGATCAGAACGAGTTGAATACGTGGACCAATCGCTTTGTCGCGAAACTGCAGGCACTGCCGGAACTTGAAGACGTGGCGACAGACCAGCAAACCGGCGGCTTGGCCGTTGCCCTGAACATCGATCGGGTTACCGCTTCGCGGCTCGGTATCGCTCCCGCCACCATCGACAACACGCTCTACGACTCTTTTGGGCAGCGCCAGATCAACACGATGTACACGCAGCTCAACCAATATCACGTAATTCTGGAGGCTCAGCCACAGTTCCAACAGAATCCAAACATGCTGAATGATCTATACATTCAGGCCAATGCCTCTTCGGGCACTTCAGGTCCAGGCGCTTCAAGTTCTTTTTCGTCTTCGGGTTCCGCGTCCGCCGGGTCGAATGCCACCACTTCTTCGGTGCCTTACACCCCGTCTTCGGGCGTACTCGCGCCGCCTGCGAATGCGCTCTCATCATCGAGCAGCAATTCCTCCGCAAACAGTACCGTGACTTCCACCATGAGCAACGCGGTTCCGCTAAGCGCATTCGCTCACATGCAGCGGACAAGCGAATCGCTCTCCATCAATCACCAGGGGCAGTTCCCATCGGTCACTGTTTCCTTTAACCTGGCTCCCAATGCGGCCTTGGGAAGCGCAATCACCGCAATCGATAAAGTGCAAGAGGAAATGCACATGCCTGCCAGCCTGCAGGCGGATTTCCAGGGTACCGCGGCTTCGTTCAAAAATTCCTTGTCGAATGAAGCTCTCTTGATTCTGGCGGCGCTGGTTACGGTTTACATCGTGCTTGGCGTCCTATACGAAAGCTTCATTCACCCGGTCACCATTCTTTCCACTCTTCCTTCCGCCGGAGTGGGCGCCCTTCTGGCTCTGATGCTCTTCCACCAGGATCTAAGCGTGGTCGCCATTATTGGCATTATTTTGCTGATCGGCATTGTGAAGAAGAACGGCATCATGATGGTNNTGACCACCATGGCCGCGCTGCTCGGCGGACTCCCGCTCGCACTGGGAACCGGCATTGGCTCGGAAATTCGGCGTCCGCTCGGTATCGCGATGGTAGGTGGACTCATACTGAGCCAGGCGCTCACGCTCTACACCACCCCGGTGATTTACATCTTCTTCGACAATCTGGGAGCAAGATTTTCCCGCTGGCGCTCGCCTGAAACCTCGAGTGGCGAAACGTCGAATGGCGAAACCTTAAGCGGCGGCCCGCTTCCGGCAGAGCAGTCATGAATCCTTCCGAGCTATTCATTCGACGGCCCGTGGCAACCACGTTGCTGACCATCGCAATTGCCATCGCCGGGGCAATCGCATTTACCGTACTGCCCGTCTCGCCGCTGCCTCAAGTCGACTTTCCTACGATTTCGGTGGGGGCCTCGCTACCGGGAGCGAGCGCGCAGATCATGGCGTCTTCCGTCGCCACTCCCCTCGAGCGTCAGTTCGGCCACATTGCCGGCGTCTCGGAAATGACCTCCGCAAGTTCTCTCGGCACCACTTCGATCACGATTCAATTTGATCTGAGCCGCAACATTGACGGCGCTGCACGCGATGTGGAGGCTGCGATCAGCGCGGCTCGCTCCTATCTACCCACGAATCTCCCAGGCAATCCTACCTACCGCAAGGTCAATCCCGCCGACGCTCCGATCATGATCATCGGCTTGACCTCCAGCAAGTACGACACCGGCAAACTGTATGACGAAGCTTCGACCGTAATGTCGCAGAAGCTTTCCCAGATCCAGGGCGTGGGACAAGTTTCGGTCGGCGGAAGTTCCTTGCCCTCCGTGCGCGTGGACGTGGATCCGACTCAGCTCAACAGCTATGGTTTAACCCTTGCCAGTGTTCAGGCAATTTTGAGCACTCAAAATGCGGATATTGCCAAGGGGCAATTGTTCGACGGCACCACTACCGCCGATATCATCGCCAACGATCAAATCTCCAATGCCGAAGCTTATAAACCAATCATCATCGGCTACCACAACGGCACCGCCGTTCGATTGTCGGATGTGGCCGAGGTCACGGATTCGGTTTCGAATATTCGTTCCGCGGGATTTCTAAACGGCATTCCCGCGGTCATGATGATCATCTTCCGCCAGCCCGGCGCGAACATCATTCAGACCGTCGAGAACATACGAAGTCAGCTGCCTTTCCTGAAAGCATCGATTCCACAGGGCATCGACACCACCATCGTTCTCGACCGCACCACCACCATTCGAGCATCGGTATCGGACGTCGAGCGAACCCTGATGATCTCCGTCGTCCTCGTCATTCTGGTGGTCTTCATCTTTTTGCGGAACGGACGCGCCACCCTGATTCCGAGCGTTGCCGTCCCCGTATCGCTGATCGGCACGTTCGCGGTCATGTACCTGCTCGGCTACAGCATCGACAATCTCTCACTGATGGCCCTCACCATCTCCACCGGTTTTGTCGTGGATGACGCCATTGTGGTAATGGAGAACATTTCCCGTCATCTGGAAGCGGGGATGAAGCCCTTCGCCGCCGCACTGCTCGGCGCTCGCGAAATTGGATTCACTGTTTTTTCCATCAGCGTTTCGTTGATCGCGGTTTTCATTCCCATCCTCATGATGGGTGGCATTGTCGGCCGTCTCTTCCGCGAGTTCGCCATCACTCTTTCAACCGCCATCGTCGTATCGATGGTGATTTCGTTAACCACCACTCCCACCATGTGTGCGTACTTGCTTAAACAGCACATGGTCGAAGAAGGCAAGCCGGTGGGTCACAACTGGATGTATCGCACCAGTGAAAAGTTCTTCGCATGGATGCTCGACACCTACCGCCAAACGCTTACTTGGGCGCTCGATCATTCTGTGCTGATGTTGACGATTTTGCTGCTCACGATCGCCCTCAACGTCGTACTGATCAATAAAATTCCCAAGGGATTCTTTCCGCAGCAGGATACGGGCGCTATTGTCGGAGGCCTTCAAGGTCCGCAGGACGCATCGTTCCCCTTCATGGATTACTCCATTAAACAGCTGGTGGGGATAATCCGTGACGACCCCGCCGTTGCCAACGTCATCGCGTTCACCGGCGGCCAGGGCGCCACCAATACGGGCTTCATCTACATGAGCCTTAAACCGCTCGATGAGCGCAAGATTGGAGCTCCGGAGATCATTAATCGCCTGCGCCCTAAGATGGGCCGTTTGCCTGTGGCATCGGCATTCCTGCAGGCCGCGCAGGATCTCCGCATCGGGGGCCGGTCCAGCAGCGCTCTTTACCAGTACACCATTCAATGCGACAACATTCAGGATCTTTCGAAGTGGGGGCCGATCCTCTTAGGAGAAATGAAGAAGATTCCCGGACTGCAGGACGTTAACACCGACCAGCAGAATGGGGGATTGCAGGAGATGCTCACCTATGACCGTGCCTCGGCTGCCAGGCTGGGTTTGACGGCACAGTCACTGGATACGGCACTCTATGATGCCTTCGGTCAGGCAGAAGTGTCTATCATCTACACGCAGTTAAACCAATACTATGTAGTCCTCGAAGTCGCGCCAAAATACTGGCAGACCCCCCAAGGCTTAAAGAACATTTATCTTCGAGGCGTGGGCGCCAGCGGTACCACCAGCGGATCGAGTAGCGGATCCGGCGGCGGTTCGGGAGGATCAGGTAGCGGCAACTCATCGGGTGGGAGTGCCTCAAGCGGTGCGAATGGGACAACGAGTGGCGCATCCAAAAGTGCCAGTTCCTCAAGCGGCGGTTCGAGCGGGAGTTCCTCTTCAAGCGCCGGGAACGTGCCGGAACGCGGCATTGTGCCGCTCAGTGCGGTTAGCGGGGCTCAATCCGGCACCACCCCGCTTGCGGTAAATCACACTGGCCTGTTTCCTTCTGTTACTGTGTCCTTCAACCTTGCGCCAAATGTCTCACTGGGCGATGCCACGGTACAAATCGCTGAAATGGAGCAGCGGCTGAATACCCCTCCGACGATCCGTGGATTCTTTGCCGGAACCGCGCAGGCCTACCAGCAGTCGCTGAGCACCGAACCGATGCTGGTCGCGACCGCACTCCTAGCCGTTTACATTGTGCTCGGCATCCTTTACGAAAGTTGGGTCCACCCCATTACCATCATTTCCACTCTGCCTTCGGCCAGCGTTGGAGCCATGCTTGCGTTAATGATCTTCAAGATCGATCTCAATGTAATTTCTATTATCGGAATTGTGCTGCTGATCGGCATCGTAAAGAAGAACGCCATTATGATGATCGATTTCGCCCTGGTTGCCGAGCGCCAGGAAGGCAAGAGTACCGCGGATTCAATCTTTGAAGCCTGCATGCTGCGCTTCCGCCCGATTCTAATGACGACGATGGCCGCCTTGTTCGGCGCCCTGCCACTTGCTTTCGGAACAGGTACCGGCTCGGAGTTGCGAAGGCCGCTCGGAATCACCATCGTAGGCGGGTTAATCGTCAGCCAGATGCTTACGCTTTATACAACCCCGGTGGTGTACCTATTCCTGGATGGATTGCGGCTTCGCTTCCAAAGGAAACCTCACGGCAATGTTACCGCGCCAGCTCCGGAATTAACTTAGAGTATTGGATAAGGTCGCGCAGGTAAAAGTATGAATATCTTGAAGCGAAGAGTTGCGAAGCGAAGAGCTACGAAGCGAAGAGTTACGAGTTCCATCGTTGGGTCGTTCGCGGGCGTGCTCGTATTAATCTCGTCAGCTTGTGTGGTTGGGCCGAAATATCACGCGCCCGCTCCGCAGGCGCCCGCCCCTGAATACAAAGAGTCCACCACTCAATTCAAAGACAACGGACCGTGGACCGTGGCGCAGCCCTCCGACGCCATGCTTCGTGGCAAATGGTGGGAAATATTCAAAGACCCCGAACTGAACGCTCTGGAAGAAGAACTGAACATCAACAACCAGAACATCAAAGAATACTTCGAAGATTTCATGGAAGCGCGCGCCGTGGTGCGCGAGGCTCGGTCACAATTCTTCCCCACGATTTCGGCCGCGCCTTCGGTCAGCCATACCCGCAGCTCGGCGAAATTAGGCGGAGCGAATACCGTGAATTCAACCGGCACCGGCACCACCACCACTACCGCGAACACGACCAACCTGCAGAGCACTATTTATTCTCTGCCTCTTGAAGCATCATGGGCGCCTGACCTCTGGGGCAAGGTTCGCAACACCGTGCGCGAAGCTCAATATTCGGCGCAGCTCAGCGCCGCCGATCTGGAGAACGAGATCCTCACTGAGCAGGCGACGTTAGCGGAATATTTTTTCGAGATTCGCGGCCAGGACGCCCTGCAAAAGCTTTACAACGAGACCGTTGAAGCCGATCAGAAGGAACTGGACCTCACCCGTTCACTTTACGAAACGGGTATTGCCAATCAGATCTCCGTCGTCGAGGCCGAAACTGCGCTGCAGAGCGCGGAGGCAGGCGCGACCAACGTAGCCATCGCGCGCGCCCAGTATGAGCATGCCATCGCCATGCTCGTCGGCAAAGCCGCCACCAACTTTTCCATTCCGGTGAAGCCCATGACGGTTGCTCCTCCGCCGATTCCGGTCGGAGTGCCTTCACAGCTCCTGCAACGGCGTCCCGACGTTGCCGCCGCCGAGCGCAACATGGCCGCCGCCAATGCGGAGATCGGCATTGCCCACGCCGCCTATTATCCCAGCCTCAGTTTGACCGGTGAAGCCGGCTTTGAGAGCTCCGCCATCGGAAGCCTGCTTTCATGGCCCAGCCGATTCTGGTCCGTAGGCAGCTCGCTTTCCGAAACGATTTTTGACGCTGGCCTGCGCCGCGCCACCGTTCAACAATACGTCTCCACCTACAACGCCGATCTTGCCGCCTATCGCCAAACCGTTCTCACCGCATTCCAGCAAGTGGAGGACGGTCTGGCCGAGGTCCGCATTCTTTCCAAGGAAATTGTGCAGGAACAACAGGCGGTGAACTCCGCCCAAATCTACCTCAACTTGGAAGAATCGCGGTATGAAACCGGCATCGACCCCTACGTCGATGTCCTGGTAGCCCAAACCACCGTTTTATCCGATCTCCAAATCCTGAATAGCCTTCAGGTGGAAGAGATGGCCGACGCTGTGGCCTTGGTCGAAGCGCTTGGCGGGGGCTGGGATAATTCCCAACTGCCCACGCCATCCCAGATCACGCAAAAGCCAGCCAGAGCGGATACTACGATCCAGCAGTAATTAGCGGCCCGTCCTTCTAAATTTGGCTGCCCAACGACCGGTCTAAGTTGAACGCGGCGCTGATCAACGCTAGATGCGTAAAAGCTTGCGGGAAATTTCCCAGCGCTTCGCCTTGCGGTCCGGTTTGCTCTGAGTACAGTCCCAGATGATTCGAATAACCCAGCATGCGTTCAAACAACAGCCGCGCATGATCCAGTTTCTCGGGCGCCCCCATACTCGCTCGAGTCAGCGCCTCAATCAGCCAGAAGGAACACATATTGAAACTGCCTTCTTTGCCGGGAAGCCCATCGATGCTGGGCTGGGGCGGGTACCGGTACACAAGACTGTCGCTCACCAAGCCTCCGTCGCGAGGATTTTTGAGAATCGCGTCCAGCGTGCTTAACATCCGCGGATCGTTCGGCGCCATGAATAGCACCAGCGGCATCATCAGGATGGAAGCGTCCAAATCCTCGCTGCCATAGTATTGCGTAAATGCTTGACGCTTCTCATTCCACCCCAAACTCATCACCTGCTCGTAAATACGATCGCGTTCCGTCAACCACTTCGCGTGATTTGCGGGCAGAGACCGTTTGTCGGCCAGTCGAAGCCCGCGATCCAGCGCAACCCAATTCATCACCTTGGAATATACGAAATTCTCCTGACGATTCCGCATCTCCCAGATGCCTGAATCCGGCCGCTCCCAGTTCTCGCAAATCCAATCCAGCCGTGTACGCATTCGCAACCATTGATCGTAGGGAGTCGGGCTCACGTATTTATTTGCCAGGTAAAGCGCGTCCATCAGCTCGCCATAAATATCTCCTTGATATTGCGTCACCGCTTGATTGCCAACTCGAACTGGCCCGGACCCGCGATACCCCTCCCAATGGTCCAAAGTGTATTCGGGCAGTCTCTCGTCGCCTTCAATCGTAAATACCACTCCTGCCTGCTTATCCGCGCTCATGTGCTTGGACGCATAGTTGTGAATCCAGCCGATGAATTCCGTGGCTTCGTCCTTGAAGCCGATTCTCACCATGGCGTAAACCGTAAAAGCCGCATCCCGGAACCAGGTATATCGGTAATCCCAGTTGCGGCTTCCTCCAATCACCTCCGGCAAACTTGTCGTAGGTGCCGCAATAATTGCCCCGGTGGGCTCGAAACTCAGCAGCTTCAAAGCTAATGCGGACCGATGTACCTGCTCCCGCCACCGCCCGTAATAAGTGCATGCCGAAAGCCAGTCATGCCAGAATTTTACCGTACGGTTAAGCTTAGCCTCGGCCTCTTGTTCGGATGGTGCGGATTTGTGTGGTGAGGATTCGGATGGTGCGGAGGACGAACTTCCGCTCCCTCCTCGCAGAAGAAATACTTGCGACTTGCCTTCCTCCAGCACGAACTCAGCCGTCACTCCGCCTTCTCCATCGTCTTGCAGCGGAACCTTGGTCAGGAGCGACATATCAAAATTCCCCGCCGTGAAACGGGCTCCGCTTTTTTCGATCCGGGTCTGATGATCCTGGCGGCCATAGTCGAACGCGGGACGGCACATTACGGAAACTCGCACTGCTCCGCGCACACAGCGCACACGCCGGTACAAGTCACGGTACTCGGCGGAACCGGCAGGTAACCCCACTGGCATGAAATCTTCCAGCTCGAGAATTCCGTCCTCCAGCAAGAAACGAGTTACCAGGACGTTGGTCGACGGCCAATAAGATTGCTTATGCCGCACCACTTCTGCTTGGGCGGAGATTTGAAACCGCCCACCCTTCTTGTCATCCAAAATCGCTCCAAAAACGCTCGGCGAATCGAAATGCGGCGAACAGTACCAGTCGATGGACCCGTTCATACTCACCAGCGCGACCGTCCGCATATTTCCAATAATTCCGTAATTCTCGATAGGCTGATACGCCATTGATCCGATCCCTTTCAGAATTCCTGCTGCATTTGAGAGGTTACAGTAGTCCGGAGGGTTGTAAAAGCACGCTGATGACGGCAAATGTTTCCAGTTCATGACGGGCCGCTCGGGAAAGATTTTCTTTGGGATCGCCGAGGAGTCGACCGTCGGAAGTGAAACCTCGACTTGCAAGGCTAGAGGCAATCTCATATGGCTTCGGGAAGGGCACGACGTTCAGTCGTGCCGTCCGGGCCAATAATGACGAGGGCTTTAGCCCTGAGGGAGTTTGTGCGTCTGCCCCTCGCGGTATTTATGAGATGACTTCTAGAGTGGAGAGGAGTTACTCAACGGAGGGACTGGTGAGCGCGGCAGGATTCGAACCTGCGACCCATGCCTTAAAAGGGCATTGCTCTACCAACTGAGCTACGCGCCCCAACCGTGCTCAAATAGTTTACCATTGGCCCTGCACCAGCTCGATCTTTGCCTTACGGGCGTGAAGCCCTACCGGCGTGAACCAATGAAAAGCCTTCTAGATAAAATCTCCAGAACGACAGTCAAATCGCGCGACAACGTCCAACCGAATCGTGCGGTGACCCTCGCGTGACGCAAGTATTGAGCGGGGAAATGCTGATCGGGGTTGACGTCGGCGGGACAAAAGTGGCGGCGGGTTTAGTGAATGCCGCTGGTGAAATCACTTTCCAGGGCCGAACGCCCATGGTGGCGAATGACGCAGCCGGTGGATTGGCCGCTGTGATTTCGGCGATCAATGCGGTGCGGTCTGCCATCCAGGCTGGTTCGCCGAACGAAACCACGACTACGATCTCCGGCATCGGAATCTGCGCTCCCGGCCCGCTCGATCCTCGGCACGGCATCGTTGTCAATCCTCCAAATCTTCCAGGCTGGCGGAATTTTCCGCTCGCCGCCGAAGTATCCAAAAATTTCAATCTGCCCGTAAAAGTGGATAACGATGGAAACGCCGCCGCCTTGGCGGAAGCGCTCTGGGGCGCTGGACGCGGCTTTCGCAACGTTTTCTGCGCGACCCTCGGCACTGGTATTGGCACCGGCATTGTATTCGACGGTCACATTTACCACGGTCGTACCGGAGCCGCCGCCGAAGGTGGCCACAACACTATCGACTACCGTGGGCCGCGTTGCGGCTGCGGAAAGCTGGGCTGCATCGAAGCTCTCGCCTCGGGTCCGGCAATTGCTCGCCGCGCCTCCGAAAAAATTGCCGCGGAAGGTAAAACCTCTTTGATTCTGGAGTTCGCTGGCGGCAAACTGGACCGCATCTCCAGCGAGATGGTCGGTAAAGCCTACGCGGCAGGGGATTCGGTGGCCCAGGAGATTTTACGGGACACAGCTTTCTATCTCGCCGTGTGGCTCGGCAACATCATCGACCTGCTGGAGCCGGATGTAATCATCATTGGCGGAGGCGCGGGCGCCATGCTGCGGCCATTCTTCGCGGAAATTCAAGAGCGTCTCCCGAGCTGGTGCGTTAATTCGCAATGTCAGGAAATTCCGTTGCTTCCGGCGCATTATGGCGCCGATGCAGGCATAGCCGGTGGCGCAGCCCTCTGCCGCTGATTCGACCCAGGCTCCATTACGCGCGAGCCTTCTCGATATTCGCTTCCCAAACGCCCTTCGATTTCAGGATAAGCTCCACTGCCTCGCGCACTGCACCGTGACCGGCAAGTGCTTTCGTGGTGTAGTGCGCTGCTTTCTTGACCTCCGGAACCGCATCGCCCACCGCTACTGCCAAACCCACGCGGCGCATTAACGGGATGTCCGGCAGATCGTCTCCCACATACGCGACCGCGGAATCAACCACCCCCGCCTTTGCCAGGATTTCTTCGTACGCCGGCATTTTGAGCGCCTGCTTCATATATATAAATTCCATCTTCATTTCTTTCGCGCGCCGCAACAGTGCGCCGCTTTCGCGTCCCGTGATGCAACCCGTACGCAAGCCCGCGGTACGCGCCAGTGTCAGGCCCTGGCCGTCGTGCGCATCGAACTTTTTAATTTCCAGTGCGCTGCCATCCGGTTGGGAGAGCAGAATGACCCCACCATCCGTCATCGTGCCGTCCACATCCATCAGCAACAAATCGATTTGCGCCGCTCGCTTCTTCAGGGCGGCGGAGATTTTATCCAGACTTGCCAAGGTGCCTCCGTCAAAGTAGGGAACAGTCAGTCTAAGCCACGTCGGAGCATTGAGCCAGCCTAACCCCAATCGTCGGCCCACAAATCCCTTCAGCAACACTTCCCGTGACCGCAATCACAGCTGGAAGT
Source organism: Acidobacteriaceae bacterium (assembly GCA_003165455.1). Lineage (GTDB taxonomy): Bacteria > Acidobacteriota > Terriglobia > Terriglobales > Acidobacteriaceae > Sulfotelmatobacter. The sequence continues at coordinate 12,273 of PLUJ01000191.1, read as the reverse complement.
GACTTTGAGCATGGATTAAAACGAGCAAGCAAGTACAGAATGGCTGGAACTGTCCGTGTCTGTTGATGTCGATGAAGGGACCGTTCCAAACACTTCTCTCCTATCCTCATCGCAACAAGACATTCTTGGCACCGACAAAGGAGTGTTCGAATGGAAAATAATTATCGCCATCGAGTGGTCTCGTGGTGGAGTTCGGGAAAGACGGGACTCTCGAAGTCCGACTCTGCGCCCAATGCGATTCACTTTGCCGCTCCGCCGGAGTTCGGCGGTCTCCAGGGCCGGTGGACTCCCGAAGATTTGCTGATGTGCGCGCTGGCGAGTTGCTTTACAACCACCTTTCACGCGATCGCAGGAAACTCGAAGTTCGAATTCACGGACTTGGAGGTGGAATCGGAGGGAACTGTAAGCAAGACAAGCTCCGGCTACACTTTCACGCAGATCACGATTCGCCCCACCCTAACAATTCTCGGAGACCATTACCGCGATCGAGGAATCGCCCTGCTGGAAAAAGCCAAAGAACTTTGCCTGGTCTCACGCGCGCTTGCGATCGCGCCAGCCTTCGAAAGCAGTATCGTGGTTGGGAAGCAACAACCTGCCTAACCTGACGCTCTGCATTGTAGCGAGCCAGATTCAGCGAGCCAAACCTCAGCAAGCCGAGTTTACCGAGCCAAAGTCACGCGCCCGGATTTCCTCGCTTTCTCCGCTTCCAGTCGATGGATCGTAGTCCGCAGCCATGCTCCAAGCGCCTCTTCAATCTCCTGTTGCGTGCCGGTGCGGTACAGATTTTCCAAGGTTTCCCCGCTCAGAGACAGCGGTATGTGGATGCACGGCGTTTGTTCCTTGCGCGCTTCTTCCGGAACGAATTGCATCAGCAGACACTCACTGCACGGCTCCCTGTCTTTAGAATTGAAATTCATGCAGGTGGGTGAATCTTCAAAAATAAAGCGTGGCCTCCAGGACTCGCGCGGCAACCGGCCGTAGCCGCCTTGTTCCAGAAACTCCAGCTCGAATTTTAATACTTCCAAAACCTCGCGTTTATCCTGCGCCATACACGTACCTCGCCCTGTAGTTTGCCTCAAGCGCCTTCGCTAAGCGGTGACTCCCGTCACAGCTGCTGGTGAGGCCCGTCACCGGATAAATACCTGCCAGAACTCACGCAACCACTCTTACGGCCCGTATGCCAGCTCTAAGAACCACCCCGTTACATCCACATGTGATGAAGATCACAGCATCTGCTTCGTAAGAGAGTTCAATATTGCAACGGGATCGGATGTATTCTTATCGCGGGACCCGCAAAATCATTTAGGAGCTTAAAAATGAAGAGAAGTGACCTCAGAGTGTTCATGATTGCAACGGCATTTGCGGTTGCTATTACCTTCTCCCTCCCTGCGCGCGCGCAAGATGCGTCAGGCCTCTACAAGTCGAGGTGCGCCATGTGCCATGGGGCGGACGGCAGTAAGTTGGATGCCCACAATCTCCAAACCTCCGACGTACAGAAAATGTCGGACGCGGATCTCAGCGGCGTCATTACCAATGGCAAGGGTAAAATGCCCGCTTCCCATGGCCTGAAGCCGGAGGACGTGAAGGGCCTCGTGGATTACGTTCGCACTCTGAAAAAGTAATCTGGTTCTTTCTTGAACAAGCTGGCTCGCCGAATGCGGCGGAATTATCGCCGCAAAGTGCGGAGTGTGCGTGCACCATCGGACACAAGACAGAGCGGGAGCTTCAATGAACTTTTGGCAACGGATTCGCACCTGGGCGCAGCCCATCTACTACCTCGGTCAGAATACCGTGACCCTCGTGGGCGCCGTGATCACCACCAGCACGGCGCTCACCACCATTGCCTTCTGGTTCTACGACATTTTCTTGCCCGGCCCTCCACACCCGTACATTGGTCTGCTTGTCTTTCTGATCCTTCCAGGAATCTTTATTCTCGGTCTGCTGCTCATTCCCATCGGAATCTGGCTGCGACGCCGCACTCTGCGCGGTACCGGCGCGCTCCCGAAAACTTATCCAGCAATCGATCTTCATTTGCCTGTGATTCGCCGCACTCTGGAATGGGTTGGCGTTGCGACCTTCCTCAATCTCGTAATCATCGCGACCGCCTCCTATCGTGGCGTCGAATACATGGACTCCACCAGCTTCTGCGGCACGACATGTCACACCGTGATGGCGCCTGAGTACGCCGCCTATCAGAATTCACCGCACTCGCGCGTTGCCTGTGTCGAGTGTCACATCGGTCCCGGTGCGGGATGGTTCGTCCGGTCCAAGCTCTCCGGCCTGCGCCAGGTCGCCGCGGTTACCTTCCACACTTATTCCCGGCCGATTCCTTCGCCGGTAAAGTATTTGCGGCCCGCCCGCGAAACCTGTGAGCAATGTCACTGGCCGCAACGCTTCACCGGAGACAAGTTCCTGGTGAACACCAGCTATAAAGATGACGAAAAAAATACCCCGCAAACCGATGTCCTCTTGCTGAAAGTAGGCGGGCGCACCTGGCAGGGCTCCGTTGGCATTCACGGCCACCACCTCGCCGATAACGCTCGTATCCGCTACATCTCAACCGATCCCGAACGTCAGACAATTCCCGTGGTTTACTTCACTGACGATCAGGGCAAGACCACCGAGTTCATTTCCACCGACGCCAAGCCAACTCAGCAGCAACTGGATAAGGGGGAACACCGCACCATGGATTGCGTGGATTGCCACAATCGCCCCACCCACGCCTTCGACCTTCCGGAGAATGCCGTCGACAAGCAAATGTCTCTCGGCCACATCAGCCCCGAGCTTCCGTTTATCAAGAAAAAGGCCGTCGAGGTTCTAAAAGTTGACTATCCCGCCCGCGATGTTGCCAAGCAACGCATCACGGACGAACTTAACAATTTCTATCGAACCAATTATCCGCAGATCTATCAGACGCGGCGCCTGCTCGTGCAGCAAGCCGGAGATGAAGTCGCGGCGATCTATCTGCGAAATATTTTCCCTGACATGCGTGTGACCTGGGGCGTGCACCCGAATAATCTTGGACACAACGATTCCCCCGGATGTTTCCGCTGCCACGATGGCAGCCACACCAGCGCCGACGGGCAGACCATCACCAACGATTGTTCCGCATGCCATCAGGTTCTGGCAGCCGGTGAAGAAAATCCTAAGGTGCTGAGTGATTTGGGAATGAAATGAAACCCGAAAGTGAGACCCCGTTAGGTAGATCGAACCGGACCGCGCAAGCGGTCAGGCGATCGGGGATCTCATACTTGTTTATCCTTCTCCTCGTTCTTGTTTCCATCCTTGCCCCTGGCAACATCTCGGCCCGGTCGCAAACAAAAACCGCCGCTCCTCTCAAACAAGACGAGAATTGCCTTGCCTGTCATGGTCAACCCGGAATGACCGCAGCCAACGGCAAAAGTATTTCAATCGATCCCGGCAAACACGCCGCCAGCGTCCACGGCATTCTAGGATGCACCGATTGCCATCAGACCATCAAAGACTACCCACACCCGGCCAGGGTCGCGAAGGTGAAATGCGCAACCTGTCACGATGACGAAGCTTCCCATGTGCCGCAAAGCGTGCACAGCGCTCTCGGCGCAACGGCCTGCCAGTCCTGCCACGGCAACGCGCATGAAGTCGCAACTCCCGCTCAGATAACTCCCGCCAAGTGCGCAGAATGTCACGCCGACGAAGTGAAAGCTTTCCGGGAAAGCGTTCACGGGCAAGCCGCTGCCAACGGAGATCCCGACGCCCCCACCTGCTTCTCTTGTCATGGCCCCATCCATCAAGTCCAGGCGTCCAATGACGCAACCTCTCGAGTCGCCAAGAAAAACATTCCGGACACCTGCGCCTCCTGCCACAGCAATTCGCAATTTGTTTCACGCCATAAGATTCCTTTTGCGCACCCCGTCGAACTCTATCGGCAAAGCGTGCATGGCAGGGCAATCATGAATGGCAACGAAGCGGCCGCCTCGTGCGCGGACTGCCATGGAAGCCACGGAATCTTTCCATCCCAGGATGCCCGCTCCAAAGTAAATCACTTCAATATTCCCGCAACCTGCGCGCAGTGCCATTCGGATATCTCGAAGACCTATCTCGCAAGCGTGCACGGTCAAGCCATGAAGAATGGCGTTTCCGGCGCTCCCGTATGCAGCGACTGTCACGGCGAGCATCTCATCCTTGCACCCAAAGATCCCGGATCGCTCGTGAACGCGTCCCGCGTCTCCATGGCCACCTGCGGGCGCTGCCATAACGATGAGCGCCTCGCGCTTCGCTACAACTTGCCCGCCGACCGAGTGCCTTCCTTTGCCGATAGTTATCACGGCCTCGCCATGCGCGGTGGATCGCAGAGCGTCGCCAACTGTGCATCCTGTCACGGTGTGCACAACATCTTCCGCACCGCCGACGCTCGCTCCACCGTCAACGCCGCTAATCTTCCAAAAACTTGCGGCAATTGTCACGCCGGAGCCGGAGAACGATTCCTCATCGGTCCGGTCCACGTGCGCATTTCTACCGGTCCGGCGCACCCCCTGGTGCAGTGGATCCGCTGGACTTACCTGGGGCTGATTCCTCTCACCCTTGGATTCATGATCCTTCACAATCTTCTGGATTTTCTTGCCAAGCTCATTCGCCGCCAGCCGCGAGAGTATACCGGCGAGAAAGTCTTACGCATGAACCTCAACTTCCGCATCGCGCATGCCGGCGTGATTCTTAGTTTTCCCACGCTTGTGATCACCGGCTTCGCGCTTAAATATCCCGAGGCTTGGTGGGCCCGTCCCCTGTTGCTTTTGGAAGGCCATTTTGCCTTGCGAGGCACCGTGCATCGAGTCGCCGCCGTCGTCCTCATCGCATCCACTCTCTACCATGTGATTCATCTGGCGATGAACAAGCGCGATCGTCTATTCGTTAGCGCGATGCTTCCTGAGATCAAAGACGCCACCGATCTCTTTCAGGTATTCGCCTACAATCTGGGGCTTTCCAAAACCGAGCCGCGATTTGCGAAATTCAACTATGCCGAGAAGGTCGAATACTGGGCCTTCATGTGGGGGACAGTCGTAATGACCCTCTCCGGCTGCTTGTTGTGGTTCAATAACTTCACCCTGCGTTATTTACCCAAGTGGGTCTCGGACGCGGCCACCGCCGTCCATTACTACGAAGCCCTGCTCGCCACCTTCTCGATCCTGCTCTGGCACTTCTACATGGTCATCTTCGATCCGCTCGTCTATCCCATGGATACGTCATGGCTCAATGGCAAAGTACCCGCCGACCATTATCGGCACTCCAGGCCCGCCTATTACCGGGCCTTGCGGCAGGCTCACTTGATTGAAAGCCCTCCTCAACCCGCGGAAGTCGTCGAGACCGAACAGGAAGCGGAGAGTTCAAAGGAAATTCACGTTTAATCTGGTCGCTGACGGTAATGCATATGGGCCGCGAAGGTTCTCTCAAAACGCCCCAAACACGAATTACTCACAAATCATTTCCGTTCACCCACATCCGAGGACAGCTCACTGGCATCGAACAGGTGCTTAGTTCTGTCAACGAAAATCCCAAGCCCTCAACCGCAAGGAGAAAAGCACAAATGGCTAAAAAAGACCCAAACTCGAAGTCCGCGCCAAATCAGTCGCAGAAGGTGACCGCGCAGCCTCGCTTCCATCAGCGCGCCCCCGAAATTCAAGCCTACGGCACCGTCTCGCATATGCTTCCCCTCGATCTCGAAGAACCCGTCCGTCTCGAAATGACGGAACAATTGAACCTCCTGTTAGCGGACACCATGACTCTCCGCGATCTGTACAAGAAGTCGCATTGGCAAGTTTCCGGCGCAACTTTCTATCAGCTGCACCTGCTTTTCGACAAGCATTTCGCCGAGCAGGCCGAGCTTGTCGACACCATTGCGGAACGTATTCAACTTCTCGGCGGCATCTCCATCGCCATGTCCGCCGACGTGGCGGAAACCACCCGCATCGAGCGCCCGCCCAAGGGCAGGGAAGAAGTGCCCGTACAGCTTTCCCGCCTTCTCGATGCTCACCAGATCATCATCGGAGCTTGCCGTAAATTGGCCGAGCGCGCCGACCAACTGGGGGACGATGGAACCAACGATCTCGCCGTCAGCGACGTGCTGCGCACCAACGAACTCCAAGCCTGGTTCCTCACCGAACATTTAGTTGAAGAGCCCTTGGTCAACGCCAACGACACGCACCTCCGCAAAGCCAGCTAGAACCCTGGAAGAAAAACGCTCAGGAGTCGGCTCTCAGAACGACTCTCAACACGCAGGCTCTCTCCAAGAGAGCCTGTTTATTCCGATACCGTAAACACTCTTTGTCATTCCGACACCCGAGCGTAACCATCTTTTGTCATTCCGACACCCGAGCGTAGCCATCTCTTTGTCATTCCGACACCCGAGCGGAGCGAGGAAGGAGGAATCTGCTGTCCCATTCCGCAACTCTGCCGCATGCTACCGATATGTACGCGCATCACCTGGTCTCGATTGAAATTGAAAAGCCACACTTAGTCCTATATCCTTCCTTGTCCGGCTGTTTCCGCCTTCACTCATGCAAACCATCGAGCAGATTCTTTCCGGCTATAACGACCGCGCACCTTTATCGCAGGCCGCAACCATCCCCGCAGCCTGGTACACCGACCCACGCATAGCCGAACTTGAGCGGCTGAATGTCCTCGGCAAAACCTGGCAGTTAGTCGCCCGCACCAGCCAGCTCGAAACCCCCGGACAATTTATTTCCAGCACGGTTGCCGGCGAACCCGTGGTCGTCGTTCGCGGCAACGATGGCGTTCTTCGAGCTTTCTATAATGTCTGCCGTCACCATGCCGCCGCCGTCGTCACTCAGCCCTGCGGCAGAGCCTCGTTGCTGCATTGCCCTTATCACGGTTGGAACTATGGCCTGGATGGCTCGCTGAAAGGAATGCCGGAATTTGAAGGCGTCGAGAACTTTGACCGCTCCCAGAACGGCCTCATCCCCATCCGCGTGGAAACCTGGGAATGCTTCGTCTTTATCAACCTCGACGATCACGCCGCACCGCTATCCACTTTTCTCGGCCGCCTCGTCGATCGCGTCGCACCCCTCGCCGTCGCTAAACTTCACTACTTCGACCGCCGCAGCTACGAAATTCACTGCAACTGGAAGGTCTACGTCGATAACTATCTCGACGGCGGCTATCACGTTCCCCATCTTCACAAAGGTCTGAGCTCGGTCCTCGATTACAAGCAGTACACCATCGAAAACGAAGACCGTTACTGCCTGCAATCCAGTCCCATGGTCGCCCCGACCGAATCAGACTCGACCGAAGCCGCATCCAGTGAGGACATCGCCACCGGCGCTTCCCGCAAAGGCGACCGTGCCTGGTACTTTTGGCAATATCCCAACCTAATGATCAATTGCTACGAAGGCTACATGGATACCAACGTCGTAATTCCTCTGGATGTCGATCACTGCAGAGTAATCTTCGACTTTTATTTTGCCGATATCGGAGAGGCCAGCCGCGCCTATAACGAGCAGTCGGTGAACGTCGGCAATCGCGTCCAGGAAGAAGATTTGGGAATCTGTGAAGACGTGCAGCGCGGCTTGAAATCGCGCGCCTATTCCGCAGGCAGGCTTTCCGTTCGCAGGGAAGCCGGAGAACAACTCTTTCACCAACTGCTCGCGGCAGATCTAAAGAAGGCGATTTAAAAAACCTGGATGAAAACAGAATCAGGATTACTGCCGGTGGGTTGAAGCGCCCGCTGCAATCTCGCGCAATGCGCTTACAAATTCAGCAGCCGCATTCGGATCGGACAACGATTCCAGCCGTACTGTCGCGGAAAACTGCGGCGACTCAGGCCGGAAGTGGACTTTTAAGAATTCCTGACGCCGCGATGACATTAAGGCGTTTAACTCAGCAGATGGATCCTGCTTCCAATGTGTCCGCGTGGTCAGAATCACTGGCCCCGGTTCATAAACGTCCCACTCCCGATCATCGCTCTTGCGGGAAACCGTTCCTCGATTGTGCGCGCACCAGCGATGCCTCATCACTTCCAGATAAAAACTGGGCGACCCATCCAGGTCAGCCTCAAAGGTCAGCGTCTCGTCCTGCTTGTGCCAGCAACTCACCAGCCAGTGAACCGGAAGCGGTCGCGGATGAAAATGCATGGTGACGCGCGCGTTTTCAAACCAATGCGCGGGAAAATGGAGCCGCGCCTGCAGTCGCGAACTGCCCACCCAATGCGACTCGAGAATCCGCCCTTTGCCCGCGCAAGCCGTCTGCACCCAGCACAACGCCGCCGCACCTTTTTTTCGATTGTAATGAGAAAACACGAAGTACCACAGCGCCAGAACGGCGACCGAAGCGACCACGTCGATGAAAAGAAGGCGGCCCACCACGCTTTCCTCTGATGCAAATGGTACTGCGCGGGTTGCGGAAGAAGCAAGGGGTCAATCGTCTCCACTGCCGACTCTGTCGCGCATCTGTGGAAAAGCGATCCCGAACCGCTTTCGCTGCGCCTTGAATCACCCCGTGAGGAGCGCCAACTCTCGCTACAATATCCCGTGGCCTTCACCATCCGCGACTTCCGGACCGCCGATTTCGACACGCTCTGGCGTATCGACCAAACCTGCTTTGCCACGGGAATCTCCTACTCCCGCGCTGAACTCAGATTTTATATGCGCCGACCAACCGCCTTCACGCTGGTGGCCGAAAGTCCGGCGCAGTCGAATGCAGATGCGTCCACCGAAGAACAAATCGCCGGATTCATCGTCGCCGAAGCCGGTCCCCGCGCCCGCGGCCATATCATCACCATCGACGTAATCTCGGACGCTCGCCGCTTCGGCGTTGGATCTCTCCTCCTGCGTTCCGCCGAAGATCGCCTCTGCGTCGCCGAATGCCGCGTGGTTGAACTTGAAACCGCAGTCGACAACCTTTCCGCGCTCTCTTTCTACAAACGCCACGGCTACAGCGTAATTAAAACCTTCCCTAGCTACTACTCAAACGGCGTCGACGCCCTGGTGCTCGAGAAAAATCTCTCGATGTAATCTGTCATTCCGACCCGGAACATTCCCTTCCTGCAAGGAAGGGAATGTGTAGCGAGGAATCTGCTGTTTGCCAGGCCCACGCTGTAGCAGTCCGCGTGTCTTCACCGATTGATTTGCACTTTTCCAGCCCACCAATTACCTTGCCATGATGATGACGACGACGATGATCAAAGCCGCCATCCAGGGCGAACTCGGATCGTTCAGCCATGAGGCCGCCGAGCAGATGCTTCCGCGCTGCCAGGTTATTCCGTGCGCGCGCTCCGCTGAAGTGTTTGACCGCGTGGAGAACGGTTCGGCTGGCGCTGCGGTCATCCCTATTGAAAACTCCTTGGCCGGTACGGTTGCCGAACACGCCGATCTTCTGGTGGCCCGCGAGGTCTTCATTCAGGCCGAGTTCCGCCTGCGCATCGTGCACAACCTGATTGCCGCACCGGGCGTGAAGTTGAGCGCCATACGCCGCGCCTTCTCGCATCCCGTAGCCCTCGATCAATGCCGCGACTTTTTTCGTCATCATCCCAAAATCGGGCCTGTCCCTTTTTATGACACTGCAGGCAGCGTCAAGCACGTCATCGCCGAAAACTTGCCAGACGCCGCTGGCATTGCCGGACACCATGCCGCCCGCGAATACTCCGGACGAATTCTTCAGGCTGGCATTGAAGATGACAAACGCAACTTCACCCGATTCTTGCTGATCCGAAAATTGCCGATTCGAAGATTAGGCAAGACAAGAAGGGGAAGCGATGGCGCGCCATCGCGCTACCAGCGCCTGATTCCCCCCGGAGCGAACAAGACTTCGATCGCTTACAAATTGAAGAACCAGCCCGGCGCGCTCTTCAAATCGCTCAGTGTGTTTGCGCTTCGCGATATCAGCCTGAGCAAGATTGAATCGCGCCCACTGCGCGGGCGTCCATGGGAGTACGTCTTCTACGTGGACTTTCTGCGCGGCGACGACGAGCCTGCCCGCAATGCCTTGCGGCACCTGGGCGAGGTCGCCGAATTCGTGAAGGTGCTGGGGATTTACCCGGCAGTCTAAATCGCTGCTACGTTCCACGTGGAACACTGTGAATCGTACAAAAAAGTTCGTTGTAAGTGATTGATTCTTCGTAAGCGGTTTAGGTCGAGTCCACGGATTCAATGGGTTAGGCTGTGGAAAAGGTGTCTACTTTCGAGGGGGTCGGAGGGAGTGAAATCAGGGTCTAAAGTAGACTTGACAAGGGTCGGTTGTACTTCTTAAGGTACGTGCACTTTTCGTTTATCGGCCCTCTGCTAGCCACGCATTTAATGATTGACGTTATTAACGGCTGTCGTTAAACTTGTAGCAGTGATCAAGACCTTCGCGGATAAGGGTACGAAGGAATTCTGGACCACGGGCGCCAGTCAGGGGATGCCTCCGGCGAGTCTGCGGAACGTGGCGAAGAAGAAGCTGGCGATGCTCCTCGCAGCCGCAAGATTGGAAGACTTGCGACTGCCTCCGGGGAATAAGTTGGAGGCGCTGCGCCATGATCGAGCGGGCCAGCACAGTATCCGGATCAACGATCAGTTCCGCGTATGTTTCGTGTGGGACGAAGGCGACGCCTTTGATGTGGAGATAACGGATTACCACTGACCTTTTCACAGAGAAGAGTAATTATGAGCATAAAAAACGACGGTCCTGCCGGTTGGGCGGTACATCCAGGGGAAATTCTTCGCGAGGAATTTCTGGAGCCGATGGGGATTTCGGCCTATCGGCTGGCGGTGGAGTTGCACGTTTCTCCTCCAACGGTGAACGACATTGTGCGGGAGAAGCGCGGGGTCACCCCGGAGATGGCTGCCCGTTTGGCCAAATACTTTGGGACCTCCGAGCACTTCTGGTTGAATTTGCAGGGTGCCTTCGCGCTTCATCAGGTGAGGCGGAAATATCGCAAGGAACTAAACGCCATACGGGCCGTTCGGGTGAGTTGAGAGGGCCGGCCTACTTTGACCGCTGACTCGCCCGTTAAGCGGTTCTAGGGCTGGTCCTTAGTCAACCTACACGGGACTGTCTCCATATTTCCCCCTACTTCCCCACGATGCTAATCTGAAGCTGGCAGAAGACCGCCGAGGTCTTTGAGAAGTTTTTCCGTCGCCTCACCCGGATCCTGAGTGGCAAAGTTCTCGTCCAGAATGAAAAGAGCGATCGCCGGATCGATTTCATCCAACGCTTTACGAATCGGCTTACCGTGTATGGATTGCATGCGCGCAGAAACCACCACCAGCTTAGCTTTCGTGGCCTTGAGCAGGATTTGAGCGTCGTCGATGTTCACCGTGGTCAAGGCGTTGTATCCCGCACTGCACAGGACCTCCCGAAGAAACGTGCAAACATCCGTGGACCCGTATGCACAGAGCAGGCTCGGCCTGGCGTCCCCGGCTTTTCCCCGCGAATAGCGCGAGCCTAAATAGGCCGCCGTGATCGCCTCTTCGACCGAATCGTAGGTTTCAAATTGCGCCAGCAGGTTGGTCAGCTGCAGAACTTTGCGGACCTTGGAAGGCACTCCGCTTAGTTTCAAGTCCCCGCCTTTCGATCGTGCAGCTTGCGTGAGCCGGACCAGCGCCCCCAGTCCGCTGCTGTCGACGAACTCCACGTGGTCAAGTTGCAGCACGACATCGCCATATTTATCGATGCAGTCTCCCACTTGCGAGTGCAACGTAAACACTTCGTTTCCAGCCACGATCCGCCCGTGACATTGCATCACCAGCACATCCCCGACCGGGCGGCTCTCCAGGCGCATCTGCATCACGCCTCCTCATAGTGCAGCGATTTTGCGGCTCACCAATTTCGTGGCGAATCTTACGTGGGAGGGACAGTCGAAGTCAATGAACAGTCTTATCCAATGCAAGATGAGCCTGAAGGGGATGGCATGCTGAGGCTGATGAGATAACCATGTCGGCTCCTTTCCTCCGAGCCTTGGTCGCTTGAGCGCTTCCAAGTCTACTCGCCCGCGAGGAGCCGATATGGTTATCTCTTCAGTCTTGGGTGGGCGACGTCCGCATGCTTCAAATTGACTTCCCATCGCATCGTGCCTACGATGGTGGGATTCTATGATCGGGCAAGCCGTCTCACACTATCGCATCGTGGAAAAGCTCGGTGGTGGCGGCATGGGCGTGGTCTATAAGGCCGAAGATACCGACCTCGGCCGCTTCGTCGCGCTTAAATTTCTGCCGGACGAAATGTCGCGCGACCCGCAGGCACTGGAACGCTTCCGCCGGGAGGCTCGCGCCGCTTCGGCCCTCAATCATCCCAACATCTGCA
>PLUJ01000043.1:356-6687 GCA_003165455.1 Acidobacteriaceae bacterium | reverse complement strand
GCGGCGGCATGATCAAGATCGTTAACCAGACTGTTCCGGCTGCGCTGTTCAAGCTCGGCTACGACGACGATCAGGTGAACGCTATCGTGAGCTACATTGATGCGACGGGCACCATTGAAGGCGCGCCGGGAATTTTGCCGGAGCACTTGGCAGTGTTTGATTGCAGCTTCAAGCCGGCCAAGGGCACGCGGTCGATTGCGCCCATGGGGCACTTGAAGATGATGGCGGCGGCACAGCCGTTTATCTCCGGAGCAATCTCGAAGACGGTCAATCTTCCCGAGAACGCATCGGTGGAAGACATCATGGAAGGGTATCTGCAGGCCTGGAAGCTGGGGCTGAAGGCGGTCGCGGTGTATCGCGATGGCTGCAAGAAATCGCAGCCGCTCTCCGCTGCGGGAACCAAGACTGCGAATTCTTCCAAGGACGATCCGCGGCCCGGTGCGTCCCCGGCCCATGAGCCCGAGGATATGAACGCGCCCCCGCGCGCCGTCCGCCACAAACTCCAGGAAGAGCGCGCCTCGATCACGCACAAGTTCAACATCGGAGGCCACGAGGGCTACATCACCGTCGGCCTCTATCCGAACGGTGAGCCCGGCGAACTCTTCATCACCATGGCGAAAGAAGGTTCGACCGTCAGCGGCCTCATGGACAGCTTCGCGCTGGCCGTCTCCATTTCGCTGCAACACGGCGTGCCGCTGAAACTATTCTGCGAAAAATTCGCCCATACCCGCTTCGAGCCCAGCGGCTGGACCAGCAATCCCGACATCGGCTTCGCCAAGTCGATCATGGATTACATCTTCCGCTGGCTCCAACTCCGCTTCACCGGCCAGCAGCAACTGCTGTTCGAAAATCTGCGCCCGAAGTCGAGCGCGCAGTTGTCGGAGGAAGCGGCGTCCGCACCCCGCCGTCCGGAGACCGGAACCCGCGAGCCGGGAGCCGGTTCGGTCCACGCCGCCGACGCGCTGGCCGGCCTTATCGACCTCGGCGACGCCCCCACCTGCAGCTTCTGCGGCAGCATCATGACGCGGAATGGTTCGTGTTATCGGTGTGGGAGTTGCGGGAGCACGAGTGGGTGCTCGTAGGATGATGTGATGGCGGGGTCCAAGCATGGAGTTCAGGATCGTCGGTCGTATCGCCGAGGTGGAAGTCATTGCGACCGGCACCGCCATCCGAAAGCGAAAGAGGCTTTGGAGGTTGTACGGCAAGGGGCGCTGGAGGAAACTCAAGGGAATTGCAACGGTTGAATTTCCTGATGGTACGATATCGCATGCGGAAGTCCACTGGTACGAAGCCCACGGCATCGGCGCGAAAGACCACAAGATCAAACGAGTCATTGACTGACATGAAGAGCGATGCCCAGTTCGCTGTCTGCATCTCGAATAAGGGATACGCGGCCTCCTTAGAGGTGCGCAAGATTTATCGTCTTATTCCAGATCAGGCCGGGGCGAAGCATGGTCTGGTTCGAGTGGTTGATGAGATGGGTGAGGATTATTTGTTTCCGGAGGAGTACTTCGTTTCTTTAAGGCTCCCGCAGGCTGCGGAACGGGCGGTTATATGGCGGTGACGGGAACAGATGCGGCTGTCGCGATCATTGTCCGAGTTCGAGAAACTCAGGAGTACGACATTGAGGTAACGGCCTCTACAGCCGACGGCGGGTCGGAGGCTGCGAGACAGGCACGGCTCAAATTCTTGGGCATGACGGTTGAGGAGCAAGCGGCGAACTCAGTGGGCGTGACGTCGAGAGTCTTCGAGGTCGAAGACGAGGAGTTTGGCGATGACGAATTGGCTCCGGATGAATAGCCGCGCCTCGGACGGTGGCTGGATTTACGGCGCTATGTGAAAGTTTTCGTCGAGTACGACCTTTGAAAGCCTAAAGCCGTCGACGAGCGCAATCGGATTTTTACCTTCCTCGCTTGCCTCATTGATGGCGGCCTTTGAGAAGTGGCTGGTCGTGACCACGGCGCCCTTCGCGAACGGCTGCAGGCTTCCGCGCAGTTCGGCGACTTCCTTGCGTCCTACTGAATGTAACCAGCGTTTCGCTTGTACCTGAACTAGGGTATTTTCGAAAATCCAGATGCGTCCCCCGGTTCTGGCATTCACATCGACGCCTCCGTCGGCGCTGAATCTCGTCACACAGACGTCGGAAAACCCGCAATGCACGAGCAGGTTTTTGATGAAAAACTCGAACCCCCTAGGATCCATCGCTAGCAGCTTGCCTCGGACGTGCTCGATCCTCTCGAAGTTCTGAGTCTCTGGGCGGTCGCCCTCGTCGACGATTTCGTCGTCATCGGCATTGTTGGACGCCTGAAGTCTTGACGCCGTGAGCACTTGGCTCGAAATCGCGGCCTCGCTCGCCAGTGGCACTGGTCCCTGTTCGTCGTGGATCTTGAATTCGAAAAGCCAGACCTTACGGACCTTGCCTTCTGCATCGAGTTGCGTGTCCGGGTAGTGACGAAGATATTCGAGAAGACCGAGGTATTTCCAGTGGTTAGGCCCAACGGATTTGTCCCGCCTGCTGGCGGTCAAGGAAAATGCGTGTATCGGAAAGTTGAATGTCTTTTGCTCGATCAATCGACTATTCATGCCAGCGAGCGTCTGCTGGCCGAGCTTTCCTGCCGCCGTGTATGTCAGGACGCCGCCTTCCAGCCTGTCGTGGTAGGGATTCTCACGAGCGCCGTGGAAGTTTTGCTCGGAAGTCATGACAACTGCCCTCAGAACAGCCTTGTCCACGAGGGACAATCGAATACCGCCGGCATTTCCGACCTTGAGGGATCTAAATATTTCCTCGTTCGAATAAAGGTGTCCGACCTCCAACGCTTCAATCATGAGGGCAGCCGTCTTGCGCAGGCCTGAGCATTATAAGTCCCGAGGGGTCGGCAAAACCGTCTATGGCCGGATGGGAGCGTATCGGTCGACCAAGAGCGATTCGCAAAGCGGAATGAAGAAGTCCTTCAAAACGAGGTAGCGGCAGAAAAAATCTTCGACCTTGAGATTCTTCGTTCCGCGAATCGAATCGACATGATTCTTCAATCTGCTGAGCAGCACTTTTCCTGCTGGCCCTACCGCCAAGACACCGCCCTTTCTCCCTCCCTTACGGGCAGCCTCTCCCACGTAAATCGGCTGGTCCCATTTGCGTCCTTTGTTTTTTTGGGCAATAGATTTGTATGGTTCGTAGTCCCCGTGGAAAAGCCGATCAGTTTTATCCGGTCATTCTAGCCGACTCTTCTGCCGTCCCTACGGGACTCGGTTTCCATTTTTTGGGGGGTCCACCCCGGACTTACGTCCGGGGCTATTGTCTGTCGTCGCTACGCGACTGTGTTCCGTTTCGTAGGGAATTTGCGGCGCGACTGAAGTCGCGCCCTTTCAAAACTTCCGCAGGAAAAATCTGTCAAGGGGGCGACACGATACATTTCTGGCTATCATCATGAAAGGAAGCGAGAAACAAAGTTGGGGAATGTGTCGGGTTGGGGGTGTGCGGATCGGTATAATTAAGTTATAGAGAAAAAAATTAAATATTGCGGGACGTTTGCTCTGGAATTGCTTTTGCTCCGGGAATAAAGACATCAGGAATCATTGAATCGCGGCCTTTATGAGGTCGCGATTTTTTATTGGAAGCGGAGACGGACGAAGTGGGGACGGGAAAGCGGATTCCTCGCTTCGCTCGGGATGACAAAAGAGGGTCGGAATGACAGCAGAATGCTCGGAATGACAAAAGAGGGTCGGAATGACAAAAAGTGAGTGGGCTCGGAATGACAGAAGGATGCTCGGAATGACAACAGAATGGGGGTGTAGACAGATGTGGCAGAAGAAGGATCGGTTAGCTGGAGGGCGGTTGCCGGGGTGCAAGGAGCGGGGGGAGTGGGCGGAGCTTTATTTCATGATGATGGCGGCGGGGCAGGGGATGAAGGTGTCGAAGCCGTTTGGAGATTCGGCGAGCTATGACGTGGGAGCGGAGAATTCGGGTCCGAACCGTGATGGGCGGGTGCTGCGGGTGCAGGTGAAGTCGACTCTGTTCAAGCGGCGGGGGGAGTGCTACAGCCTGAATGTGATGACGCAGCGGAAGAAGTACAGGCCGGGGACGGTGGATTTTTTCGCGATCCTGCTGATCCCGGTGGATGACTGGTACATCATTCCGTTTGAGGTGGTGGGGAGGACGAATTCTACGCTGCATTTTTCGCCGGAGAGCAAGCGCGGCAAGTACCGGGGGTATCGCGAGGCGTGGGATTTGTTGTGGGGCGATGGGTTGACGATTCAGGCGTGTTGCGACCCGGTGGCGCTGGGATGGGGGAGAGTGGAGCGAGGATTGGGATTCCTCGACTTTGAAGGATCATCCGATGACGCGGATGGTCTTGCTAGGCTCGAAATGACGGAGTCGTCTAATGAGCCGGCAAATTCGTGCTCCAGCAGTCGGCGAGGATGAGCCAGGCTCCGAGGCGCCGCCAGGCCCGAACGTATTTGCCACGGTCGGCGGTGACGGTTCCGTCGGATTGATGGATGCCGACGGAGTAGCGTCCGATTTCCATGGCCATGTCGCCGGACGATTCGACGCGGATGGTTTCGAGGCGAAGATCCTGGTAGCCGCCGTCTCCGAACTGGCGAAGAATATGTTCGATGGATTTAGGACCGTAGGCGGGTTCATGATGCGGGGCCATGAATGCGCCGTCAGGAGCGAAGACGACGGCGGCGTGATCGTAGTTTCCGGTATTAAAGGCGGTGACGAAATCCTGTGATTGATTGCGGATAAGGGACTGGACGTCCATGAACGGACGCGAGTCCGCCAAGGAACTGGAATAAGGCCGATACATCTACTACCTCCTGGGGGAAGGCCAAAAAGCGACGCTTGCGAAAGAACCGCTCTTGCAATGCAAAGTTAGATGCATTTTAGCGCAAGAGACTGTGGAAAGTGCAAAATCTTGCGGCGGTCGGGAGAATACCGTAGATGGAGTGGGAGCGGACGACAAACATCCGATAGATGATGGACGGCATCTCAAAGAAGCCCGAAATTGGAGGCAAGGCGGAAGACTTGCGTGAAGGAGATCTATGACACGAAGATCGATGCGACTTCAAGACGTAAGAATTAAAAGCTTAAGTGCGGGTTTGATGAGAGCTAGGTTGATGGGAGCTGGGTTGATCGGAACTGGACTGCTGGGGATGGTGCTCACCACTAGCGGGACATTGCGCGCGCAGGATGCGCACGACGACGCGAAGCCAGCGCAACAGGAACAACCGAAAGACGAAGCCAAGCCGAAAGACGAAGCCAAGCCGAAAGACGAAGCCAAGCCGATGCAGTCGAATGAAACCAAGCCGGAGACGCGTCCTCAGGACGCGAAGCCGCAGAAGGACGATGCGAAGCCGGCGGCGAACGGAAAACAGGAAGACGAGAAGGGGATGAAGCCGGGAATGGCGCCCGCGCGGCCGGCACAGAATAATAACGGCGGTCATGCGGTGCAGGCGTCGGGCCAAGGGCAGAAGATTCCCCAGGCAAAATTCCAGCAAAGCTTTGGACACCAGCATACCTTCAGAGTGCAGACCTCGGTGGTGGAAGGACAGTCGCGATTTCAGTATGGCGGCTACTGGTTTGGGTTGGGGAATGCGTGGCCGGCGGGGTGGGCATATACGGATGATTGCTACATCGACTATATCGATGGGGAGTATGTGCTGATCGATCTGGCGCATCCGGGCGTGCAGATTCCGTTGATCGTCGTTGTGGTGTAATCTGTGGCGTAAATCTTTCGTACAGGTTGAAACTGGCCGAGGCCTTCCGAGCGGGAACAATCGCGGAGAAGGCCCTTTGTTTTGGGGCGTGACTGACAAGCCGGAGGGTGTGCGTCTAAAATCTAAAAGACATTTAATTTCGAATCAGGATTGGAGAAATACGATGGAACGCAAGGCGAGCGCGGTTTGGACCGGTGGATTGAAGGATGGAAAGGGATCGATTTCGGCTCCCGGCGGGGCGTTGAAGGATACGCAATATTCGTTTACTTCGAGATTTGAAAATGGGCCGGGGACGAATCCGGAGGAGTTGATTGCGGCGGCACATGCGGCGTGTTTCTCGATGGCGTTGTCGGCGCAATTGGGCGGGGCGAATTTGACGCCGGAGAGCATCAGCACGAATGTGACGCTGACAATGGAGAAACAAGAGGCGGGCTGGACCATTACATCGAGCCACATCGATGTAACCGGGAAGGTTCCGGGCGCGGATGCCGCCACGTTTCAGAAGTATGCGGAAGCGGCGGAGAAGGGATGTCCGGTCTCGAAAGTGCTGAACGCAAAGATTTCGATGAGCGCGAAGCTGGGGTAGCATCAACCGCAAAATCTTTAGCACAGGGGA
>PLUJ01000043.1:0-208 GCA_003165455.1 Acidobacteriaceae bacterium | reverse complement strand
AGTCCCTTCGATGGCACCAAAGTAAAGAGCGTTTGCTCTGAGGTCTCCCAGGGCTGAAGCCCAGTTTCACCTTCTAATCAAAGTGCTGGATCGCTGGCGCCACCCAGAAGCCTTTCTATAGCAACTAGTCCAAAGGGGCTGAACCTGCCTTTGTTCTCGGTCTCTACTTGAAGCATCGCTTGTCCACGCTGAAAGCGCTGCGCCACCC
>PLUJ01000225.1 GCA_003165455.1 Acidobacteriaceae bacterium | reverse complement strand
GTTGCTGCCACTGCCGCACCATCCCAAGATATTTGTTGTCGACAATCACCATCTTGATCGGAAGCCCGAGACGATGCACCGTGGCCATTTCCTGAATATTCATCTGAAATCCGCCATCGCCGGAAACGCACAGGACACAGGTCTCCGGCTTCGCCAGTTGGACTCCCACAGCAGCCGGCAGAGCAAAACCCATCGCACCTAAGCCGCCCGAAGTAATAAATCCTCTTGGCGAGGACGATCGATAGCGCTGCGCCGCCCACATCTGATGCTGTCCTACGTCGGCGACAATCACGCTATCTTCGGGCAGCCGGCTGAACAGTTCGTCGAGAAAAAGCATCGTCGGCTGAGCCAGCCCGCGAACGTCAAGCTTCGCTCTCTCCGGGCCGCACGCCATGGCGCGCCATTCGCTCCAGTCGGGCAGGGAAGCCTTTTGTAACTGCGAATGAAATGCTGGAACCGTCTCGCTGAGATTTCCAAGAACCGGCAACTCACACGCCCGCACCCGATCCAGTTGCGCCGGATCGATTTCAAAATGGACGATCTTGGCATCGGGCGCAAACTTGATTGGATCGCCCGTCACACGGTCATCCAGCCGCGCCCCAAAAACCAGCAGCAGATCGGTTTCGTGCAGCGCCATATTCGCCGCCCGGGTACCATGCATTCCAACCATACCCAGGTAATAAGGAGCCTCGGATGGAACCGCGCCCAGCCCGTGTACCGTGGCAAACGTCGGAACATTCAGCTCGTCCAATAGGCAACGCAGCTCATGAACCGCCCCCGAAAGCTTTGCACCTGCCCCTACCAGCGCCACCGGCTTCAAAGCCTTTTGTAGCAACGTCACAAGGGCGTCTCCAACTTTACCCTCGGCCTTCGCTTCCTCGGTTCGGACACGAGGCACGAATTTCACGGGCCCAAAAAATTCCTTCTTCGCCTTCAGCAGATCGGTCGGAATATCGATCACCACCGGTCCCGGACGCCCACTTCGCGCCCAGTGAAATCCCTCCGCGATTACCTCTGGAATCTCGTCGATGGTTCGTACCAGGCGGCTCCACTTCGTCAAAGAAAGCGTCACCCCGAAAACGTCTGTTTCCTGAAATGCATCCGAACCGATCATGGCGCTGCGAACTTGCCCGGTAATGCAGACCAGCGGAACCGAATCCATCTTCGCGTCGGCGATGCCCGTCACCAGATTCGTCGCCCCCGGGCCGCTGGTTGCGATCGCCACACCAACCTTTCCCGTAGCCCGTGCGTAGCCCTCCGCGGCAAACACCGCGCCCTGCTCGTGCCGCGTTAGAATATGCCGGATTCCGCTTCCTTCTAAAGCGTCATACAACGGCATAATCGCGCCGCCGGGATAGCCGAACACAAGGTCGACTCCCTCCGCGTGCACGCACCGCAGAACGATTTCGGCTCCCTTAAGCATTCACGACCTGCTCCGGCTCGGGCTTCGGCGCCTCCGCAGGCTTCTTCGCCGCTTCTCTGCCCGGCAGCCAGCTCATCATCCCGCGCAGTTGCGCTCCTACGATCTCAATCGGATGCTGTTGTTCTTTTTCGCGAAGTTCGGCAAAGTGGTAGCCGCCGTCTTTATTCTCTTTGATCCACTCGCGAGCGAAAGTTCCATCCTGAATATCGGCCAGAGTTTTCTTCATCGCCGCGCGCGTGGGATCGCCCACAACCTGCTCGCCACGCGTCAGGTCGCCATACTCCGCGGTGTTCGAAATCGAGTAGCGCATCCGGCTGAGTCCGCCTTCGTAGATCAGGTCCACAATCAACTTCATCTCATGCAGGCACTCGAAGTAGGCGATCTCCGGCGCGTAGCCCGCTTCCACCAGTGTTTCGAATCCTTTCTTGATTAGCGAAGTCAGGCCTCCGCACAAGACCGCCTGCTCTCCGAACAGATCGCTTTCGGTTTCTTCCTTGAACGTGGTCTGCAGCACACCCGCGCGAGTCGAGCCGATGCCATGTGCGTAGGCCAGTGCGTATTCGTGCGCCCGCTGGCTGGAATCCTGTTGAATCGCAATCAATGACGGCACGCCGCGCCCTTCGGTATACACCCGCCGCAACAAATGGCCCGGACTCTTCGGCGCGATCATCACCACGTCCACATCGCCTGGAGGCGCGATGGTCTTAAAGTGAATACTGAAGCCGTGCGAGAACCCCAGAATCTTCCCCGGATGCAGATATGGCTTGATGTATTGCTCGTAAACTTGTGCTTGGGTCTCATCCGGCGTGAGTACATGAATCCAGTCGGCACGCTTCGCGGCCTCTCCTGGCGCCACAACCAGCATGCCATCGGCGCGAGCCTGCTGCGCGCTGGGCCGATCCGGCTCCAGACCTACAATCACCTTGTAGCCGCTGTCGCGCAAATTCTGCGCTTGCGCGTGTCCCTGGCTGCCGTAGCCTAAGATCGCAATGGTCTTGCCCTTCAGGGCATTCGGATTAGCGTCGTGTTCATAAAAAATGGTTGCCACTTGGTATTCCTTTTTTCAGCCTGCGCTGCTTCACCTGTGCATACCGACCGGTCGGTCGGTATAAGCGATGCTATCCAACCTTCCACGCCCATGTCAACAAAAAGTTCTTCCTGGGATGACTTGGCGTTAACCATAATCGTTTCATCGAAGTGAACGCTGGGAATGGTGACGCGCCCACGAGGAGTCCCACACGAAGAAAGATGATTATCCGGAGATGAGTATCCGGGAGATCGTTATCCAGAAGATCGATACTCTCAAAATCCTGTGATGGAATCGCGCCGTACGGCGACCCAACCGCGTCACTCTGGCTCTCACCCGTCACATGGTACGATCGCCCATGGACCGAGTCTGCTTTTCCTGGCGGCCACTGAGTGCGCTTCTGCTTGCCTTGCTGGTCTTGCAAGCCTGCAGCGCCCTCAATCCCGCATGCGGCAGCTCCCGCCCGGCCCCAACCATAACTTCTCTTTCAGAGCCCACGATTACGTTGGCGCAGGTGCAGCAAGGCTATGTTCTCACCGTGACCGGCAGCCAGTTTGTTTCGTCAACCGTCGGCGAAATCAATGGGACGCCGGTAAGCACATTTGTAGTCAGCAGTACCCAGCTGCAGATGACTCTCACGTCCGCGGCAATCTCCACCGAGGGATCGGCCACCGTGACCGTGAACACTCCCAGTGGAACCTCCGGCGATTTGGGTTGCACCAGCGGAGGCACGAGCAGCGCTCTGGTTTTAACCATTACTTAACTCGTCAGAATTGACCTCAGTCAGAATTTACGAAGATGAGCCGCCTTACCCAGGCGGCTTCGTTTTTTGATCCGATAAAAAGTAGGGTGCCCCTGGTCTCGCCGGTTTGCGAGACCAGGGAATATTCTGCCCACAGCCGAAGGCGCACCTTTCGCTCTTCTCACGTTGGACGCAGATTACCGAGGCGGCGGCGTGCGGGCACAGCGCAGAGTCCCATCCGTTTTATTTTCAGGATCCCTCTTCGTATGAACTACCACGAAATCAGTACCCTTGACGTGCGGCATGTAAGTTCCAACGCGGTCTTTCCAGTCCCCGGAAGTCCAATCTATCTCTTGCTTATCCTGATGGAAGGAATATTCCCCTGTGGTAGTAGGGTGATGCGCATTCAGATCGTCTACCTTATCGGTGGCTTCATAGGTGTAGTCGGCACGTAACACCAGTACAGCCAGAAGAATGGTGGGTTGGCTCTCCCAGTCCCGGCATTCGAACTGGCCCAC
Organism: Acidobacteriaceae bacterium; assembly: GCA_003165455.1. Lineage (GTDB taxonomy): Bacteria > Acidobacteriota > Terriglobia > Terriglobales > Acidobacteriaceae > Sulfotelmatobacter. Next base: position 26,288 of record PLUJ01000225.1, on the reverse strand, counting down.
CGGCGCCTTCCGCGAGTCTTGGCCTTTCGCGACGAGTGTCCCCGCCAGCAAAGCCGCCAGCAACAATCCAACCTTGAGTTTTCTCACTGACATGACAATCTCCTATTAAGCTGTTTGCGATTGTACGCCCCGGAATATGGCATACTTCTTCCGTTGAAAATCCTGGATGGATCGATTTTCAATCTAGCCTGCTTGCTCAAATAGCGGAGGGATTCCGAATGAACTTGACGCGTATCTTCCTTGGCAGCCCTTGCAGCTTTCGTTTCGTACTTTGTTCTTGGAGGAGTTACCTTTGCCTTCTCGTCTTTTCGGGACGAATTTCTTAAGTACCCCGCAATCTATCGTCCCAAGGAAGGACAGATGAGCCATATGCCCGCCGGAATGATTGCCATGTTCCTGGCAATGGTGGTGCTGGCCGTGATGTATTCCATGCTGTACCGCGGCGGCTCAGGACTGGTCGAAGGTGCACGCTTCGGCGCATTGATCGCGATATTTTTCGTTTGCACTTTCGTGATTCATAACTATGTGAATCTGAACATCGGGCTGAAACTAACGCTGCAACAAGGAATCGCCTACTCGGTGGAGTGGCTTGTGGTCGGCATCGTTATCGGCTTGATCTACAGGCCAGGGTAGGTCAGTAGATGAAAGCAGGTGATTGAGCTAAGAATCCTGTCAGGGAGTGGTGTGGCTATGTTACGCCAGCACCGCCGACCCTAACGGACCAAGAGATCGACGAAAAAATTTGAATTCGCCGCGTGAGCGGTTCGCCAGAAACTGATAGCTGCAGCCATTGAATTGGCATTACTCAGCGCAAGTGTTTACCATGTCAGCCGATGGCTCGCGAGACATTGGTCGATTCCCGGCAGGAGATTCTGCGCACAGCCGCGCGATTATTTCAGCAGCGAGGCTATGACGCTACTTCCATGAATGATGTCGCGGCGGCGCTCAAACTGAGCAAGGGCGGCCTTTACCATCATTTCCATAGCAAGGATGAAATCCTGTTCGAGATCATGAACCATGCCATGGAGATTACCCAGGAGCGCGTGCTGAATCCCGTGCGGAGCATCGCCGATCCAGAGCAGCGTCTGCGGGCGCTGATCCGGTTGCACATCGAAGTGGTACTCAGCCTGCGCGACCGTGAAATCACCGTCATGCTGCATGAGAATCATCCCCTGCCACCATCGTTGCGCAAGCGCATTAACTCTCGCAAGAAAGAATATGTTCACTTCCTCGAAAAGCTGGTGGCGGAAGTGCAAAGCAAATCGCGGCGGCCGCACGCCGCGAAGGATAGAGTCAGTCCGCGCGCCGCCGCCTTCGCTCTGCTCGGCATGATCAATTGGATTTATCAGTGGTACAAACCGGAGGGCGATTTGCAGGCGCAAAATTTAATCCCGCAATTTACCGATCTGATCTTCGGAGGCATTCTGGCGTGAAGACACTCTTCACCAGCGTCGCCGAAATCGATCGGCAGCGCACCGCGAGTAGCAAGGCCTATCGAGAATTCCTGCGCGTCTCCTCGATGAGTGCCGGATTGTATGTTCTGCCACCGGGCGCGGTCGACCTGCAGAGGCCGCATCACGAAGACGAAGTCTATTATGTGATTCGAGGCCGCGCGCGTTTTTGCGCCGATCGGGAAGACCGGGAGGTCAGCGCGGGCTCCGTGCTGTTCGTGGCGGCGGAAGTGGAACATCGCTTTTACGATATAGCGGAAGAATTAGCCCTGCTGGTCTGCTTTGCGCCCGCGGAAAGTTAGCGCTCTATCGCGGCGCAATCCAGTAGGTTTCTTCCTTGACCGCGGTCCGTTCGATAAAGCCTCTCCGCTTCAGGATCGCTTTGCCATTGGCGATCATATCCGGATGGCCGCACAAGTAAGCGGTCGTGTTGCCGGCGTCGAGTTCCCAGTGATCGGCGTACTTCCGCAAAACGTCGTCGGCGCGTCCAATTTCCCCATCCCATTCGGAGTGGTCCCAGGGCCGGCTGACAGTGGGAACGTAAGTGAACCAGGGAAGTTCGGCGGCTGCGCGCGTGAGTTCGTCTTTATAACCGAACTCCCACGGGCGACTGGCGCCGTTCAGCAGGTAAAGTTTATGGCTGCCGTCGAAGCGGCCCTCTTTCCAATCCTTTGAAAGGGCGCGCACAAAGCTTACAAACGGTGCGACGCCGGTCACCGTACAAATCAGCAAATGGTGCTTGCGTCCGCTTTCAGTGTCGAGCGTGAATTTGCCTTTCGCAACCTTGCGCATCAGCAACTTGTCTCCAGGCTGCAGAGCGTAGAGCCGAGGCGTCAGCGCGCCTTCGGGTACGAGCTCGACGAAAAATTCAATTTCATTTTCAAAAGGCGCGGAAGCGATCGAATAAGGGCGTTCGATGCGTTTGCCATCGCTCTCCAGTCCAAGCGTTGCAAACTGCCCTGGGATAAAGTTGAACTCGCCTCCGGCCCGGACCCGGAGCATCCACAGATCCGGCGCGAACTCCGAGCGCGCCGTAATTGTTGCATGGTAAAACCTGTCGTCGAGAACTCTCAATTGTGCGGTCCTTAAGGTTTGTTGTGAGATGAAGAAGCCATCTGGCGAGCAACGCGGGCCGCGCAGAAGTTTTGCGATAATACACTGCCCAACGCGAAACGACAACCGAACGGTCGTTCAAACCGGAGGTTAACCGCGGAGCTTACCAAGTCGAGATGCGAAGCAGGGTTTCGTCTTTATTCGAATTCGATAATTTGCTGTTCGATCGGATTGCTCCAGACCGGCGCGAAGGACTGGCGATGCAGAGGAGTCGGGCCATATTCCTGCAACGCAGCCAGATGTTGCGGAGTGCTGTAGCCTTTGTGCGAGGCCAGACCATACTCGGGGAAGACTGCGTCCCATTCGCACATCATGCGATCGCGCTCTACTTTAGCCAGAATGGAAGCCGCCGCGATCGAGGCCGAAAGCGCATCGCCATGAATGATGGCACGCTGCGGAAGATCGCAATCCAGGCGAAGGGCGTCGATCAGAAGATGATCCGCTGCGGGTTGCAAACGCAGCACCGCCTCTCGCATGGCTAGACGCGAGGCGTGATAGATATTGATCTGATCGATACGAGCGACATCGACGGCCGCGACGGCCCAGGCCAGGGCGTGCTCCCGGATGCGCGGAGCCAGAAGATCGCGACGCTCCGCTGGCAGCAATTTGGAATCGCGCAGTCCTCGGACGCGGTAGGTACGGTCGAGTATGACTGCGGCCGCGACCACAGGACCGAACAAAGATCCACGCCCTACCTCGTCGACTCCAGCGACCATGGCCGCGCCGGCGGCCCACGCTATTTTTTCATAGCGAAGTGTGCAACGCAGCCTCTTCAGCAAGCGCAGTTTTGCCGACGACGGAGAAATCGAAACATCGGGCTTGATCTTTGCGGGGCTCGCCATGTTGAAGAAGGTTTCAACCATCTTCACTTGCCGAGCGGATTCGTGCAAGGTCGAAAATAAGGCGAGTTCAGAAATAACTCAAAGCTGACCACACGCGATGGACGCCGGGTGCGGAAACGAAAGCCTCCTGGTAACCATCGCCGTGATTACGAACGTACATTGTCCGCTTGGACATGCAAGGCTATCTTCGCGACAGATCGTACTCGATAGGCTCGAGCGAACGCGATCAAGCTAGCATGCTCGAAGAGGAGCTGTGAGTGAAGAACCGGGAAATTGCTCAGCGCCAACTGCAAATTCCGTCGACCAATGATGTATCCCTGGACAAACTGATTCACCTCGCGCTGCCGGTCCGCCTAACGCATATGGGGGCTGGTGAGCGCAATCTCCCGGAGATGGCCTGCACGTATGACATTCATCCCAGGGGCGGGCGCTTGCTCAGCTTTCGCGATGTGAAAGTGGGGGATTTGATTACGGTCGAACGCGGGCGCAACAAGTCGGTTTGCCGGGTGGTGTGGACCGGCGATCCTAAATCAGCGCTGCGCGGGCAATTTACCGTGGAATGCGTTCAGGGCAATCGCAGCCCATGGGAAGATGAATTGCGGCAAATGCAGGAACACTATTTACCTATCGTGCCGGGACAAAAGGATCACCGGCCATCGCTGAAGAATTTTAAGAAGGACGGACAGAACCGGCGGCGCAGCCCGCGATTTAGTGTGGCAGGCGGCGCCGATCTTTCCGCGATCGGCAGGGAGTCCGAGTCTCACGTGGAGGGACAACTGGANNATGATCAGCGCGGGCAATGTGTTGACCGCTGGAACTGGCTTGAGAATTGCTCTAAATATTTGCGACGTGAGCGTCGCGTTGAAAGGCGACGTAAAATACGCGGCGAAGAGCCGCTCGATGGGAGTTGAGTTTCACGAGATCCGCCAGGGCGACCGGCCTTTGCTGGACTACGTGCTAAGCAAGTTGCAAGATCCGGGCAGCGACGACTTCGCCGACCTTGAAGTGGTCACCGAAGTGCTGCCGGCAATGGCTGGATAGAGAGTGATACGGCAGCGCTCCTGTGCCTCAAGTGAATTGCACGTACGGGCAGGCGCTGCCGCAACACTCAGGGGGTTATTCCGCGTCGCGCAAACGTGCCGCTTTGCCGCGGAGGCCGCGAAGATAATAGAGTTTGGCGCGGCGCACTTTGGAAGAGCGTACGAGATCGACTTTGTCGATCACTTTCGAGTGGACCGGGAAAATACGCTCCACGCCCTGACCGAAGCTGATCTTGCGTACGGTGAAGCTGGCTTGGGGACCTTTGTCCCGCTTGATTACCACGCCTTCAAATGCCTGTACGCGTTCTTTGTCGCCTTCTTTGATCTTCACATGAACGCGAACGGTGTCGCCCGAGCCGAACTTTGGAATATCGGTGCGTTGAGATTTTGCCAGGAGTCTTTCGATGATTAAGTTTGACATGATTTTATTTCCTTCTGAATTCGCGAATCTCGATTGTAACGCTTAGCCGCGATTTCTTGCGTTTTGCTCAGCCAGCTTGAATCCGGCCACGAACTTTTCGTCTTCCTTGCTAAGCGCCGCACCCTGCAGCAAGTCGGGGCGGTTACGAAGCGTTTTTCTTAAAGCCTGTTGCCGACGCCACTTGCGGATCTCTTCGTGGTTGCCGGACATCAATGCTTCCGGTACTCCCATCCCGCGATATTCCGCAGGCCGGGTGTAATGCGGGTAATCGAGCAAGCCTTCCGAGCCACAAGTCGAATCCGCAGCGTTCGCAGCCCTGAGATTTGTGTCCACCGTAAACGACTCCTGCCTGGTAGACGCCTCATTTCCTACCGCGCCGGGTAGCAATCTCATGACTGCTTCCACAATTACCGCCGCAGCGAGTTCGCCGCCACTCAAAACATAGTCGCCGATAGATAGTTCCCGGTCGGCGAGAAAATCAGTCACGCGCTCGTCCACACCTTCGTACCTTCCGCAGAGAAGCACTACCCGGTCGAGCGAAGCCAACTCGGCGGCCACTTTCTGCGTAAATCTTTGTCCCTGCGCCGAGAGCAGAATCACCGACTCCGGTGCCGTGCGCGAAAACCGTTCTTCCCGCGGCGCAACGCCCAAAGATTCCAAACACTCAAACAGCGGTTCTGGCTTTAGAACCATGCCTTCGCCACCGCCGAATGGCCGGTCGTCCACGGTGTGATGCCGATCATGCGTAAACTCACGCAGATCGTGGACCGCGATTTGCGCCAAACCCATTTCCTGCGCGCGACGCGTGATGCCGTAATCGAGTGGGCCCTTGAAGAAGTCCGGAAAGATCGTGACTATCTCGGTCTTCATTGCGGGAACCCTAAAGTCTTTAACCCAGAGGACAGAAGGTTACACAAAAATCTAAGCCGGATTCTTGGTCCGTGAATGCTTCTCTCTCACTCCCTGTGCCTGCTGTCGTTTCTCTTCTACCGTCAGCGGAGCGTTCACTCCCAGCAGACCCTCGGGCAATTTCATGTGAATCTGCTTGTGATCCACGTCCACACTACCGAGGTAGGCCGCAGCGAAGGGAATTTCAACCAATCGCTGAGCGGCGTCCCTCACGATTAACAATGGTGCCTCGCCAGCTCCAAACTGTACATCTTCAAGCTGGCCAATCTCGCGCCCCTGGTCGCTTATTACGCAACCTATCAGGTCGCTTACGTACCTCCAACCTTCTTCCAGTTGCGCCCGTTGGCTGCGTGCAACCTGCAACTCGCATCCGATGAGCGTTTCGGCCTCCGAAATCGAATCGACTCCGGCAAACTTCAGAACCAGCAGGCCTTTATGGGGCCAGAGTTCTGCTACTTCTAATTCGCGGCGGATGACGTTCTCGCCGCGGGGNNGGGGCAGCGCCAGTAAGCGCATGCCAATCGAAAATCGGTCGGGAACATCGCTGAGAATCTCGCTGGCGACTTCTCCCCGACGCCCTTGCGTTTTCACCACCCGGGCCAGCGTGATGAATGCATCGGCTGTTTGTGGATCGCGAATGGCAGCTCTCGGGGGCTAAAGCCCAAGTCCTAGTTGGCCGGCAGCGGCGCGCCTAAAGTCGCGCCCTTTCAAAGCAAATCCAGCGGTGGATTACGAAGCCGCAGCTTTAAAGCAAATCAGGCCCGGCTCATTCCAGGAGGGCCCCAATTCAGGGCAGACCTTATCATGGTACTTACAACGCGCGCCCGTTGAACCTGCGCCACTCCGATCCAGCGACGCGCTAGTCGATTACGTCCAGCGTGTAGCGTTTGTGTGATCGAACGCCGGCGGCACTCAAAAGAGTACGCAGGGCGCGAACGTTGCGTCCTTGGCGGCCAATAATTTTGCCCACGTCCCCTTCGGCCACTTCCAGTTCGATTACATCGTCATCCAGATGATCCACATAGACCTCATCGGGAGCATCGACCATCCACTTCGCGATCTTCTCGATCAAGCCGCGAACATCTGCGCTGGACTCAGTCATGGTGCGTTAGGCGGCCGTTGCCGCTGGAGCAGTCGCGGGTTTGGCGTAGAGCTTGCCAACTCGCTCTGACATTTGCGCGCCCTTGGAAACCCAATAGTCGACGCGTTCGCGTTTGAAGTCGATGCTGGTGGGAGTGGTGCGGGGATTGTAGGTTCCGACAACCTCCACTGGACGGCCGTTGCGGGCGCGTTCCTTCTCAATCACCACGATGCGGTAAAACGGTTGTTTGCGCGCACCCATGCGCGCCAGTCGAATCATTAACACAGATCGTTATCCTTGTTCCGGAAGAGTCCGGCGATGTCAAGACAAACTCCTATTATGCCGGAGGCCAGCAGGAATGGCAATGGTTATGGGTAGCGAAGCTTCGTACTTCTGACGCCACGCGTTTGCGCGCGAACCGGTGATCTCACGACCGAATCATGGTGAGTAGGTTGAAACCCTTAGACCGTGCCAGGTAAAAAGCCTTAAGGGTGATGGCAAGGTATCTAAAGGATCTTTTCTCTCCGGGATACTAAATCCGAAGCGGTAGTCTCTACCGTACAAACTTAGTAAGTAAGCAGAAAGGCATACTCTAAATTCCAGGAGAGAAAAACGTGGATAAGTTGAGTACCATCATTAAGAACCCCTTCTCGCGCCGCAAGTTTTTGGCAGGAGTAGGAGCCAGCGCAGGCGCGGTTGCGACCCTGAATCTTGCCGCTTGTGGCGGCAGCGGCAGCGGCGGTCCCAGCAGCCCAACTTCCCCTCCACCCACCACGACCACTTACACCGATGCTGACATCTTGAACTTTGCTCTCAATCTTGAGTACCTGGAAGCGCAGTTTTATCTTTATGCGGCGACAGGGAATGGGCTTGAAGCTTCCGACACGACTGCGGGCTCGGCTTCCCCCTATCAGACTGCCGGAACAGTGACGCTGGGAAATGCGGCCATGGTTCCGGGCCTTCCAGCCGCGCAGCAAGACATTTTGAACGAAATCGCTTACGAAGAGCAGGAACACGTCCGCTTCCTTCGCAGCGCGCTGGGTTCGGCCGCGGTTCCGATGCCGGATATCGATCTATCATTCTTCGGCCCATTGGCGGTTGCCGCCAACATCGTCACATCGCCCACGTCATTCAATCCCTTCGACAACTTCGACGATTTTCTTGTCGGGGGCTTCATCTTTGAGGATGTGGGCGTAACCGCTTATGCTGGCGCGGCGCCATTGATCAGCGCAGCTGGAGTGGCCGCGGGCTATCTCACCGCCGCCGCAGGCATATTGGCGGTCGAGGCTTATCATGCCGCCTACATTCGCACGACGCTAACGGCCAACGCGATCGCGTCGGGCTCCGGTGCCGCTTATCCGCCTATCGCCGATGCCAATCTGGTGGAGACTCTGCGCGCGACGCTCACCGTTGGGAACAGTGCTGCTCCGTCCACCACAGGCTCTGACGAGACGACGCTGACGGTGCCACCGAACTTAACCACGGCAAGCTCGATCGTTCCGGCCAGTCCGACCACTGCGATCGCCTTCGCGCGCACGGTGAATCAGGTGCTTCACATCGTTTACGGTTCGGCAACTGTCGGCGTGAAGAGCGGCGGTTTCTTTCCCAGCGGCGCGAACAGCATCTTTGCCACAACCACAGCGTAGGGCAGACAGATTTCATATAAAAAGGAAAAATTCATGGCGAATCAAGAGACTCAAGTTCTGGATGAAATTATCGTCTCCAGCCGGCGTAAGATGCTGACCCTGGGGGTAGCTTCGCTCGCGGGACTGGCCGTAGGGGCCAGCGCTATTAGGGCGAATGCAGCGACCGCGTATAGCGACTCCGACATTCTCAACTTCGCGCTTAATCTGGAATATCTGGAGGCGAACTTCTATTATCTGGCGGCATTCGGCACGACTATTGATGTAGCGAACACTGCGTCGATGAACGCTAAAGCGTTGACCATCACGTTGTCAGGAACCGTGGGTACGGCGGGCACGGTTACTGGCGGCAGCAAGGTTCCTTTTACAACTATCCCCGCAGCGTCATATGCGACGGAGACAGCGGTTGAGGAAGGGAAGCATGTTCAGTACTTGCTGACAGCCCTGGGGAGCTCGGCAGTGGCGCAGCCAGCGATTAATCTGAGTACATCCTTCGCAACCCTCGCTGCTGCGGCGGGTATTCCGAATGGTGCGAGCTTCACTCCTTACGACAACGACAATGACTTCCTGGTGGGCGCTTACATCTTCGAAGATGTGGGTGTGACGGCTTATCATGGAGCGGCGTCGTTGCTGACGATGTCGGCGAATCTAATGGCGGCCACGGGAATCCTTGCGGTTGAGGCATATCACGCCGGGCTGATTCGAACCGCTATCAACGCCATCGATCCAACCGGCACGAGCATTGCCGAGTACACCAACATGATTTCGACGCTCCGTGCGTCGCTTTCACAGGCTGGTCTGTTGGGGGTGGCCCCCAGTGCGTATGATTCCAATCCCGACGATTACGGGTTGGCAAACACCCCGGTTTCGCTCGCAGGGGGCCCTAACGTAACGGCGACGCGCATCACGGATGCGGATCCGACCAACGTTATTGCTTTTGCGCGGAACACGACTCAAGTGCTGAACATCGTTACGGGCGGAGGTGCGGTAAGCGGCACAACCGAAACCAAACCTGCGATAGGACTTTTCTTCCCTGCGGGGATGAACGCGGGTCCGAACGGCTTCAAGTAGAAGCAAATCGCTGCCTGCGGTTGAGTGCGATTTTCGCAGCCGAAAAGAACTGAGGGGCAGAGTCATCACGCAGAGTGATGAGTCTGCCCCTCGGCTTTAGGCGTAGCTTGGATTTCACCGCCTGCTAAACTTAAGGGTTTGGAGGTGTAGTTTGCAGGCAGTCTATATTCTCTCCGGGGTACGCACACCGATTGGCAAGTTCGGGGGGGCGCTGGCTTCGTTGACGGCCGTCGATATGGGCGTTGTGGCGGCTAAAGGTGCGATAGAGCGTGCCGGAGTGCAGCCGGAACAAGTGGAAGAAACTATTTTTGGTAATGCGCGACAGGCTGGGGGCGGTCCGAATCCGGCGCGGCAGATTTCGATTCGCAGCGGCGTGCCGCAGGAGGTTCCGGCGTTCACCGTGAATAAGGCGTGTGCATCTGGAATGAAGTCGATTGCGCTGGCTTATCAGGCGATCCTGCTCGGGGATTCAAGTTGCATTCTGGCGGGTGGAACGGAGTCGATGTCGCGGCTTCCTTATTACATCGAGGCGCGGTGGGGATACCGGCTGGGCAATCAGGAGTTGGTCGATGGCATGTACCGCGACGGATTTTTTTGTCCCATGGCAAAGATGGTGATGGGAGAAACCGCCGAGGTTCTGGCGAAGCATTACGAGATTTCCCGAGACGAGCAGGATGAATTTGCGCTGACATCGCAGACACGCGCCGCTCGCGCGATCAAGGCGGGAAGGTTCGATGCCGAGATTGTTCCGGTGACCATCGAGGGCAAGAAAGGCGCCACCGTGTTCAGCCGGGACGAACATCCGTTCGCAGAAGCAAGCATGGAAAAATTGGGCAAACTCGCGCCAGTATTTTCGAAGACAGGAACCGTGACCGCTGGCAACTCTTCTGGAATCACGGACGGGGCGGCCGCGGTGATTGTGGCGAGCGAGCATTTCGTGAAGAAAAATAATCTCAAGCCGCTGGCGCGAATCTCGGCGGTGACCTCGGCGGGAGTGGATCCGCGGGAAATGGGGATCGGGCCCGTTCCGGCGTTGCGCAAGCTGGAGGAAAAGCACAATCTCCGCTTGCACGAATTTGGTTTGGTTGAGTTGAATGAAGCCTTTGCGGCGCAGGTGCTGGCTTGCGACCGCGAGCTGAATTTAAATCGTGAGCGGCTCAACGTGAATGGGGGAGCGATCGCGATCGGCCATCCCATCGGCTGTACGGGTACGCGGATCACGGTGACTTTGCTGCACGAAATGCTGAAGCGCAACACGAAGCGCGGCGTGGCCACCCTCTGCGTGAGCGGGGGGATGGGCATGGCGCTGGCCCTCGAGAACGTGGCGTGATACGACCGTCGAAAAGCTCAGAGCGTTTGCGATCGTTGCCCACCCTGAAATCAGCCACAATCCCAGGCTGGGGACACAGACCACCGACTGAGTGGCCGAGGAACGAAAACCGCGCGTTGACGCAGCGGAAATGCGGTCGCTATACTCGGCACGGAACCGGTTGTGCGGAGATAGAATGACGCTTTCCGCGGTAATCGTTGACGACGAACAACTCGCCCGAGAGGAACTCGCCTTCCTGCTGAAGAGTACGGGAGATGTGAACGTTGTAGCGCAAGGGAAGAATGGGCTGGAAGCGGTCAGCCTCATCAAAGAGCACAATCCCGATCTGGTATTTCTCGACGTGCAGATGCCCGGCCTTGACGGGTTTGGCGTTATCAAGAAACTTCTCGACAAGAAAATTCCACTTCCAAAAATCGTGTTTGCCACGGCGTTCGACCAGTACGCGGTGAAGGCTTTTGAAGTGAATGCAGTCGATTACCTGCTGAAGCCTTTTGATAAGAAGCGCGTCGCGCAGTCCGTGCAGAAGGCTCGGGCTCAGCAGGAAGCTGAGGGACTGCCGGCCGAAAAACTCGACAACCTGGTGCGGATGTTACAAGCGCCGAAAACGCAAAGTTCGAAAATCCTGCTGAAAGCAGTAGGAAGGATGTTCCTGGTGGATCAAAAGGACATCTGTTACGCGTCGATCGAAGACGGAGTGATAACGGTGGTCACGGCTGGCGCGACCGGCATGGAAGGGCATTCAAACTGCCGCACGCTCGAGGAATTACTCAGCAGCCTGGACCAAGGACTGTTTTGGCGGGCTCATCGCTCCTATCTGGTGAACGTGAACCGAATTCGGGAAGTCGTCCCGTGGTTCAAGAGCTCTTACCAGCTGCGCATGGATGATAAAAAGCAGAGCGAGATTCCAGTCAGCCGGGCCCAAACAAAGCGCTTGCGGGAACTGTTTGGGCTCTGAGGGTCGCGGTGCGGTCTGGCTGAGTGCCGCCCCATCATTTTCCAGAGCGATGGCCAAATGTGCGGCGACCTGATTCAAAAGAACAAGGTCGTCGTCCTTGAATGCGGCACTGCGGGTGCTTCCCAGCACGAAAACACCCAACGAGCCTTTTGGCCGAATCAGCGGGATACAGCAGAGCGCCTGAAGGCCCTCGGAGAGCAAGTATTTGGCGGCTCCTGAATCCAACTTTTCCAGATCGTCTTTTGTGAGAATGACGGGTGTATGTTCGGGCAAGGTGTTTTGGTTGAGGTCGACCGGAACACTAAATTCCATGTGGGTGCTAACGAACTTTTGGAGCGGGAAATCGACGGCCTGCCGAACCAGTTGACCGCTCTTTTCGTCGGCCAGGAAGATCGCTGCGTATTCCTGGTACAGCAGGCGGCGCAGATAGGCGGAGATTTTAGGGAAGGCCTGACGCAGATCCCAACGCCCCGTCAGCAATCGGCCTAGCTCGGTCATTACTTGAGTGCGCTTTTCCTCGAATTTCAATTTTTCGGAAATGCCACGAAATGAAGCTTCGAGATTCTTCTGTTCGGTGATCTCAATGACGATGGCACCGATTTGAGTGATCACGCCTGAAGAGTTTTTGATGGGAATGTAATGACCAATCCAGTGACCTAATTCGCTTCTGCCCGGAAGAAACCCGCTGATTTGCCGGTTCATCACTTCTTGTCCGGTCGCAAGGACCGTGCCGATGTCATTCTCGACTGGCTCTGCGAATGCTCCCAGCACCTCCCTCAAATTTTTCCCGAGATGTTCGTCCGGAGCCAATCCGTTCATTTTCGCAAGCATGTCATTGATCGCCACGTAGCGAAACTCGCGATCGAAGATGCAGAGACCCACTTGAGTCGCGTTGGAGTACACCGTCAGGAGTTGTTCCCATTCCTGAAGAGATTCGGGCTCTCCGAAAGAAGTGAAGTCTGCGTCTTGATTTGCCTTCAGCAAAGAGCGCGCCTCAAACGAGTGCTGTTTAAAGGGAGGAGTCGAGAAAGCTCCGGTTTGTATCATCTGGAGCATGTTCGGCGCTGTGCGAACTTCTAACGTCGGCGGGCGGTCTTCCCGAACCTGCTCCACAAGCGAGACCAAAGTTGCGGCAATTTGCTGGAGCAGTTCCAAGTCTCGAGGGGAAAACGAATCGAATTCGCCGGCGGATGGTCCTGATAGGTTTGCTGCTGCTGCGGAAACCAGGGGCGCTGAACTCAAGGCCACTGTGGCCAACGAGGTGTCCATGCAAAGCGCCACCATTTCCGCTACTCTACGAAGAAAAAGCGCGTCATGAGAGCCGAAACCCTTGGAACGATTGCTGCCAAACCCCAAGGCCCCAAGCCTCTCATTTGGAGTTGTCAAGGGGAGTACACAGTAAGAACGGAGCTGCCGATTATGAAGGTAACGCAACCCTACTTCGAATCGCTTTTCCCCCCGCAGGTCGTCAAATGCAAGCACCGATTGGTTTTGCCAAACCCAGCCGACTGCGGCTTCCTCGGGGGCAACTTCCAGGGGTTCATCTGGCCATTCCGCGCACTCCCACATGTACATTTTGATCTTTCCGATTTCGGGATCGAAAAGAGCGAAGTTGAGGAAGTCGAAGGGAATAATTGCGCGAAGACGCGGCGCGAGACTCCGAAATAGAATTGCGGGGTTATGCGAAAAGAAACGACATCCGCCACTCCTAATAATCGCGTGTACCGCCTGATAATTCAATTCAAGGTTCGAACAGTTTCCCAAGGGGACCATCCAACAACTCTCCTGTGCCTGCTCTTCCCCTCGTGAGAGCAAGCCGTTACCGGCGAGAGTTTCAGGAAGATTATAGGCGCAAGCGTCAACGAATGAACGATAACCTTGCGGAATTCCGGTTTTCGTAAAACTTACTTCGAAAGACGCTTCAAACGGAGACTATGATAATGAGTCATGGCTCGGGGATGGGAAAGCAAATCCGTCGAGGGGCAGCAGGAAGAGGTTGCCGCAAGAATCACCTCCACCAAGCCGCATATGACGCGCGAACAGGCGGATCGGATGCGCGAAACGGAGAGCCTGCGTTTGTCTTTACGCAATATTCTGCAACAACTTGATCGCAGCCGCGACCCGCGACGTCGCGAAATGCTAGAGCAGGCTAAAACTGAGCTTCAGCGGAAAATCGAAAAGCTCGAAGCTTGAGCGCCCCAACATCAGCCGTCCTTTAGATAACTTCTCTGCAAGACGGTCGTTCCATCGTGCGCAGCTCTTCAGTCGCATTCAATCTTGGAGACGTGAGTATAATTACACTGCATGAGAGCCTACGTTTACGTCTCCCTCAAAAAAAGCGTTCTCGATCCCCAAGGCAAGACCATTCACGGGGCACTTAAGAAGATGGGGTACAAGAACCTGGAAGAAGTCCGTCAAGGAAAGTATTTTGAGCTCTCACTGGACGGCGCATTGAGCCGGGAAGAAGCCCAGTCCGAAGTCGAGCGAATTGCTCGCGAAGTGCTGACCAACCCTGTTATCGAAGAATTCCGCTGCTCTCTGGCGGAGTAGATTCCTGGAGCTTTCCACATGTGTGGCATTGTCGGTTATGTCGGCAACAAGCAAGTCGTCCCGATCATCATCGAGGGACTACGACGGCTGGAATATCGCGGTTATGACTCGGCGGGAATTGCGGTCTCCGGCAACGGAGACAAACTGCAGATCCGGCGTGCAGAGGGCAAACTGCGCAACCTGGAAGAAGCCATCCGGCTTAAACCACTCGACGGCAGCTATGGAATCGGCCATACCCGCTGGGCCACGCACGGACGACCTTCGGAGGAGAATGCTCACCCGCACCGCGATTGCACCGGCAAAATTGTGGTGGTGCATAACGGCATTGTAGAGAACTATCTCAGCTTGAAGAAAAAGCTGATCGAAGAAGGCCACACGTTCGTCACCGAAACAGACACCGAGGTGATCGCTCACCTGATTGAAAAATATCTTTTCAAGACTGGGAATGGCCACCGTCCCAGTCTTGAAGATGCAGTGCGGCGAAGCGTGAAAGAACTCACGGGCGTGTTTGCGTTGGGCGTGATTTCGGTTGACGATCCGAACAAAATCGTCGCAGCGCGCAACGGCCCTCCGCTGGTGGTTGGATTGGGCAACGAGGAATTTTTTGTTGCGTCCGACGTGCCGGCCATTCTGTACCACACCCGGGACTTTTTCTTTCTGGCCGACGGCGACCTGGCCGTGGTCACGCGCAATGGCGTGCAGTTAAGCGATTTTGACGGCAAGCCCATCCAGCGCCAGGTGCAGCATGTGACCTGGGATCCGATTATGGCGGAGAAAGCTGGCTTCAAGCACTTCATGCTTAAAGAAATATATGAGCAGCCGCGCGCCATCCGCGAGACCACGCTGGGACGCGTTTCACTGGACACGGGTCACGTCTTCCTCGACGAGATGCAAATCAGCGAGGCGGAGTTCCGCGCGGCGAAAAAGATAAATATCTTGGCTTGCGGCACCAGTTGGCACGCTGGGCAAGCCGGTAAATTCATGATCGAGCATTTTGCGCGAGTGCCGGTGGAAGTGGATTATGCCAGCGAATGGAGGTATCGGGACCCGATCGTGAGTCCCGATACGATTACGCTGGTGATTTCGCAGTCCGGCGAAACCGCCGATACGATTGCAGCGCAGCGCGAGGCCAAAGCGAAGGGTTCGCACACGGTTGCCATTTGCAACGTGGTGGGCTCGATGATCACTCGCGAAGCGGCGGGTACGATTTACACGCACGCCGGCCCTGAGATAGGAGTCGCCTCGACGAAGGCCTTTACCTGCCAGCTTACGGCGTTGTATCTGTTCGCTCTTTATCTGGCCCAGGTACGCGGCGTAATGACGGCCGAGCAAACCCGCGCCGCAGCTGAGGAACTGACGCTGATCCCTGCGAAGCTGGAAACCATCTTCACGCACGATGAAGCCTGCGAGGATTTGGCAAAGCGCTTCCAGCGCGCCCGCGATTTTCTTTTTCTCGGCCGCGGTATTCACTACCCAATCGCTCTGGAAGGAGCGTTAAAGCTAAAAGAAATTTCCTATATTCATGCTGAAGGATATCCCGCTGGCGAAATGAAGCATGGGCCGAATGCGCTGATCGACGAAAATCTTCCGGTGGTAATCATCGCCACTCGTGACGCGAGCGATCCGGAGTCAATGTTGCGGTATGAGAAAACCATGTCCAATCTGAAAGAAGTGAAAGCGCGATCCGGCGTGGTGATTGCACTGGCGACCGAAGGCGATGAGGAAATCGGGGAGTCCGCCGATCATGTACTCTATGTTCCCGCCGCACCGGAGGCGTTGTCACCGATTCTGGAGATTGTTCCTCTCCAGTTGCTGGCTTATCACATTGCCGTGCGCCGTGGCTGCGACGTGGACCAACCTAGAAATCTCGCAAAGTCCGTGACTGTAGAATAATCAGCGTCCCGTGCGGAGTAGAGTGCCGATGCGATCCTGTATAAGATTATTTAAGATAGCTTGATCGCGGCCCACGGCATTTTCCTCAAGTAACGCGCGTCCTATGCCTCGCAAAGCCTCCTCAACTCGAACAATGCCAGGAGATCCAGCTGTAGCCGAACCCGTAACCGAGCCGGCACGCCATAAGGTTCTTGCGAGAGGCACAAAGAAGGGCTCCGCGTCTCTGGACAAGCTCACGCGCACGGCGATGAGCGCTTTTCTCATCGCGCGGGATGCCGCTTTTAACGTTCCGGATCTGTTTACTCCGTCCGCCAGAATGGCTTTTCTGGCTATCAAGGAGTGCGAGCAGGAGCTCGATGTGATCGAGCGCTATATCGACGAACGCTTACCAGCCGCAATCACGCGAGTAAATGAAGCTCGTGCGAGACAACTGTTAACCAGTCTTAAGAGTACGACGGACCTCGAACGCATTGGAGATCTGGTAATGAGCATGGCGCTGCGGGTGCAGGCGCGGACCACGAAAGTTCCGGCTTCGGATGCGCGGCAATTAGTCGAAATGTCGAAAAAATTGCGGGAAATGTTGGACATTGTCTACCGGGGTTTTGTTGAACTGGACTTGGATTGCGCCCGCAAAGTCCTGCAGATGGATAAAGACATTGACCGCGTCTGTCACGGACTCTTTCAGAAGCATTTGACCGGACACTCGGCACAGGGAAATCCTTCCAGTTTTGAAGTGCTGCTGATGGCGCAGGCTTTGGAGCGCGCCGGAGATCACACCACGAACCTCGCCGAGGATCTCTACAATCTGATCGAAGGCCGCAGCGTGCGGCATGCTCCCAAAAAGCGCGCAGCGACATAAGGGCAGTTTTCAGCGGCACCAAGGCTCTCGCGCATTTTATTGCTGATGCTTACTTTGGCTAATGATCCAGCATCACATTCTGTACTGCATTGGCAAATGCAAACCTCAAACTGCTTCTCGAAATTCATCAATCGTTAACCGGTTGTAAACATTCCCGCAACATTCCCAAAATACATTCGATAAGGAAAATCAGACCGAGACGGTCTGAAGAGTAGTTGCTCGCAGTCAGCAACGAACAATGCACATTCCAAGGGAATCTTACGATCCGCAAGGCGATGCGGGCATGGCAGGCGTGTCTCGCCCGCTTGTGTTCGTGGTGGAAGACGAGGAAGATATCGCGCGCCTGATTTCTCACAATCTGCAAGCCGCGGGTTTTGAGGTGCAAAGCTTCGTTAACGGGACGTCGGTGCTTTCCGAAGCGATGCGAGAAATGCCCTCCCTGATTTTGCTGGATGTGATGCTTCCCGGTGCGGATGGCTTTGACCTTTGCCGCCAGATTCGCCAGACTTCCATTCTCTCCGCGACGCCCATAATTTTTTTGACTGCCAAGACCGCCGAGGCGGATCGCGTGAAAGGACTTGAATTGGGCGGCGACGACTACATCACCAAGCCGTTTAGTCCACGAGAGTTGGTGGCGCGCGTCCGCAGCGTGTTGCGGGGCGTTCGGCAACCTGCGACTGTTCCTGAAGTGCTTCGCGTGGGAGATCTTACGGTCGATGCATCTTCGATGACGGTGCAGGTCGACGGTAAAGTAATTCTTACAACGGTGCGCGAGTTTCGCTTGCTTGAGTATATGGCCAGTCATCTGGGCCGTGTCCTTACGCGGGATCAGTTGCTCGATGCAGTCTGGAAAGAAACTCCGTTTGTGACGCCGCGCTCGATTGACGTTTACGTACGCCGATTGCTCTAGAAAATTGAGGCGGATCCGCGCCATCCACGCTACTTGAAAACCTTGCGCGGTATTGGCTATCGTTTCGAGGAACCAAGATAGGATTTTTGGAAGTCCCCATTCAGTACATCCGTTGTGCAAGATTCCAGTGCTAAGGTTGCTCCTCATTAGACCTTGCTGCGGTTCCTTTCTAAGATTTGTGGCTGAATTGTCCTAACCTGCGAATCTTGATCGCACTTTGATTTATCCTGTGGCCTGGTTGCGCCGGCAAAAATCATCGCCGCACGAATTCAATGACCCGACAAAAACCACTGTGGAAAGCGGACGATCAGAAGGCCCGTCTTTCCGAGCTCACGGCGCAATCGGAGGATTCCGCAAAAGACCATTCCTTGCGACGCGACGTGCGCTCCCTCGGCGCGCTGCTGGGCCGTGTACTCGTAGAACAATGTGACCAGGAGTTGTTCGACGTAGTCGAACGGTTGCGGCGTCTGATGATCCGGCACCGCGAGCGGGCTGGGCGTCGCTTTTCCGCGGCACGGCACGTTGGACTGATGGCGGACGCCCAGGCAATGATTTCAGGGATGGATCTGGCTCGGGCGTATCAGGTAACCAAGGCCTTTGCAATTTATTTTGAGCTAACAAATTTAGCGGAGACCAATCATCGCAAACGCCGTCGCCGTGCCCGCCAATTGCACCGGCAACATCCCCTGCCGGGATCTTTCCACGGAACATTGCTTCGAATGAAAGAAGCTGGAATGACCGGGGATGAGGCGCTGGCAGCTCTCCGCAAAATCATGGTGACTCCGGTATTTACCGCCCACCCCACCGAGGTGGCGCGGCAGACCGTGCTGCTGAAAAGACGGCGCATCGCTTTACAGTTGGAGCGCCTGGATCGCCTGCCCTTGACTGGGCGTGAGGCGCTGCGATGCGAGCAGATTATTCACGCGGAAATTGCGGCTCTTTGGCAAAGTGACGAGGTCCGGCAAACCAAGCCTACGGTTAACGATGAGATCCGCATGGGTCTCCGCTATTTTCGGCTCTCGTTGTTCGAAACGCTGCCCCGCATTCATTCCGAGGTCGCGGAATCGCTCGGTGAGATTTACGGCACGATCCTCGATCCTGCAGATCTGCCGAATCTATTGACCTTTGGCTCCTGGATTGGCGGAGATCGGGACGGCAATCCTTTAGTCAAACCAGAGTGCGTGACGGATGCATTGGCACTCGCGCGCGGGTTAGTTCTCGGCGAATACATGCGGCAAGTGGAATTCTTGAGCGATTGCCTCAGTTCATCGACGCGGCAGACGAGGGTCTCGGCCGAGATTGTTTCACGGCTGGCGCAGTATGCGAGGTTGATGCCTGACCTCCCCATGGCTTGGGGAGCGGCAAATAACGTAGAACATTACCGCAGGTTTCTTTCCTATGTGTTTGAACGACTCCGATTTAGCCGCGAGGGTCCAAAAATCCAGAATGCTTATCTGAGTGCGGAGGAGTTTGAATCGGATCTGGTTCTGCTGAGAGAGAGTCTGATGGCGAATCGCGGCCGGCGCCTGGCGGAAACTTATCTTGATCCGTTGTTGCGCGAGTTGCGAACATTCGGATTTCACTTGTACGTTCTCGACATTCGCCAACATGCGCGGGTTCATGCTGAAGTTTTGAACGAGATTACGACGCGAGAAATCGATGCCAGGCAGGATGAGCCGCTGCATCTCGAGTCAAAGAAAAAACTAAGGAAGGCTGAACTGCTGGATACCGCGCCAGCTTTGACTGCGAGTGCGGGTTTGCACGCTATCGGCGACTGGGGTTCTCCACAAACTCGCGAACTCATCGAGACCTTCCACGCAATTAAGAGGCTAAAGCAGAGCTACCCTGCGCAGTCGATTCGGCAATACATTATCAGCGGTGCGGAATCTGAAGAGGACGTGCTCAACGTAGTTCGTCTGGCCAAGGCTTGCGGGCTCGCGCTTGCAGCCTCCAAAGACGATCCTGGCTTGATGCCAGTGCCGCTTTTTGAGTCAATTAGTTCTTTACGCGCTGCTGGGCCGGTGATGCGGCGGCTGTGGCAACTTCCCGAATATCAACCTCTGCTCGATTCCTGGGGACGGTGGCAGGAGGTCATGCTTGGATATTCGGACTCCAATAAAGACGGGGGAATGCTGACCAGCACCTGGGAGTTACATAAAGCGCATCGCGAACTGCACGGCGCAGCCAGGGACTCTGGTGTGAAGCTACGACTGTTTCACGGTCGAGGAGGGACTGTGGGTCGCGGCGGTGGGCCGACCCATTCGGCAATCCTGGCGCAACCGCCGGACTGTTTTTCGGGAAGCATTCGGATCACCGAACAGGGGGAGGTCCTCAACTGGAAGTATGCCGATACGGTGCTGGCGGAATGGAATTTAGAGCTGATGATCGCCGCCAGCCTGGAGGCTCTGACCCGCACGATTCCTGAGCAAGCGAAGGACACGGCGCGCTGGGAAGAAGCAATGGAAGAGATGTCACAGGAAGCCTATCGAGTTTATCGCCGTGACATTGCCGAAAACGCCGAGGTTCTGGAATATTTCGAGCAGGCTACGCCCGTGCTGGAGTTGGATTCGGCACGGATCGGCTCAAGGCCGTCACGGCGCAGCAAAGGACGTCGCCTGGAAGATCTGCGCGCTATTCCATGGGTGTTCGGATGGATGCAGAGCCGTTTTGCCGTTCCCGCGTGGTACGGGATCGGGATGGGCTTGGGAAGCTTTGCCGCCAAGGGGAAGAGTCATGAGCGGCTGCTGCGCGACATGCTAAAACGTTACGGCCTGTTCTCCGATCTTATCGGCAACGTCGAACTCGGCATGGCAAAAGCCGATCTCGATATTGCCCGCGTTTACTCCGGCCTGGTGAAAAATGCTGCGTTGCGCAATCGCGTTTTTGGCTTGTTGGAAGGGGAATTCTTGCGGGCGCGACGGGCGATCCTAAGCATCTCGGGGCAACGCGAGTTGTTGTCCCGCAACCGCGTGCTGGCGCGGTCCATTCATCTGCGTAATCCATATGTCGATCCTATGAGCTTGGTTCAAGTCGAACTGCTGCGGCGTAAACAGCGCGGGGAGGACCCGGCGAATTTGGACTACCCGCTGGGGGCCACGATCAACGGGATCGCAGCCGGGCTGCACAATACGGGCTAGCTGTGCAAGGTCCGTCTTGTTACTCCGTTACTCTGTTAAAATACCGCGAACTCACAAGGGTTCCTTGGAGCCGCATATGCGCCGAAGTTTCGCAGTTCTTGCTGGATTTCTTCTGATGGGTGCTGTCCTTGCGTTCTCGCCGATGTGGCTGGCGCGTGCCAGTGCGCCGAACGCGGAGTTGAACGGCGGGTTTCGGCGTGCCCAGAAGAATGGATGGACGTTTGTTCATCTGCAAGGCACACCGCACCAGATCGGCTTTCAGAACGGATACCTGCTGGCGCCGGAAATCGAAGACATCCTGAAAGTCACCATGCTGGAACAGACTCATGACAGCAAGAAAGACTCGCAGTTCTTCCGCAATGCCGCCCAGAACATGATGTGGCCTCACATTGAGCAGGAGTACCGCGAAGAGTTGCAGGGAATCGCCGACGGCGTTAATGCACATGGGGAGAAGATCGATTTGTGGGACGTGGTTGCGTTGAATGGCGGCGAGGAATGGGA
The DNA here is from genome assembly GCA_003165455.1 of Acidobacteriaceae bacterium. Lineage (GTDB taxonomy): Bacteria > Acidobacteriota > Terriglobia > Terriglobales > Acidobacteriaceae > Sulfotelmatobacter. Next base: position 4,582 of record PLUJ01000225.1, on the reverse strand, counting down.
GTATTACGTCAAGCAATATGACAAGGAGCACGGCGTCAGGTCCACGGCCTCGCGATCCGTTCCGGAGCATTGCAGCGCCTTTGTTGCGACCGGCAGTTACACAAGAGATGGCAAGGTCGTGATCGCCCACAATAATTGGACGGAATATCTGGATGGCGAGCGTTGGACGATCGTTTACGACATTGTTCCGGCTAAGGGCAAGCGCATGCTGATGGACGGCCTGCCGGGCGTGATTCACAGCGCCGACGATTTCGTGATGAATTCGTCCGGGATCATCATCACGGAGACCACGATTGGTTCTTTCGCGGGATATGATCCGAACGGAATTCCGGAGTTTGTGCGCGCGCGAAAGGCTGCTCAGTATTCGGCTTCGATTGATGATTTTGCGAACATCATGAAAGAAGGCAACAACGGCGGCTACGCGAACACCTGGTTAGTCGCCGATAGTGCCAAGAACGAAATCGGCCAGCTGGAGCTGGGGCTAAAGAACGTTACTCTAGAGCGGAAAAGTGACGGATATTTTGTGGGCTCGAATTTTCCGATCAACGAAAAACTCATTCGTGAAGAGACGGATTTCGATCCTCATGACATGAGCTTGAGCGCCAACGCTCGTCACGTCCGTTGGGAACAGTTAATGGCGGAAAATAAAGGCAAGATCGATGTGGCGGCGGCGGAACGGTTCATGGCCGACCATTACGATACTTTTGAGAACAAAGAAGATCCGGACGAACGCACTTTGGACGGACACATCGATCTTTCCCCGCGCGGTTCTGGAGATTGGCAGCCGCCTTACGGTATCGCTGGAGCGGTGCAGAACAAAGTGGCCGACGCAAACATGGCTTCCCAGATGAGCTTTGCCGCCGCAGCGGGCCACGCTTGCGGGATGAATTTTAAGGCAGCGGACCACCTGCGGGCCCACCCTCAATACTCCTGGCAACAAAGTTTGCAGCGGGATATGAATGCCTATCCCTGGACAACGTTCAGTGTGGCCAACTAACAGAGAAATCGTTCCCGGAAATAAAGCCTCCGAATCTTTATACCGATGGGCCGTGTTCCGTTTCCTCAGCGAGTTCGCGTGCTGGTCCGGAGCGGCTTCTTGTTCTCCTCCCGTTGTTTCACATAAGTGAGTCCGCGCTTTAACTCAGCGGTCAAGTCGGTTACCTCCGTTGCGGCGTGAACTGGCTTGCCGGATTCCCGGCCGAGCCAAGCGTTTAACTCGTCGACGGATGTCGTTACCAAGCGCCCCTGTTTGTCGGATGGCGAAAATCTTTATACCGAACTTCGGTATAATGATGAACTTACCGCATCACAGTGGGCGCTTAACTCAGCGGTAGAGTGTCACCTTCACACGGTGGAAGTCGTAGGTTCGAATCCTACAGCGCCCACCATTTTTTCTTATAGCCCGCTAGTCAATTCCCAGGATCCGCGCTCTGCTCGTCGCCCGTTTCAGGGGATGTTAGCGGCGGGTCTCTCACTCGCTGGGCTCATCGCGTGTCAAAATCTGCCGACAAAATCCTAGTGTTGAGTGGACTAGCCGCAGGATACCTCATGCAGCCTGCTTTTCCGTTTCGTGGACCAGACCCTCGGGCGGGCTTACAGAATTATTACTTGTCATCAATTTTTTTGCCGTCTGCTCAATCTGATTTTTGTATCTCTGCGGGACCCGTTCCCAAGGGATATGGTTTGCCCACGGATTATTCTCCCGCCAACGGGCGAGCGCGGTTTTGAGGTATTGTGCTCCAAGCGCTGTCTCAAGCATTCGTCATCACCTGCTAAATACCATAGCCGGATCTCCCGAATTTTGCCGTGATTCCTGTCACGTCAAATACGATGCCGAATCGGTCTTAACCCGGAGTTTTTAACAGCATTCTCGGTTCGTCTGGATTGTGAAGCGGCGTCCTGGTGACCAGATTGAGGTTTGGGCGAGGCGCTGGGCATGGTAGCCTATCGGCGGGTACCGGATTCACTCACCCAGTACCCGAAGTAACCTTTCATGCCAGATCGCGCCACCCCAACTCGAAGGGCTGTATCTGCTTCATCCTCGGACAGTTCGGGTGGTTCGACGGATCGCGGGCAGGAGCAACTTTCCGTCGAGCCTTGGGTTGAAACTAGTGTGAGCTCCGCTGCCATGGACGGAAGCAGTCTGTTGGCTACATTGGGACCACTTCCCATGAGTAGTCTGGAGCCGGCAATGGCTGGTGGCGAAGGTTACACCGACGCGGAGGTCATGCTGCGGGTGAAGGCTGGCGATCAGTCGGCGTTCGACTATCTGGTTCAAAAATACCGCAGGCCGCTGGTGGGTTTTATGTACCGCATGGCGCGAAATGCGGCCGTGGCGGAAGATCTGGCGCAGGAAGTTTTCCTGCGGGTTTACCGCTCACGCCACACCTACGAAGCTAGCGCCAAGTTTACAACCTGGCTCTACCGCATCGCGACCAATCTGGCGGTAAATCATGCACGGGATACTCGGCACGAGCGGGCCGAGGTGACGGTCAGCCTGGACGAACCGGATGAGGAGACGGGTACCACTCCGGATTTGGCGGACGGCACGATTACCGCGGAAGAAGCTCTGGTCCGCCGCGAAAAAATGCTGGCAATACGCTCGAAAGTGGAGGCCCTGCCGGAACGGCAGAAGATGGCGGTAGTCATGCATAAGTATCAGCAAATGGATTACAAACAGATTTCCGAAGTATTGAAGTTGAGCGAGTCGGCAACGAAATCCTTGTTATTTCGTGCCTACGAGACTTTACGCGAACAGCTGAAAGAATTTGTCTAGTTTGGTTGGCGGCGAACTGAGTGGTGCAAGGCGAAAAACTGAAATAGCAAAAGAACTAATAGCGGAAGAGCTAGGGGAGTTGGGTTATGAAGTGCAAAGACATTCAGGAAGTGATGCCTGATCTGGCATCGGGGCTGGTGGAAGTAACGCCGGAGATCGGCAGCCATATGGCGGGCTGTGGTGCTTGTGCGACGAAGATGCGCGAGTTTCAGCAAACCATGGCGTTGTTGGACGAATGGAAGGCTCCGGAGCCGTCGCCCTACTTTGACGTGCGTCTGCAGGCACGCCTACGCGAAGAGATGGCCAAGCCGCAGGCTGGACGGCTGGGATGGTTCCGGCGGCCGGTGCTGGCCGCGGCACTCACGGTGTTAATGGGCGTGGGCGTGGGGTTGTTCTACGCCAAAGGCGGGGGGATGTACAACTCCCAGGATAGCGAAGTGGCAACCATGGATTCTCCGGTGCAATCGGCTGAGCCAGGCACTGCGGTCGGCGATTTGCAGGCTTTGGAAAAGAATCACGACTTGTATTCCGACTTCGATCTACTGGATGACCTGGAAGTCCAGCACAACGTGGTGGCGAATCCGTAAGGTTGCGACGTAGCGCGTGACGAACCGGCGGGTAAGGGAGAATGCGGCTAAGAAATCTCATGACGGGATGGGTTGCGACCGGACTACTAGCGGTGGCAACTTGCATTCCTTCTCCTTGCTCGGCGCAGCCTAGTCCGGCGCAGCCTAGTCCGGCGCAACCTAGTCCGGCGCAGCACAACAACTTCCGGCCAGTGCAAGGACGGCAGGCGCAGCAGAATAATCATCCGCAGAACCGGCCGCAGGGTCATGCCGGAGACTGGCTTCGTCACTACAAAACCATGTCTCCCGCGGAGCAAGAACGGGCGTTGCAAAGCGATCCTACGTTCCGGCGCTTGCCTCCGGAGCGCCAGCAATTATTGCGGCAGCGGTTGCAGCATTTTTCCAGCCTTCCGCCGCAACAGCAGCAGCGCATGCTGAACCGCATGGAAACCTGGGAGCATTTGACTCCGGGTCAGAAACAAGAGGCGCGGCAAGTGTTCGGCCGGATGCAACAGCTTCCGCCCGATCGTCGACGTATGGTGAACACGGCGATCCGGGACCTGCGCGCCATGCCTCCCGGACAGCGCGAGCAAATCATCGATTCCAACCGGTTCAATCGTACGTTCTCGCCGCAGGAGCGCGACATTATGCGGGGAGCTTCGCGATTGCCTCTGGCGCCGTCAGAGGAACACCCGCCGGAACCATAGCGGATTAATCGTAGTGAATTAGTGGAAATCGTGGGAGACGGTTTCCGCTTTTGTCACGAACAAGGGCTGCACTCTCTCGGCTTTTACTGAAATCACATTGTCCTGATTTTGCAGAATCCCTTCGATCGCCAGGAACTTCTCCGAGGCCAGCAGCAGGCGGTTGCTTTGAAATAAATCGGGCGCGATGATGGCATTGGCGACTCCGGTTTCATCTTCCAGGCTGATAAAAACAAAACCTTTTGCTGTGCCCGGCCGCTGGCGTGTGATCACGCAGCCTCCAATGCGAAGCCGCTTGCCGCTAGGCAGGTCACGAAGTTCGCTGGCGCGGCGAATGCCCATGGCATTGAGCCACCCGCGGCGATAGGCCACGGGATGCGGCCCTACCGTGAGTCCGGTGCCGCGGAAGTCGGCAACCAGACGCTCTTCATGATTCATCGGCTGGAGCGGCGAAGGCGCATCAGGTTCGGGCAGATTTTCCAGCAGCGGCCCGGAGCCGCGCACCGCGCGTTCCACCTGCCAGAGCGCGTCGCGGC
>PLUJ01000140.1 GCA_003165455.1 Acidobacteriaceae bacterium | reverse complement strand
GTGTGCCCAACCTGATCAATGCGACGTCCGCGCTGGTAACGGTCATTTTGCAATTTGATCTTCAATCCAACCGCCGCGACGACGTGTACAACATTCTTTGGGCGGTGGTCTTCGGGTTTGCGACTCTGAATATCCTGAGTCTGGCCGCGAGGCGCTTCGAACCAAATCGCCGCGGACTTACATTTGGGGAATTGCTGGCCGTCCTGATCGTGCTGCTTTCGGTGGTACTGCTGGGCTGGGAGTTGCTCAGCGTGTTCAAAATCTTTCCCCTCAAGCTTCATCACTAATCCGCGCAGGCCCTGATTTTGCAGTATGATTCGCAAAATGGCGAAGAATCCGTCAGACATCAATTTCAATGCTTTTGAGATCACGTGCCCCTGCTGTAGTGCGGTCTTGAAGGTCGACCCGGAAACCCGCGGCGTGATCGCGCATACCGCTGCCGTGAAGCCACGTATGTTCAGCGATATGGAAGAGGCGGCGCGCGCCATGAAAGAGCAAGACACACGCCGCGAATCTATCTTTCGGCAATCGGTGGAAGCGCAGAAGCATGCGTCGGAGCTACTGGAGAAAAAGTTCCAGGAGGCCGTGAAAAAAGCCAAGGAATCGCCGGATACTGGAAAGCCGATTCGCGATTTCGACCTCGATTGAATACGGGGCGCTCGAAAGCTATCGAATTAGCTGGACTGACTCTCGGACGCTGCAACCGATCGCTATGCCTTTTCGTCCTCTGCTTCTCGGCCACCGCGGCGCACGCGGGGAACGTTCTGTCTCCGAAAATACTCTGGCATCCTTCGACCTTGCTCTTACAGCCGGCTGCGACGGCTTCGAATTCGATGTTCGCCTGTCGGCAGACCGGCAACCTGTGTTGTGCCACGATGCAAAATCTCAGCGGTTGACGGTCGCAAAATGCTCGGCGGAACAGTTGGCGTTACCTCTTCTTTCCGTAATTCTGCAGCGCTATCAAAATTCCGCTTTTCTCGACATCGAGTTAAAAGTCCTGGGATTGGAAACTATCGTCTCGGACTTGCTGTGTCTTTATCCTCCACAGCAAGGATTTGTGATTTCATCATTCATCCCGGAGGTGTTGTTGACGTTGCACCAGATAAATCCCACAGCCCCGCTTGGCCTGATTTGCGATACCCGTTCGCAGCTTAGTCCGCTGGGCACACTACCAGTGAACTACGTAATGCTGCACCACCGGCTAGCCAAACTTCCGGCGATCACTCAAATGAGAAGTGCCGGAAAGAAAATTATTGTCTGGACGGTCAACTCATCGAGAGAAATACAGAGATTCAAGCAGTGGAAACTTGACGGAATCATCTCCGACTATCCGGATCGTCTTGTTGCTGACGAATCCAGCGGCGAATGAACAACCTGCGAATTGCTTTCTTTTCGCGAATCCGATTCTGACTATCCTCCGTACATTCCCCAGAGCGGTTACCAAAACCGCCTTGGAGGAAATTTATGAAGTTGCCAGCAATCCGGCCCGCACTCCTTGCGGCCGTGGCCTTACTTGCGTCGAGTGCGTTCGCCCAGAGCCTTAAGCCCAATCAGACCCTTGGTTACGGTGACAACCAGTTGCTTACCTTCACTTACACCCAGAATTTCGATTGCGTCGACGGGCCAAACGACGACCTCAATTACAACGGAATTCCCGCCGACAAGGACCCAGGCGAACTACAGACTCCGATTTGCCAGACAGGATTTAACCCCCCAATCAATCCTCCTGGTCAAACCGGCAACCCGCTGCAGACCACCGAACCTCTCTATGTCCTCGTTCCGCTGTTCTCGGTGAATAACGATCAGAACCCAAATGATGCCATCAGTTGCGACAACGTGGTCGCCGGAACTCTCTGCGGACCCGATCTCGGGACCACGCTGATCAGTTTGTTTGGCGCCGTGCCGGAAGCCTTTAAGGCGCAGCCTTTGGTCTACACGCAGTGCCCGGAACCAGGCTCTGCGCCTGGAACCTGCACCATGCACGCTTCCCTCCTGGATCTCTCTAAGACTCTTGCGGCCCTGGGTTATATCGCCAATCCGCCCACGGCGAATCTGTTCCTGCCCACCCCGAATCACAGCCATATCCTTCTTAGACAGGACATCAATCTTGCCGCCATCTGGTGGCAGGTGATTCCCGTCCTGGTGGTTGACCAGAGCGATTGGCCAAATAAAGCTGGTACGACCGGCATTACTAACTTCGAGAAGTTGGTCGCGGCGCAGGCTGCGGGTACCGCGATTCCTGCTACTTCCAACTTCTTTCTGTTCTTTGCGTCGATGAGCAACGGCAACATGAAGATGAACTAGGATTTCTTATTGCTTGTTGGCCCCCGGCCTTGCTCCGCTTTTCCTGGAGCGAGGCTGGGGATTCTTGCATTGAGGACCTGGGCGGTGGCCCGCTGCGGTGGCCCGCTAATGAGCAGCGGTCTCCGCGGCAATGTCGGTTCGAGTCGCAGGCCGCAAGAACGCTGAACGTTCAATTTCAAACTCTTCCAGATTCGCTCCCGTGGTTACATCATTCCAGCCCAGAGCGGCGCCAATGCGCAGCGCAGCTTCCCGACTGCAGGCTTCTGACCAGCAACCGCCCAGTGCCACCGGAACCCTCCGCAGCAGTACGTCCGCCAGCGTGACTGCAAACTCCCCGCGATAGGCTTCGACGGCCTCCGCCACTATGTGGGAGCTATGAGGACAAATCGGGGCCCGGAATTCGACGCTGTCCCGCGCCGTGCGGGCAATCTCCAGGGCCCGCCGGCCGTGCCATTCCAACATGCCGCGCGCCGATTCTTCGCTGATGGAGCCGACTTGCGCAATCTCCAGCACCGCATCATCCAGCAATGGATCGATCGAAGCTGAACTCACTGCAACCAAGGATCGCAGCTCGTTTGTGATCAAACCAATTTTGCGTGCGCACTCCCGCGCCAGCGACGCCGCAGTGGTCAACTTGCCCCCGATCACGGAAATCATGCGCTGCGCGCCTTCATCCGAATGGTCGTGCAGAATATGCCGCCGGGTTACGCCGGAAGGCTTGTTGTCTGGAGAATAAGGCAGCGGTCGTACTCCCGCGAAAGTGTAGTTCACACTCTGCGCGGTGATCTTTGCGCCAGGAAGAAGTTGAGCCACGGTTCGAACCAAATAGGCGATTTCATCGGTGGACGGAGCCGTCTTTCCCGGATCTCCATCGTCCGCCACTTCTGTCGTTCCCACCAGTATTTGGCCGTTCCACGGCAAAACAAAAATCGGACGCCCATCCGGCGCTTCCGTGTAGATCGCTGCGTCAGGTGAACCGGGAAATCTCGACAGCACGATATGCGATCCGCGAACTCCGCCAAGCATGGGCTGAGCCATGCGTATGGAAGAGCGCCGGCACATTCGGTCGGCCCAGGGCCCCGTGCAATTGATTACCCACTCGGCGCTCACGCGCTCGTCGCGCCCAGTAAGTCGGTCGCGCAACAGAACTCCGTGCACGCGGCCATGCGAAATGTCCAGAGCGAGCGCCTCAGTGTGGTTGCGTACAACCGCGCCCGCATCCACGGCTTCCATCAACCATTCCGCCACCAAACGTTCCGGGAATTCGCACTGCGCATCTTCGTAAGGAAACATCGACCATCGGCGCCCGGCATCCAGGGCGCGCTGCAGACGGGTAATCTCCGTTACAGCAAGCTCGCGCGGGCGCTTTCCAGCGATGCGTTGGTACAGCCACAATCCCGCGCGCACTTTAAGCGCGCTGCGTTGGCTGGTCTCGTTCAGAAGGAACAGGAAATGCGCTGGATGGACTAGATTCGATTTCTCCCGAAGCAGTTGGTCGCGCTCACGCAGCGATTCGCGCACCAATCCTAATTCGCCGTGCTCCAGGTAACGCAAGCCACCATGAATAATGCGTGTCGACCGGCTTGTAACTCCGGAAGAAAAATCATTCTGCTCGATCAGCAGAGTTCGCCTGCCCGCCCGGGCGCACTCCCGCGCCACCGCCACGCCATTGATGCCTCCGCCAAGTACCACCACGTGGAACTGCTGACCATCCAGCGGCGAGCGCTGATTTCCTGGCAATACCATAGTGTCTTCGCAGTCAACCGACCGGTGGGACTATCCGCCAGCTATGATAGCCAGCGCGACCTTTTCTTGACCCTCTTTCAGATTATCCGCATCTCTTCGCCCTCGGCAGGTCACGTTAGTTCTGCGGCCAAACCCGTCAAATTGTAATCTCCGCTCCCACGAGATTTTCAAGTTTCGCGCAAAAAGAACCGACCCGCTGCTGGAGGCAGACGGGTCGGCTCTTCCTGCGAACTTCCGCTTACGCGGCTTTCGGTTCTTTTTGTCCGCTTGTCTTCGTGCCTTTTGAGAAAAGATCGATCATCTCCCGATTGAACGCCGGAATATCATCCGGGTTGCGGCTGGTGACCACCCCGTTACTCACCACCACTTCTTTGTCTACCCAGGTGCCGCCGGCATTTTGGATATCGGTCTTCAAGGATGGCCAGGAAGTGACGGTGCGTCCCTTCACAGCGCCCGTTTCCACCAGCATCCATGGCCCGTGGCAAATTGAGGCCACCGGCTTCGACTCGTCGAAGAAATGTTTTACAAATTTCACCGCATCCGGATCCATTCTTAACTTGTCCGGATTCATCGCACCCCCGGGCAGCAGCAACGCGTCGTATTTCGAAGGGTCTGCCGACTTCAGCGGAACATCGACTGCAATCTCCTCGCCCCAGTCTTTCATGTCCCAGCCCTTTAATTTTTTATCGGCGGGCGAGATCACTTCCGTCTTCGCGCCCGCATCTTCGAGGGCTTTTTTAGGTTTCGTGAGTTCAACTTGTTCGACGCCATCCGTCGCTAAAATCGCAATGGTCTTGCCTTCCAGATTATTAGCCATGATTTCCTCCTGTATGTGATTTCGTGCATGGGTTAGGATGCGGCGGACGCACTCCCGGTTGATAGCAATAAGCTGATAGCAATCCACGGGAGCCCAACCGCGTTGCTCCCGCCCCGGACACTCATTTAAAGTGGATGCAAATGTCCACGACCGGCGAACGGTTCGAGCGTGCAGTCGCTATTATGGAGCGTTTGCGCGCCCCTGGCGGTTGCCCCTGGGATCGCGAACAAACCTTCGACTCGATCAAGCCCTACACACTGGAAGAGACCTACGAAGTTCTGGAAGCCATCGACAATCGCGACTGGAAAGAGCTTCCCGGCGAATTGGGGGATTTGCTGCTTCAGGTTCTTTTTTATTCGGAAATGGCAAAGGAGCAGGGAACGTTTTCCATCGACGATGTGCTCGACCGGCTCAGCGACAAGCTGGTGAATCGCCATCCTCACGTTTTTGGCGACGCAACCGTCAACACATCCGCCGAGGTAAAGCGCAATTGGGAGGCGCTGAAAGACGAAGAGCGCCGGAAGGGTACCGAGAAAAGTACGCAGGAAGGCGTGGACGTGAAGCAATCTGCGGAACTGAAATCCGTTCTGTCCGGCATCTCTTCATCCATGCCAGCGTTGATCGAATCGCACAAACTCAGTGCCCGAGCTTCGCAGATGGGATTCGATTGGCCGAACATAGAATCTTTATTCGACAAGCTTGGCGAAGAGACCTCTGAGTTAGGTGAGCATCTGCGAAAGTTCCCTGCGCCATGTCCGCGACCAGAGGGGCGTGGAATCGCCGGCTCGGGAAGGCAGCCAGTTTCCGAAGAGTTGCGAACGCTTATGGAAGAGGAAGTTGGCGATCTTTTTTTTGTGCTGGTGAATATCGCGCGCTATCTCTCGGTTGACCCGGAATCGGCGCTGCGGAAAACCAATCGTAAGTTCCGCCGCCGTTTTGAATGGATGGAGCGGAGCTTGCGGGAGAGTGGTTCCACGCCGGAAGCCGCATCGATGGACGAACTCGAGTCCCTTTGGCAGCAAGCCAAGCATCACGAGAGGCTCCCTTAATGAGCGACGCAGTTACCGTACGCAGTTGCCGCGGCCTGGATGAATTGCGAAGCTGCATTGCATTGCAGAAAGAAATCTGGAGTTTTACCGACGCCGAACTGGTTCCGCTGCGCATGTTCGTAGTCGCCGAAAAAGTTGGCGGCCAAGTGATGGGGGCGTTCGACGGCGATGAGATGGTGGGTTTTGCTCTTTCCGTCCCAGGAACACGTTCCGGATACATCTATCTGCATTCGCACATGCTGGCAGTTCGGGAGCAATACCGGAACAGCGGCCTGGGCCGAAGACTAAAGTTGCTGCAGCGCGAAGACGCCATCGCGCGGGGAATTGAATTGATCGAATGGACCTTCGATCCGCTGGAGATCAAAAACGCTTATCTCAATATCGAGAAACTGGGCGCGATCGCCCGCCGCTACAACATCAATCAATACGGAATCACGTCATCACCCTTGCAGGGCGGCCTGCCCAGTGACCGCCTGATCGCGGAGTGGTGGCTTCAATCCGAAAGAGTGAAAAGCTTGCTTGCCACAGGAAAGAATCCCCAATTTCGTCCAGAGGCTGCTATCGACGTGCCAGCGCAAATTTACCAATGGAAATCCGCTGCGGAGACGCGGAGCCACGCGCAGCAAGTGCAGAAACGCAATCGGGAGCAATTTCTGCAGGCATTCGATAGCGGACTCGCAGTGTTAGGTTACGAACGCGATTCACTTGGCAATGGCAAGTTTCTGGTCGGAAAATGGGATGAGAAATGGTCGCATGCTTCGCGCGAATGATTACTACAAAGTTACAGAGTTACAGAGACGCAGAGAAAGTTCCAGAACCTCTTTGGCTTTTCCCGATGACTCTGTGTCTCTAGGGAGAATCCGGTTTTGGAAATTATGAGAGTTGAAGCCATCACCCTTCGGGAAATTCAGATGCCGCTCGTGCATTTTTTCGAGACGAGCTTTGGGCGCACGTATATACGGCGCATTTTATTGCTCACGGTCCACTGCGACGGCGTGGATGGGTGGAGCGAATGCGTGACCGGCGAGGATCCTTTTTACTCCAGCGAATGGATCGAGAGCACTTGGCCGACCATCGTTCGCTATCTTGCCCCCGCGATCCTTGGCCGCAATCTTCAATCTGCGCGTGATTGCGCGCCCCTATTCGCCAAAGTTCGTGGACATCGCATGGCCAAAGCCGCAGTTGAAAATGCGTTGTGGGACGCGGAGGCAAAGCAAAAAAGCCTGCCGCTATGGAAGCTGCTTGGCGGCACGCGCTCCGAGATCCCTTGCGGCGTCTCGATTGGCATCCAGGATTCCGTGGAGCAATTGATCGACAAGATCCAGACCGAGCTTGCAGCCGGTTATCGGCGAATCAAGATTAAAGTCAAGCCCGGCTGGGATGTGAATGTGATGGAGAAGATCCGCTCCCGCTGGGCTGACATCACATTAAGCTGCGACGCGAATTCGGCCTACACACTCGATCAAACGGAGCACTTGCGCAGCTTCGATCAATTCAACCTGCTCATGATCGAACAGCCGCTTTGGGACGACGACATTTTCTACCACGCCCGTTTGCAAAAAGAATTGAAGACGTCGATTTGCCTGGACGAATCGATTGTGAACGGTCGCACGGCGGCCACTGCGGTGGAGACCGGAGCCTGCCGTATTATCAACATCAAAGTAGGCCGCGTGGGTGGCTTTTCCGAGGCCAAAAAAATCCACGATATCTGTCACTCTCAAAAAATACCCGTCTGGTGCGGCGGCATGCTCGAATCCGGCATTGGCCGGGCGCATAACATCGCGCTCTCAACGCTGGAGAATTTCAGTCTGCCCGGCGACGTCTCCGCCTCGAAGCGCTACTGGAAGGAAGACATTATCGATCCAGAAGTGCACGTATCCCCGGAAGGCATGATCGCGATCAGCGAGCAGCCTGGGACGGGTTATCGAATCAAAGAGGATTTGATCGAAAAGTTGACGAGACGCCAAGAAACCGTTCGCGCAGAAAGGTGACAGTATGCTTCGCTAATGTGAGCGGACTGGGTTATTCATCCCGCTAGTCCTGTTTTGCGCCAATTTGGTTTCTTCCGCTTTTAAAAGTTCTACTCCCTGAGCAAACGTCGTACCGTCGGGCACACGGCGAAAATCGCCGAACGTCTCGTCGGACTTAATTGTCAGGCTTTTGAATAACAGGATCTTTCCGGTAAACGCGAGGGACATCTGCGAGATTTCCCACGAATCGTTGCCCACATCGCGCTGTTCCACCAGAAAATGTCCGCCCTTGTCGAGATGCCCCAGAATTCCCCAGCCAAAAGCCACTTCTTTGAATAAAGTTCCGTCGATTTGCGCGATCCGTTTTTCGACTGGATCAATCACCAGAAATCCTTGCATGCCAACCAATACTTGTTCCACGTGCGAAGGGGGCCTATAAGCAGAGTTGGGCCGGAACTTCAAACGAATCAGACGATTTCCGTTACCCCCAACTCCGTCTTTGCCGGCTATCTCTCCGTCATACTGGTACAAAAAAGCTTCCGGCATAGCCTTCATAATCGCTAAACTGTGCTGCGCGTTCTCCGCTTCCTGCGCGTGTTTCCGGCTAAGTTGTTCAGGACTGGCGGCCAACTCGGCAAGGCGCGTTTCTTCGTTCCGGAGCTGATCGGGGGCCAGCGATTTGTCATTGTAGGCGATCGTCATTGCGGCGGTCGCCTGCTCAGTCTCTACATATAGTCTGGTTTGGGATCCCTGCGGAGTCTGCTTGCGGGAGCGGAACATATGCTTCATGGAACTGTTGTTCGCCGCGACTTCGTTGGCGGCTGCGGTTCGCACCAGTGCGAGGATTGAAGCGGCACCCGGCTCCGAGGCGGAAACTCCTCCCGCAATGTTCCCAGCCTTACTGAACTTAGTCCAGCACGCCAGCAACAGAAACACTAAAGCGGCTCTTGCCGGCAACCCTCGGTACCGTCTCGAATTTGGCCCGACTCTCTGCACCAGGATGTTCCGTTCCAACACACTAAGTTTAACAATAGCGGGTCCATCGAATCGGATCTCTACAGGAAATTTAGTATTTAACGCCTGCTTGCCGCAAACTCCATGCCTTGCGTATAGTCGTAACAGTACTTGCGTGTGGTTTTTCCCTTCAGTCGAAACGCTTGGGCCGAGCAATGGTCCTGCTTCGCTGGGAATTCATGCCCAGGGTCATTGCATCACTATGCTGCATCAGGAGCTTCTTTGAATGAGCACATCAGCCAGCGGTTTGGCGCAGATTGGAAAGTCAGTTTTCGTAAAGGGCGAGCTTTCCGGCAGCGAAGATCTATATGTCGATGGGCGCGTGGAAGGTAGCATCGCGCTGAAAGGCAACAGTTTGACCGTAGGCCCCAATGGACAGGTTAAAGCCAGCGTGGATGCCAAGGGAGTGATTATCCAGGGAAAACTCGATGGCAATATTCAGGCCAGCGATCGCGTGGAACTCCGCAAGTCGGCGGTAGTCAATGGAGATATAGCGACGCAGCGTATTTCCATTGAAGAAGGCGCTTTTCTGAAAGGGAAAGTAGAAATCAATCGAACGGATTCCAAATAGTTCGGCGCCGATTTGTCAGCAGGGAAGTGTTATTACGCTGGGAAATCGGAAGTGCAGGTTTTCGTCGCATTTAATTTTGGGCAACAGATTTCGGCATCTAAGATTTCTACTGCCGGCAACAAAAAATCCGCAGTCAGGAAGATAAGGTGTCGTCCGTTTCGCAAACTTTCATGAGATTTTTTCGCGGTTCATCCGGACCGGAAAGTGTTCCGGCACAGGGCTCGCAGAAGTTGACTCGCCGCTCCAGCGGATTGGGCGNNAAACCTCTGTGTCCTCGATCTGGGTTCCACTTCTCCAACCAATATCCGCCGCTTTACCGAGCACGGGCATAGAATCTATAGCGAAGATTTGCTTACGGCGTCCACCGAGCCAGATCTGCTCACCACGGATGAATATGGCGCGTCTGCGCTCGACAGCCGGAAATTTCTCGCCGATAATCTCGTCTACCCCGCCGCCCATTTTGACGTTGTGCTCTGTTGGAATTTGCCGGACTATCTGGATGAGAGCCTGGTGAAGCCCGTGGTGGGAAGATTGTGGTCCGTGCTGAAGCCCGGCGGCATGCTCTTAGCCTACTTCCATACGCGGGATGCAGGGCCAGATTCGCCGTGTCACCGCTTCCACATCGTCGGTCCCGACATCCTTGAGATGCAGAAGATTGAATTGCGCCGCGACGCTCGCCGCGGCACTGCCGCAACCTCCGATAGCTTTCAGTTGCAACGGGTTTTCAATAACCGCCACATCGAAAACCTGTTTCGTGATTTTGCGTCGATCAAATTCTTCCTCGCCCGTGACAACATCAGGGAAGTGCTGGTCGTGCGTTAGCTTTGAAAACAAGCTTCCAAAAGCCTGCCTCGTTGCGCTAAGGTCAATCCGAACCCACCGGCGTTTTCCAGAGAATCGCTCCCATCCGGAATAAGAACTTGCGGCAGATTTCTGTTCGTATCGCACTCTCGTTCGGAAAAGCGTCCGCCAGCATGATTTCAATTTCTTCTGGGATATAAGCTCGCCGTACCGAAGTCAATCCATCCAGCCAGGCGATGCGGTTCCGCATGAGTGGAAAACTGGCATACACCAATGCCAGGTGTAGCGGATGCCGGATGAGATCGTTGATCAGCACCGCCTGCCGGCTCACCCGGATGGCCTCCCGCATGAAATCCTTTGACTGTTGGGGGTTCAGATGATGCATAAAAAGATTGCAGCTGATCAGATCGAATGCATTGTCGCCAAAGGGCAGCGCAAGCGCGTCTCTAACCACACCGCCGTTTGCCGCGATAAGGTTCGTCCTGTTAAGGCCAGTTCCATCGGAATGATTCACCGGCAAATGCGACGGAAGTATGTCTAAGAGGGTTACGTCGAGTACGATTCCGCGCTCCGAACAGTTCTGCTGCACGATGCGAGGCACCTCGCCAAGACCGGCAGCCACTTCCAACAGCGAAAGGCGCCTGCTTCCCGTTGACTCAATGACGCGGTCGATCATCTGTTGCGTGGTGGCAACACCGCCGAAGCGTCGGTTGATATTTCCGATGACCGACAGAACCACCTTCGCCTCGGCGGGCGAACATGCATCTGAATCGAGAATCTCCGGTGTATCGACTCGCTGCATAATGGGTTTTTGGTGACCGGCTTTTCAGACTTCCGCTAATTCCTCTTCCAGCAATTGCTTGTTATACAGGTCGNNCCGCGTTGCGCACAGTGGAGACCCGGTGGGAGATAAAGATGGTAGTTCGACCCCGCATCACTTCGCGCAGATGATTCAAAATCTTGTCTTCGGTATGCGTGTCCACGCTGGAGAGCGCATCATCCAGAATCAGAATGC
>PLUJ01000117.1 GCA_003165455.1 Acidobacteriaceae bacterium | reverse complement strand
TCAAGAAGATCTCGCTGCCTTCGATGAGCGACCAGGAGTTGGCGGAAACCATCGAGAAGGAAGCGGCGCAGCATATACCGTTCGATCTGGCTGACGTGAGCCTGGATTATCAGATTTTGTCGGAAGAAGCGGGCAACCCGCAGATGGATGTGTTGCTGGTGGCGGTGAAGAAGGACAAGATTCTGAACTACACCAACGTACTCTCCATGTCGGGGCGCACACCCTCTATTGTGGACATCGATGCCCTGGCATTGCAGAACTGCTACGAGTACAACTACCAGCCAGCCCCCGGCCAGGTGGTTGCGCTTTTGAACCTGGGCGCCANNCGCGCGACGTCAGCGTGGGCGGCCATCAGTACACGGACTCTCTGCAGAAGGAACTCGACTTGAACTTCGACGATGCGGAGAAGTTGAAGCTGGGAGAGAAAGTGGGAACGGTGAGCGAGGACGCGAAGACGCCGATCCTGCAGCAGGTGACGGAGATCATTGTGCTGGAAATCCAGAAGACGTTCGACTTCTTCCGGGCCAGCGCGGCGGGCGAGCATATCGAGAAGATTTATCTGGCTGGCGGATCGGCCAAGGTGCCGGGATTAATGGAAGCGTTGCGGCAGGAATTTTCCATGCCGGTTGAATTGCTGAATCCGTTCCAGCGAGTGATTCCGCCCTCCGACGGGCCGGGAGCACAGCTGGTGGAACAGAATGCGGGCCAACTGGCGGTGGCGGTGGGTTTGGCTTTGAGGAGCTTTGAATCGCTATGATCAAAATCAATCTGCTGGAATCTTCCAAGGGCAAGAACAAGCGCGGCGGCAGTAACGGGCCCGCGATGCCCACCATGGAAATGGGCGATATGGGATCGCCCAAGCTGAAGGTGCTGGTGGTGCTAGTGGTGGCCGGGTTGCTGAATTTCGGCTACTGGTACCGGCTGGACCGCCAGAGCAAATCGATTGTGACGCAGATGCGCGCCGCCGAACAAAAGAACCGGGAACTTAGCGACGTGAAGGCACGTTATCTGGAGCGCCAGACTCAGGCCAACAACTATAAGAGGCGCGTCGATGTGATCGATTCTCTGCGCGCCGGCCAGGCTGGTCCGGTCAATCTTCTGGCGATGCTGGGAGAAACCATAAACGACACTGAAGCGGTGTGGCTGAACAAGATGGACGACACCGGTCCGAGCGTGAATTTAGAAGGTACCGCTTTGAGCACGGATGCGGTTGCCAACTTGATGGCGAATCTGCAGAAGACCGGTTTCTTCAAGAGTGTTGAGATCAAGGAAACCTACCAGGACGAAGCGATTAAAGATATGCAGGCATTCCAGTTCACGCTGACTTGCGAGAAGGGAAAGTCGTAACGGCGAAATTATGGCAATGAATTTTAACGAACTATCGGGGTTGAAGCAGTGGGGAGCGGTGCTGGCCGGAGGAGCGATCGTAACGGCGGCGTTGTACTTCACGGTATTCAAGAGCCAGAGCGACAAGAATGCGGCGGCACAGCACGCGGTGCAGGACAAGGTTCGGGAAAACAACGAACTGGAATCTTACCGCCCCAAGCTGAAAGACATGGAGCGGCAACTGGCTAATTTGAAGCAGCAGTTGGAGATTGAACGCCGCATCGTGCCGGATGACCAAAAGGTGGACGGCTTTATCGAACTGCTGGACGGAGAAGCTCAAAAGGCGGGCGTGGAGTTGCGGCGGTATTTAGCGAAGCCGGTCGCCACCAAGGAATACTACTCGGAGATTCCTTTCGACCTGGAGATGGACGGCCCTTATTACTCGATGCTGAACTTCTTTGACCGGGTCGGCAAATTGGAGCGCATCGTGAATGTAAGCGGGCTGCTGGTTTCCAGCACGAAGAATCCCAGCGGAGCGAAAGCGAAGCACTCCTATCAATACGCGCCCAACGAGAGTGTAGTGGCGACGTTCACGGCAACCACGTTCTTCAGTCACGATTTAGAGCCAGCGGGAGCGGGACCGGCGAGCAAGCCGGGAACTGCCGCGGCTGCGGGCAAATAGGAATCGATATGAAGCTAATGACAAGCATTCTTGCGGTGGGCATGATGACGAGCGGAGGGCTGGCACAGAATCCGAACATCATCAAAAACGTGCAGGGCACCATGCAAGGGGTTCAGCAGAGAAAGACAAACGACTCCAATGCTGCGCTCGGCATACCCGCACCGCCTTCGGGCCGGCCGATGGCGCAAACTCCGGGTACGCCTGGAATTAATCGTCGTGCAAACGGGCCGGCTGTGACCGGGGCAAATCCCATGTCGCATGCGGCGCAGGTGCATGCAGCGCCAAGGGTCAGGCGAGCTGCGGGGCCGCATACGGTGATTGCGGCACAGGAAGCGGCGCCCAAAACGGGGGAAAAGGCTGTGAGTGTGGTGGCTGCGACGACGCCATCGGATGCTCTCAAGACTCCCGTTGCGACCCAGACCGAAGAAAAGAAATGGGCGATGAGCGGGAAGCGCGATCCATTCTTTAGCCCGATCGTGCAGCAAAGCTCAGGTTCGGGTTGCTCGACCGGAAAAAAGTGCCTGGAGATTGGACAGATCAACGTTCGGGGAGTGGTGAAGTCGGAGAACGGATTTATCGCGGTGGTAACGAACGGTCTGAATAAAGCGTATTTCCTGCGGGAGAACGACCCTGTATTCAACGGGTATGTGATCCGGATAACCGGGGACACGGTTGTGTTCAAGGAAACCGTGCAGGACAAGTTGGGCAAGCAGGAGACGCATGAAGTGGTAAAGCGAATTTTGACGCCCGCAGTCTAGAAAGTGCAGGACGCTCCGGATAACCGGAGCGCATAACAAATAAGTTTTTGCGGGCGAAACCCGCGAGTTGGGGAGAGGCGAAATGCGAAAGCAACTGCTGAGTGTATTCCTACCGCTGCTGCTACTGGGGCTGATGGCTTCGGCTGCAGAGACGCCGAGTACGCCGACGTCGAATGAGCGCAACGAACTGCAACGGGTAAATGTGGTTCGCGGCATGGATGAAGTTCGAGTCGAGATTACGGCTCGTGGTCTCGTAACTCCCAAGCTGAGCACGGCGGATTCGCCGACGCGACTCATCGTGGATCTGCCTGGAACGGTAATGGCGAGAGCGCAAAACCGGATCATGGTGGATGGCGATGGCGTCAAAGACATCAGGATCGCCATGGACAACCAGCATCCTCCAACCACACGCGTTGTGGTCGATCTGGAGCACGCTTGCCGCTACGACATGACCAAGTCGCCGGACGGGAAGCTGGTGTTGACGCTGCATACGCAATCCGCGGTAGCGGCCAACACAAAGGTGCCGGAGAAATCCGTAGCGCGAGCTAACAACCGGACTGTGGCTCCAGTGGCGGTCGCTGAAGTAAAGCCGAACGCCAGCGCTCCAACGGCTTCGAACCCAGCCACCGTGGAAACGGCAGCGGCTGCACAAAATCAAGATCCGAACGCATCGAAGGACTTTGTGTTCGTCGAACCCACGTACGCAGCGAAGGCAAGTTCGACCGACGCGCCAGTTGAGCCGGCACCACGCTCTCAGGAAGCTGCAGCGCGATTTGCCGACAAGACTGCCGCGGAATTACTGCCTGTAAGCGCAAACGCGGCACAGGCGACGCAGAGCACGGGTTCCAATACTGGCATCACGCCCGCAGTCAATCTTGCGGCGGAACAGAGAGCGCAAGCTGCGCAGCAGCCGGCGTCGGTGGGCCCGAAATATACGGGCGAACCGATTTCGGTGAACTTGAAGGATGTGGATCTGAAGGATTTCTTCCGTCTCATCCACGAAATCAGCGGCCTGAACGTGGTGCTTGACCCCAATGTTCATGGCACTCTGACGATTGTGCTCGATGATGTGCCGTGGGATCAGGCGCTCGACATCGTGCTCAAAAATAACGATCTGGCGCGCGAACTCGAAGGAAACGTTCTGCGAATCGCTACCGTCGACACGTTGAAGAGGGAAGCCGATGGACGGCGCGAGCAGGTGGAAGCCGAAGCTCTAGCGGTGGAGAAAATTTCCATCACGCGCTTCCTGAGCTACGCGCATGCCAAGGACGTAATGGTCACGGTTAAGAAGTTCTTGTCGCAGCGCGGCGATGTGGTGGCGGATGAACGCACCAACGCCATTATCGTGAACGATATTCCGAAGGTGATACCGGTTATCGATCGTCTGTTGACGCAGTTAGATCGCAAAACGCAAGAAGTGGAAATTGAAGCGCGCGTAGTGGCGGCAACCCGCCAGTTCGCCCGCGACATCGGCACCCAGTTTGGTTTTGGATGGGGAAATGGCAAGAGCGCCATCGGCGGAGCGAGCGCCGCAGGAACGTCCCCCGTCGGAACCTTTGGCGGAAATCCGCTCTATACCACGGTAGGTACCAGCCCTCCGAGCAGTTTAACGCTCTCGCAAATTCCGCTGTTTTCAAACCTGGCGTCAACCTCGCCCAGTAGCGGCCTCAGCTTCATCAATTCGAGCAACAATATTCAGCTTGACGCGATCCTTACCATGGCTGAGTCTCGCGGTTTGCTGAAAGTTTTGTCACGACCGCGAATCGTGACTCAGAACAACATTCAAGCCCAAACCAAGCAGGGTGTGCGAGTGCCGATCGTGACGCAGGCGCAGTTGGGTGGTCCTCCAACGGTGACTTACGTGGATGCGTTCCTGCGATTGACGGTGACTCCGCAGATCACTTCGGAGAACACGATCTTCCTGAACGTGGACGTGGAAAACACCACGCCGAACTTCGGTCAGGAAGTGCAGGGAAACCCCGAATTGATCACGCAGCAGGCAACAACGCAAGTGCTGGTGACCGACGGCGGCACGGTGGTGATCGGAGGCGTCATTCAGACGCAGAACTCGATCAACATCTCGCAGGTGCCGCTCCTGGGCAACATTCCGATTCTTGGAAACCTGTTCAAGCACACGCAGGTGAACACCTCCAACCAGGAATTGATTTTCTTCATCACGCCGCGAATCATTCAGACGTAGCAGCATCAGACGTAACCGCGTCAGAAGTAACAGCGTCAGACACAGCAGCGCAGTTGAAGATTTAGAAGCCGCCGGCCCTGAAAAAACAGTCAGGGCCGGCGGTTTTTTGTGCGGTTTTTGGAATGTTGACGCAATGTAGAGGCTAGAGCGTTATTACGGGAACGTTAAAGGACGATGCTTTCTTCTTCGGAGAGGCTTTTTGTTCGTGCTGGGAACCAAGCTTTGAAACTGACAACTGAGAACTTTTCGCCTGCTAAACTCGAAGAGCAATGAATTTTCCGGTACGTCAGAAGGAGCTTCGCGACCAGCTTGCCTCGGCCCGCTTCGATGCTTTGCTTATCAGTCACCTTCCCAACATTCGATATCTCTGCGGATTCACCGGCAGCGCGGGATTTTTGCTGATCACGGAGAGGCGCAGCATTTTCTTCTCCGATGTTCGTTATGACAGGCAGGCACACGAAGAGGTAAAAGGCGCGAAAGTAATCATCGCGCGCAAGGCTCTGGTGATTGCCCTAGCGGAGTGGATGGGATCTCATCTCAAGAGACCCGGCGGAATAAGCATCGGTGTGGAAGGCGAACACCTGACCATCGCGGAGAAAAAACACTTTTCGGATTTGCTTCCCGCAGGAGTGCGTTTAAAGAGCGCCCTCGGCTTGGTGGAGCGGGAGCGGATGGTGAAGGACGTCGATGAGTTAGCCAGCATTCGAGCCGCAGTGAATCTAGGTGCGAAATTATTCGATAAAGCGATTCAAGTCTTGCGGCCGGGAATAAGAGAAATCGAAGTGGCAGCAGAAATGGAGTATGCGGCGCGGGTGGCAGGCGCCGAAGCAATGTCCTTCCCGACTATCATCGCTTCGGGTGCAAGAGCGGCATTGCCGCACGGCCGCGCGACAGAGAAGACTATCGCTTGCGGTGAATTTGTGGTGTGTGATTTCGGTGTTATACTCGGTGGTTATTGTTCGGACCAGACACGCACGGTCTGCGTGGGTCCGGCGCCAAGGGATGCTCGCAAGGCTTATGAAGGCGTGAGGGAAGCGCAGCAGGCTTCCATTGCTGCGGTGCGGGCGGGAGTTCGTGCAGGCGATGTGGACGAGGCGGGGCGTAAAGTTCTGCGCAAGGCAGGATTGGGACGCTACTTCACGCATTCCACCGGCCATGGCGTGGGACTGGAAATTCATGAAATTCCGAAAATCGCCGCTCGCCAACAGGAAGTCTTGCGGCCCGGAATGGTGATCACGATTGAGCCTGGGGTGTACTTCCCCGGCGAATGGGGCATCAGAATTGAGGATATGGTGGTGGTTGGCGATAACGGTTGCGAGGTTCTGACGCCCACGAGCAAAGAGTTCCTGGCAGTTTAGGCAGGAGTCGTTGCTGGTTCTAAAGCAGTTAGGAATAGCGGTAGCAAACGGATTAAGCGGTCTCTTCTTTTATACGAATGAATCAGAGAGAGCTGAAGGAACTCATAGAGTTCTTAATTGAGAAAGACATCGCCGAGTTCGAACTGGAGCGCGGCGACGTCAAAGTAAAAATCAGGCGCGGCGGGCAGACCACCGTCGTCCACGCGCACGCGGAAATGCCGTACCCGTCTTACTCCAAGCCGCTTTCCGCGGAGCCGGGCCAGATTGCATCCGCGTCCTCCGCAGCGGGTCCTCCGCCAGCGTCGAAGGAACCCGCGGCGGAAGAAAACCTCCATATTGTTAAGTCCCCGATTGTGGGAACGCTGTACGAATCGCCATCCCCGGGCGCACCACCTTTCGTCAAGGTTGGCGACACCGTGGAACTCGGGCAGGTACTTTGTATCGTGGAAGCTATGAAACTGCTGAACGAAATCGAGTCGGACGTGGCTGGGGAAATCGTGAAGAAGCTTGGAACCAACGGTCAACCGATTGAATATGGGCAGGAGCTGTTTGCCATCCGGCCTAAAAAGTAACGCGGGGTTTAACTGAAGTGCGCCAGGAACGTCTTTTGAAATGGGCATTTCGTTCCGACGGCTCTTCCGGCAAGGAACGTTTCCAACCGATAACGTTCATAAAGGCTTGCCTAGCAGTGCTGAGGACTGACAGCAAGAGCTGAATCCGATTCATGTTCAAGAAAATCCTAATCGCGAATCGTGGAGAGATTGCCTTGCGCGTAATTTGCGCGTGCAAGGAGTTGGGGATCCGTACGGTTGCCATTTACAGCGAGGCGGACCGTCATTCTCTACCGGTGCGCTTCGCCGATGAGGCGATCTGCATTGGGCCGCCACAACTGGCGCAGAGCTATTTGAATATTCCGGCGGTGATCAGCGCGGCGGAGATTGCGAACGTGGACGCGGTGCATCCGGGCTACGGATTGTTGGCGGAGAATGCCAACTTCGCGGAAGTCTGCGAGACCAGCGGGATCAAGTTCATTGGGCCGCGGCCGGAAGTCACGCGGCTGATGGGGGAAAAAGAGAAAGCGCGTGCCGCTATGAAACGCGCGGGCGTTCCGATTCTGCCCGGCTCGGATGGAATTATCGCCTCCGAAGGCGAAGCGGTGGAGTGGGCGCGGCAGGTGGGCTTCCCGGTGATTGTGAAAGCTTCGGCGGGCGGCGGCGGACGCGGCATGCGCATTGTGCGCAACGAAGATGAACTCCCGGGGTTATTCAAGGCAGCGCAGTCGGAGGCGGCGGGCGCGTTCGGCAACGGCGATCTCTACATGGAGAAGTATGTCGAGCATCCGCGGCACA
>PLUJ01000037.1 GCA_003165455.1 Acidobacteriaceae bacterium | reverse complement strand
GCCGCAAACAACGGGTCGTGGTTGCAAAACGCATGGAACTACCTCAAGAAAGTTCCCGTCAACCTCAATGTTATCGTTCCGGTGCTTGGAATTGCTGGACCTGCCGTGACCATCACATACCTCCCACAGACCAATAACCTGTGCGTTGCACCAGGAGTGGGTGCCTCCATAGGTAGAAACGTTGGTGCGGGGCCACTTGTGCTTGGGAATCTTGCGAACGCAAAAAGTATCACCGAAGGTCCAAGCATTTCAGTTGGTGCCCAAGCTCTTCCGATTGCTGGTGCTCAAGCAACGGGAAACCAGAGCGGCATCTTAGGCGGTCCCACTGTCGGCATTCCTGGCGGGTCCGTCACAGCAACCTACGGTATCTGTTTTTAGGTGATTACCGAAGGAGGAATATGCGTCTTGTAGCCCTAGTTCTGATAGCTCTGTTGGCATTGGCTTTTGCCCTTGTCAACGGCGCGTTGATGTTTGCTTCACCGAGGCACCACGCTGCATTTTGGCGGTGGTATACGCGCTCCGGAAGTTCGGTGTCAAGAGTTGAGTCTGGCGAGCAAATTCAGCTCAGGATAGCTGGCATCATCATCGTTGTTTTGAGTATGTTCTTTGGCTGGATACTTGCCGGGAAGATTCTGATCCGCTAAGAGCCAATGGATGGAAGGGGAGATACTTGCGATGATGGGAAACAGCAATTGGTACGGCATTCTTGGTGGCGTTCTAACGATCATGGCCGGAGTGTATTCGCTTCTCCGAACCAGTTCGGTAGCAAGCTGGTTAGCGAGCCACGGACTACAACATTCACTAGCGACAGCCGCGTTTCTGCGTCAAGTCAAGACACTGGGAGTTTTCTTCATTCTGGCTGGGGGATTTTTTGTTGTCGTGGCGATTGGGAGCCACTAATGAAAAACGGCAGGCACGCCGGGGATGTCCTGCCCGCCCGAGGTGCCTGCTGGGGTTGAGGGTTAGCCATGCCTTCGGCATGGGGTTTGGGTATGACACTCCACCCCTGAAAGGGTGCTGCGCGGTAACCTTCGGTTACCGTGCGCGAACCTGTTGAAAGCAGAGCAGCTAAAGGAAAATCCCGCCGATCCGGGTTGCAGTCGAGCAACCTGAAGTTAACGCAGGCGAACTTGTTGATTCTTAAGCGCGGCTGCTAGTCTCGGCTGATATGGCGAGAGAGGAAGCCGGGACATGGTGAAGCCGCCGCTGCGCACGAAATCCATCGGATTCAAAGTCAGCGAGGAAGAGTACGCGCAGCTGGAAACGGCGGCGCAGGCCGAGGGTCGGACGCTGGGAGAATGGTGCCGCGAGGTGATCCTGCGGGGAGGGTCGGCCAGCGATTCAGCGAGGCATGACCCGGCCCTGGCCGAGATCGTGGGCGTGCGCTTGCTGCTGGTGAATGTGCTGCAGCCGATGGCGGCGGGCGAG
Organism: Acidobacteriaceae bacterium; assembly: GCA_003165455.1. Lineage (GTDB taxonomy): Bacteria > Acidobacteriota > Terriglobia > Terriglobales > Acidobacteriaceae > Sulfotelmatobacter. The sequence continues at coordinate 2,381 of PLUJ01000037.1, read as the reverse complement.
ACGGTGACAGCGGAGAGGTTCGGGCAACTGCTGGATCAAATCAGCGAGGTGAAGCACCAGCTCGCGGCCCAGTTGCAGCAGCAGACGCGGGAGAAAAAGCAGCGCGAAAAACCCAGCGGCTGGAAGAAGTGATCCCATTTTTTCCGCCGGGAGTGTACGGAGCGCGGGAGCCGCATCAAGCCTCTCCGCTACGCTCCGACCGCCACGCGGCGCACCAAGAACGTGCGGGCTTGACCCGTCTCCCTCTCCGCTCCTGTGTTGCCTCCAGCTATGGAAAAAATGGGACTGAAAAATGGGAGCGGACGGCAGGACGTCGGGGAACCAAGCTCCAAGAAAAAGTTGCAATGATAATCCGGGTTTCGGCAGCCGTTCAGTATTAGTGAGAGAAGGGCAACCAGCCTCAAGGAAAAAATGCTTATGAAACCGAACCAGAATGACGAGTTAGCCGAGCAGTTGTTGGACACCAAGAAGAGTGAACGTCCGAAAGAACACGTTCTCAAAACACCGAAGAAGCCAACCGCCGAAGAGAAAAACAAGGCGGCGAAGCAGCGCAAGGACATCCAAAACGACCTCGGGAAGTAGTTCCGAATCCACATTCGAGTCTGCCGCTGGCACAGGTCAGCGGTAGGCTTCGCGGCGATTGCGAACGGCGGTAACGTTGATGGTGTTCTCGTCCCGCTGATCGAAGAACACGCGGTAGTCGCCGCAGCGGAGACGGAAGCCGGTGAACGGCGGTTTGAGTTTCTTCACGTCGCCGGTGTGGTTGGCCAGGTAGCGATCCACGCAGTAGAGAATCTGCATCGCGGTTTCGCGGTCGATGGCGCGCACATCGGCGCGGGCCTCGGGCGACCAGATGACGGCGATCCGTTCCGGTGCTGGCGGTTCGGTCATTTACCCAGGCCGAACTCGCGCAGGATGTCTTCGTGAGGAATGCCTTCTCCGCGAGCCAGCGAAGCGCGGGCGCGATCGAGCGCGGCAGCCGTCTCAGACGTAATCTCTTCCTCTTCCACGGGCGCGGAAGCCAGCGCACGCGACAGCGGGCCGGTCATCACCTGGAGCAGGTGAACGACGGCGGCGAGCTGGCCAGCATCGAGCTGATCGAGGAGCTGGTGCGCCTGCTGTTTTTCATTCGCGGGTGCCATCAGGGATAGTTTACCAATCTACAGGTGCGCGCTGCCGCGCGACTGTCCGTTGCCGTTGGAAGTCACAAGCGAGTTAATCAGGCGAACGACGGCGCGCTGATCCCGCTCCGGCAATGACTCGATGCGTTGCAGTCTCTTCCACAACCGCCGCTTCTGTGGACTGTCTTGAACCTTCACGGGCTTCAGTCCAAGCAACTCATCGCTAGTGACGCCGAGCACGCGCGTAAGGCTCCCGAGAAGGACGACAGTTGGCAGTCCATCTTCGTTCTCGTAATAGGATATCGTCCGCTGGGTTGTTCCCAGGGCCTTCGCCAACTCAACCTGAGTAATCCCGCGAGCTTTCCGAAGCGCAATCAAACGCTTGCCGAATGATGCTTCTCGATTCTTTTTCCGTGGCATGGCTGGGATGATTTTAAGGCCGATGTGAAAATACATTGACAGCTTAAACATAACACGCATATTCTTACGGGCGAAACTAAAAAGCAAAATCCTCTTGACAGGGTTTCTGCAAAAACCCTGAAAACGAGCAGAAGGAGGTCCGGGGCATGGCGCGGATCGCGGAGAGCGAGATCGAGCGGTTGAAGCGGGAAATCTCGGTGCAACGTCTGGCGGAAGGGCGCGGGGTGAAGCTAAAGCGCCACGGCGCGGACCTGATCGGGCTGTGCCCCTTCCATGACGATCACGAGCCGTCGCTGGTAATTACTCCGAGCAAGAATCTGTGGAACTGTCTGGGCGCGTGCCGCCGTGGAGGAACTGTCATCGACTGGATCATGCTGGCCGAAGGCGTTAGCTTCCGCCATGCGGTTGAGCTTCTGCGGGAAGACCTGCCGCTGGGGAGCAGCAACACGCGGCCAGGTGTGCAGCGATCCACGGTGCCGAAACTGCCCGCGCCGGTCGAACGCAGTGCCGATGATCGCATGTTGCTGTTGCAGGTGGTGAGCTACTACCAGGAGAGCTTGAAGCAGAGTCCCGAGGCGCTGAAGTATCTGGAGAATCGCGGCCTGAAATCGGCGGAGATGATCGAGGCTTTCCGGCTGGGTTTCGCCAATCGCACCATCGGCTACCGTTTACCGGCATCGAACCGCTCGGCTGGTGCAGCGTTGCGCGGACGCCTGCAGAAACTCGGCGTCTACCGCGAGAGTGGACACGAGCACTTCAACGGCTCCGTGGTGATTCCGATCTTCGATCTGAGCGGCCAGGTGGTGCAGATGTACGGTCGCAAGATCACACCGAATCTGC
>PLUJ01000181.1 GCA_003165455.1 Acidobacteriaceae bacterium | reverse complement strand
TGCGCGGGCTTCAGGTGCTCGAAGTGCTTGACCACGAGGTCAACGAAGCGTTCGTGGTCGAGATGCCCGGCGGCGGCGACGATAATGTTGCCGGGCGCGAAGCGGTGGGCATAAGTATCGAGCACGGCCTGGCGCTCGAACTTTTTCACCGTTTCTTTGGTGCCCAGAATCGGCTTGCCCAGCGGATGATCTTTCCAGAAATTCTGGGTGAAGATTTCGTGGACGAGGTAGTCAGGATTGTCCTCGTCCATCTTGATTTCTTCGAGAATCACGCCGCGCTCGCGGGCGATGTCCTCGGCGGTGAATGTGGGGTGCAGGACGAGGTCGGTGAGAATCTCAAGCGCGATGGGAACGTTTTCGTCGAGCACCTTGACGTTGAAGCAGATGCATTCTTTGGAGGTGAAGGCGTCCATGTTGCCGCCGATGGAATCGACCTGGCGGGCAATCTCCTCGGCGGTGCGGTGCTTGGTGCCTTTGAAGACCATGTGCTCGATGAAATGCGAGATACCGTTGGCCTGCGGGGTTTCGTCGCGCGACCCGGTTTCGAGCCAGATGCCGATGGAAGCGGAGCGAATGTGCTCCATCTGCTCGGTAATCACGGTAAGGCCGTGGGGTAAGACCTGACGGCGAATATTGCGGACTTCTTTTACCATGGCGATGCTAAAACGAATGAGCAAACACTTGGACGCAAAGGTTTCTGATGCAAAATAGGCTGAGGCCGGAACACGCTTCGTTTGATTGTGAAACCAGCCCAGAAGAACTACTATTGTTACACAAGAAAAGGGTCGCATTATTGCAAAGTTTATCCCTTTAGAATCATGTGTTTACGCTAGGCAATCGCTGTTGCGGGAGAGTTTTCGCCTTGCGGGAGCGAATTTGACTGAAATGACTGACTTGCGGACATGCTCGTTGCTCGGAATGGATCGGCAGGAGCTTGCCGCTCTTGTGACGGAGGTGGCTGAGCCGCCTTATCGCGCCAAGCAGTTAGTGGATGCAGTTTACCGTCAGCGGGTGGAGACCATCGGGGAGATTTCCACATTTCCAGCTGAGTTGCGGGAACGATTCGAAAATCAAGGCGTGCGGGTCGGAGCGGCGCGGATTGAGAGCAAGTTTATTTCGGGCGACGGCACGGTTCGGTATTTGATTGGATTTTCCGATGGACAGACCGTGGAGACGGTATGGATGCCGGAAGGGGATGGCGGGGAAGCAGGGGATGGCACGGAGGCGGCAGAAGCTGCTGAAAGGCTTAATGACTCTACTGAAGCTGCGTCAGAGGTTATAGCCGGTCCGCACGGACGAATCAATCGGAGTTCGCAAGAACGGCCTCGGTCTTCATCCGGGCGCTCTTCATCCGGGCGCTCGACGATTTGCGTTTCGAGTCAGGTTGGTTGCGCGGTGGATTGTCAATTTTGCTTAACGGCCTTGCTGGGGATGAAGCGAAATCTGACTGCCGGGGAGATTGTTGGGCAGGTTTGCGCAGTGCTGAAAGATCAAGGATCTTCACCGCCGGAAGCTCGGATCAATCTGGTTTTTATGGGAATGGGGGAGCCATTCTTAAACTATGAGAACTTCATGAAAGCGTCACGCCTGCTCGTAGAGTGTGTGGGAATCGCCGAGCGGCGGATGACGGTATCCACGGCAGGGATTGTTCCGCGGATTCGCGATTTTGGCGAAGAGACCATCCGGCCGAAGTTGGCGATTTCCCTGAACGCCTCGAATGATGAACTGCGAACCCGCCTGATGCCGCTGAATAAAAAGTGGAATCTAGAGATGTTAATGGCAGCGGCTCGTGAGTTTCCGCTGCGCACCAAGGAGTGGGTCACATTCGAATACGTGTTGTTGGGCGGAGTGAACGACGCTCCGGAGAATGCACGCGAAGTGGCTGAGTTGCTACGCGGTCTTCGCTGCAAAGTGAATTTGATCGCGCTAAATCCCGGCCCAGGGATCGAATTCGCCACTCCCGCCGAGAAGCAGGTGCAGGAATTTCAGGCGACTCTTCGTCACGCGGGAATTCCGGCGTTTTTGAGGCGTCCTCGAGGCCGGGATATTTATGCCGCGTGCGGTCAGCTTAAGCGAACGGTTGAGATAACCACCTCACCGGAACTGCAGGTGCAGGAAGTGCCGCGGGTGCCGGCGGAAAGATAGGAATTTCGACGCGAATGCTAAATCCTTTCTCCTTGGTCTGTCGCGCGATAATCGTTCCGTGATGTTGCTGCAACATTCCGCGACACGCGCTTAAGCCAAGAACGGAAAGTGGATCTGAAGTTTCGAGACTCGAATTTTCGCCGAAGCTGAGCGGACTCACAGTATCGTACGAATCATACTTGGCGTCGAAAACGTCGATGGTGGCGATGCCCTCCAGATGTTCGTAGATGATCGTCAGGCCCCTGCTATTTTGCTGGTCCGCGGTGTGGATCGCGCTATTGAGAATTTGCATGCAGACTTGAAGAAGCTGATTCGAATCTCCCATGATCGGGGGAGCATCGGGCTGGAAGCGAGTGCTAATTTCAATGTTGAGGCTCTTCCATTGCGGTTGTGACAGTCTGACCGCCGTATGCAAGAGAGTGGTGAAATTCACTGGAGAGAGCGTTGCCGGGCTTTGTTTGGCGAAGCTAAGCAGACTGGCTACCAGCGACTTGGTCCGGCGACCATGCTGCCCGATTCGCGTCGCCAGCGCTTGCTGATCGGCGTTAAGCGGCGTGTTGAGCAAAAGGTCTGAATATCCCAGCATGGCGGCGATAGGATTGTTGAGCTCGTGTGCGGCGCCACCGACGAGTTGACCGATGGAAGCCAATTTTTCCGATTCCGTAATCTGTGCTTGCAGACGTTTTAAGTTCGCGAAAGATTCCTGAGACTGATTCAGCAGGCGCAACAACTCGCGGTCGAGTAAAGTTTGACGCGCAAAAACCATCACGCCCATGACTAACGCCGCGCACAGAGTCAGCATCAGTCGGAACGAGCGAATCCGTGGCGGGAGTGCCGAATCCAGCAAAGCCCATCCGGCGAACATGGGGAGCGAAAAAACTGTAATCATTCCCAGTCGTGCCAGCCAAACGCCGTGAGAGGCGGATCCCGATCTTTTGATGTTGGCTCGGCAACCCAGCGACCATAAACCAATCATGGTGATCCATAGCATGGAGACTGCGAGAGGGATGTCATAAAGGCTTCCGCTGTAGTAGACATGGTGACTAAGAGCCCAGTTCGCCACGTAAGAACTGGCGGCGTAAGTTAAACTCGCGCCGAACAGATTGGCATAAAAAACCCGCCAGGCGCTTTTGCTGTTCATCCAGGCAACCAGCAACGTCAACAGGAATGCGAGCTTTTCAATCAGATACAAGAAGTTGAGGTTGTCGCCGTATGCATCGGGGTTGGGAACCACGTATTGCCAGGCCATTACCGCGAAAATATAAAGGTATGCCCACCAAAACATCAGCAAGGTAAAATCGAGAGTGCGCAGTCGTCCGGAATATTCATCTTGAGGGGCATGGGGCCGGAGAGCCATGGCGGCCATCATGGGAACGATGTGAAGAAAAATGACGATATCTCCAGCGAAAATGTCTGGAACTTCTTTGTGCAGCCACAGTTCGAAGTAGATCCACATGGCTTGGTAGGAGAACCATAGAAACATGCCTGTGGAAAGGAGCATCCAGAAGGCTCGCACGTGTCCCCGGGACTGCACGGCATTCGGGAGGAATGAGATTGCTCCCGAAAGCAATAGGAGACCCTGGATCCAGTCACTCAGCGCAGTCAGGTGAAAGGAGCGCGGCAGGACCAGTGCGGCCAAAATCAGGGTTGCCATGCAGGCAGCAACGGCCGACGTCCAAAGTTTGGAGTACGCGCGCACGGAGATCCTCCTACAGCATTTTAGATTCGGCCCTGCCGAAGCCCGAGTTACTGAAGTAATGTCCCATAATCGTCCGAAAATTTGAGTGGCAAGGTACAGCCGGTTCTTATCGCGCACCCTTCATTCCGATAATTAAATCGATACGGGACGATTCTCTTACCCTTAGAATTGCGTTGGCGCAGGAGTAACTCGATTGCGGACTGTTGGAAGTCAAGGTTGGCTTGGGCGGCAACAGAGTACGGCCGATCCTAGCGAGATTCGCCGGACGGAACGCTGGCTGGCGAGCGCAAGGGTCTTCCTGGCGATTTCGGCTCTGGCGGCCATCTATATGGACCCCACGCAATTGGGACACGCACCAGTAGCTTATGCGCTGCTGGGGTTTTACTTGATCCATGGCGTGCTGGTGATGTCTCTGTTGCGGCGAAGGAAAACATCAACCCCAGCCTTCCGACTGCTGATCCATTCGGCAGATATCGTATGGCCGGCATTCATTTCAATTTTCGCGGAAGGACCGCGAAGTCCGTTCTTTCTGTTTTTCTTCTTTGTTCTCGCAGCATCGGCCTACCGCTGGGGCCTTTGGGAAACCTTAAGCACGGCGGCCGCCGAAGTGGCATTGCTTTGGATCGAGAGCTTCCTCTTGCTGCATGTTTGGGCGCTTCGCGAGGGAAGCTTGCCATGGCATATTTTGGCTGGACTGCGCGTTAATCTCGTCGAATTTGAACCGAAGCGGCTGTTCATGTTGTCAATTTACTTACTGGTAATGGGATTGTTGCTGGGGTATTTGGCGGAGCAGCAAAAACATCTGCGCGCCGAAAAAGCAGCGGTAACCCGCATGTTGTCGCGCGTACGGGTGGAGGCCGGCCTTACTGGAACTCTTCAACAAATCAGCCGAGAGATAGCTGCGATGTACGGCGCGGCGAGGATTGTGATTGCCGCGCAGGAGATCCTCAGCCACAGAAGATTTCTAGGCGAGTTGAGAAATGTGAAGGGTGAGCTCTCCGAATTTGCCTGGCTGGACTCGCGTCCGCGGGAAGCGAAGGCCTATTTGCAGGATTTTCCGGGAGAGGTGGGTTACGCGCTGCATAAAGGCGGGCGCTGGTCGGTGACCGCTCTGGACGAAGAGGGCAACCAAATTCCGTCCGCTTCCGCCCAAGCCTTTGAGGAATTGCAGCAAGGCACGAAAAAACCGGAAGATGCTTTTCATTCGGTCATCTCGATTTCTTTTGGGTTTGGGACCGAGTGGCGTGGACGGGTCTTAATATTTGAACCGTCATGGAGAGGAGAAACGCAAGAGGAGTTGCGATTCCTTCTCGATTTGCTTCGTCAGGTAGGCCCGGCGGTATACAACGTATATCTCTTGCACCGACTACGGAGGCGCGCGGGAGCGGCAGAGCGCGCGCGTTTTGCCAGGGAGTTGCACGATGGAGCGGTACAGTCGCTGATCGCAGTGGAAATGCAAGTCGACGTGCTGCGCCGACAGGCGGAGAATACTCCGGAGGTAGTTGGCGGAGAATTGGGTCGTATTCAAGGACTGCTGCGAGAGGAAGTGTTGAAGTTGCGGGAACTGATGCAGCAGATGAAATCCATCGATGTGGATGCGCGGAGATTCTTGAGCGTAGTGACAGATACGATGGAGCGATTCCAGAGAGAGACCGGTATCTCCGCGCGTTTCGTCACCGACATCGCGAAGTTGGAGATGCCGGATAAAATTTGCAGGGAATTTTTACGAATCGTCCAGGAAGGATTGGTCAACGTACGAAAGCATAGCCGGGCACGACACGTTCTGGTGCGACTGGCTTCCAATCCCGACCAATGGAGCCTTACACTGGAGGACGATGGAAAGGGATTTCCTTTTTCTGGTCGGCTCAGTCAAGACGAATTAGACCAGATGGGGAAAGGGCCGACGATCATTAAGGAACGGGTCCGTTTAATTGCCGGCGCACTCACGGTAGAATCGAATCCCGGGAGCGGGACACGCCTCGATATTAAAGTTCCCAGGAGCGGGGGAGTTTCCGATGAATTTTAAGAAGCCACAAGCGGTTCGCATTGTCATTGCCGATGACCATCCAATTTTTCGCGATGGATTGCGCCGTCTGCTGGAAGCGGAGCCCAACTTAAAGGTGCTGGGCGAGGCGTCCGATGGCGCCGAGGCGGTGAAGATGGTGCGGCAACTGAAGCCGGATATTTTGCTGTTGGATTTAGCGATGCCGAAACATCCCGGACTGGAAGCGCTGCGCGATCTTGGCACGGGTGTAAGTTCGACGCCGGTGCGAGTGATTCTGTTGACAGCGGCGGCGGAAAAAAGTCAGATTGTGGAAGCTCTGCAGTTAGGCGCTCGTGGCGTAGTGCTGAAAGATTCAGCCACGCAATTGCTCTTGAAAGCGATTCAAACGGTTATGTCTGGCGAGTATTGGGTGGGGCGCGAGAGCGTATCAAATCTGGTTCAATACCTGCGGACTCTGGTGCAGTCCTCCAGTGATGAGGCCCGGCAAAGAAAATTTGGATTGACGCCTCGAGAGTTGGAGATTGTTTCGGCAGTGGTGGCGGGCTATTCGAATAAAGAGGTCGCGGAGTACTTCAAGATCAGCGAAGATACCGTGAAGCATCATTTGAGCAATATCTTCGACAAACTTGGGGTTTCTACTCGGCTGGAGTTGGCTCTGTTTGCAGTGAACCAATCGCTGCCACTGAAAAGCATCGTTTAGGCCCGACTTTGACGGTTCCAGTTCACCGCAGGGAGCATCTTTATCCTCGATTGGCATAGCACTTTCGAGCCATTGGCGTGCGTTTCTTCCCCTTCTACTATTGAGAAATAAGACCAGCCTCGGACAGCAACTGATCCGGTCACAGTTTGCAAGCTGAATCACGACTGTGTTCTCCCTCTTAAAGGAAGAGAACTGACTTAGACGTTAAGGAGAAGGAGCCCGTGGCTAAAATGTTTGTGAAATTGAAGCAGAACCTTTGGAGAGATGAGCAAGGTCAGGATATTGCGGAATACGCGGTAATGTTGGCCGTAATTCTCGTGATCGTCGTAGGCACGGTCAAGCTCATTGGCACGAACGCCAGTCTCGTGTTCTCCAACGTTGCCAGTTCAATTCAATAGTCGTTAGGCACCGCGTCTGCAGCACGGAATACCGTCGCCAGGCGGCCTTTTGGTCATCGCCGACCATCTTCCTGAAATAGGCGCAATTCCGCTCACTTTGGCGTCGATGTGGTCAAAGCCACCTTTTCACCGCCGGATGCTTCTGTAAGTCGGGTGAGATAAGGGAAAAACGGCGTGATCTCAAATGGCATCTTCTCGCGTGCGGAGCTCAAAGCTACAGGTCTGGCCTTCGCAAGCTCCACCTGATCGCTCCAAGGGTCGAGCTTGATGCGCCCCCCAAGAGGAAGCGCAGCAATCTGATCGGTGCGCTGTGGTTCGAGTTGCGGAGCGGAAGCCAGTAGCGTCGCCATCCGAATATTCTTGCTGCTGGCGAAGCTATTGCCCAAGTGTGGCCGAATCAAATTTGGCAGTTCCGGAGCGCTCTGCTGTAGCGCTTTCAAGAATAGCCCCGCGCTCCCCAACTTATCCTTATACGGAGAGTTCTTCAGCAATTCCAAAGCTTTGGCGTCAGCCGCTTCCTCCTCCGACGCGGGACGTTTGAAATCCAGCCGCTGGAATGAATTTTCATCCGGAAAGAACATTCGGTCGTTGAAGGCCAGCTTGGTATCGAAGCCGTGGCCGAGAACGATGTGGCCGAGCTCGTGAGCCAGAACCATTGCTAAAGAAGCCTCGTCAGGAAGGACATCCAGCAGCCCGCGGCTGATGACAATGGTGTGACCAATGGTGAATGATTCGAGCGGGGAAGTAAGGAGAATTCGGCAACGCAAGTCAGAGCCGAGATCGATATTGTTGGTCAACAAGATGTTGTTGGCAACGGTGAGAAGGACTTTATCCACATCCCCGGGAGGAGCCATTAAACCGATTTTCTGCAGCCGCTCCACCGCGTTATCTTCCGCCTGGCGTTCCCACATCCGCTGGGCGGCGATGGGGCTCGCGTCCGCGGACGCGTCGCTCTTATCATTCACCGATTGGGCGGAATCCACCAGAATTTGCGTGAATTCTGTATTTTTGTTGAGGCCCTTCAGATCGTATCCCCACAGTCGCGTTTGCGCGCGAAAATGTAAAGGCCGGCCGATGGTGGTCTTCATGTCCGATTCTTCACTGTAAATGTAGGCGGGGAGCCACGCTCCGGAACGCATGTTCAAGCGCCAACTGTCAAAGTGCAGGTAGTAGCTCGCCTTGGGCGGTGGATAATAGGTGCCGTTGAAACGGACGACATTATAGTCCTGGTCTTCGACCCAAATGCGGCCCATGAACCGGCCGGGAGGGGCGTCTTGCCTGGGTTGCACGTCAATTACTATGCAGCGGATTTCCCCCAGAAATTCGCGCCGCACGAAAGTGAAATCGTAATATTTCTTTTGTAAGTCAGTGTCGATCACGATCATCTGGGCAAAGCCCAGAGGCAGAAAGTGCATTGCGTAGAGGCCGGTGAGGCGATTGAGCATGCGTTGGCCGAACCCAGGCTGGCCCATAAAGGAAGTGTCTTCCGGGCCATCGCTCATCTCCAGCCGGCCTAAGAAATACTGGTCTTTCACGGGCTGGATACTTCCACTGCGATCGGTCTTCAGATCCTGTAGATAAGTCTCGACCATGGGGCGCATATGGCGCATCTGTGCCGTGAAAAGATGCTCTTTCTGAATCATGCGGTCCACAACGCCGTCGAATGTGTCTGGCACGGGCGCAGAAATGGTCTGCGGCGGTTTGGAGGGTACCGTACTAGCGGGCGAGGGTGAAGTTGAATCTTGTGAAAGCGCCGAAAAAGAAGCAAGAAAGCAGAATAACGAAAGAAAACCTGCCCGCCAAATTCGCATAAAGACCCTTCAATATCAGCCGTTGGAAAACGAGGTTCGGACAAGCTGATCGGCTAACTGGAAGAACGAGCTCCAGACCTCGCTAACAACGCACCACTTTTGAGCTGTCTATTCCTTTGGTCGCATTCCGGGTGTCGACCACCAACTGGGCGTCGCGGACGATTTGCTGATAGTCGTAATCGGAATGGTCCGTGATGATCACGACGCAATCGTATTCGCTGAGATTCTCCAGCCCGGAACGCTTCATCTGCAAATCGTACTTACGGCCTTTTCCAATGAAAGGGAAGTAAGGGTCGTGGTAGCTGACCTGCGCTCCCTCTTTTTGCAGAAGTTCAATAATGGTTAAGGCGGGGGATTCGCGCAGGTCGTCGATGTCCTTTTTGTAAGCAACGCCGAGGATCAGGACGCGCGATCCATTCACCGATTTCTTGTGGCCATTCAACGCCGCTCCGATGGATGCGAGCACGTGATAGGGCATGTTGGTATTGATCTCACCCGCCAGTTCGATGAACCTGGTGCGGAAGTCATATTCCTTGGCTTTCCAGGAAAGATAAAAAGGGTCGACCGGGATGCAGTGTCCACCGAGTCCGGGGCCGGGATAGAACGGATGGAATCCGAAAGGTTTCGTCGAAGCGGCTTCGATGACTTCCCAGATGTCCAGATTCATCCGGAGACACAGCATCTTTAATTCATTGACGAGTGCGATGTTAACGCAGCGGTAGATATTCTCGAGGAGCTTGGTCATCTCCGCTGCGGCGGGTGACGAAACCGGCACAGTACGCTGGAAAATGGACCCGTAGAGCGCTGCCGCCAATTCGGAAGCGCGCGGGTTTAAGCCGCCAACCACTTTCGGGATGTCCCGCCGTGCAACCGTTGTGTTGCCCGGGTCTTCGCGTTCGGGCGAGAAAGCCACAAAAAAATTCGTTTCCAAGTTCGATATGCCGCGAGCCGCCTTCAACCCGAGCTTGTTCTCGTTCTCGAGGATCGGCAACATGACTTCTTCCGTAGTGCCCGGATAGGTTGTACTCTCGAGGATTATCAACTGCCCCGGCTGGAGGTGAGGCGCTATGGCATGCGTAGTATCGGTAATGAAGCTGAGGTCGGGCTCGTGATATTGATTGAGCGGAGTAGGGACGCAAATGATAACCGCGTCCATTTCTTCAAGTTTCGCGTAATCGGAGGTAGCGGAAAATCCCTGGGCATTGGCTGCCTGGATTTCTTCCTTGGCGATGCGGTAGATGTAAGACCCGCCCTGGGCAAGAGTTTCAACTTTCCGCCGATCAATGTCGAAGCCAGTGACAGGAAACTTCTGATCGGTGAACAATAGTGCCAGGGGTAATCCGACGTAACCGAGGCCGATGATTCCGACGCGCGCCTCATGACGCTTGATTTTCTCTTTCGTGGATTCGGCGGTGCGAGTTTCTACGGACGGATTAATCATTTATGAAAGTGACTCGAGCGAAAAAGATGGGAAAATCCTTAATTTCGCTTCGATTCTAGCATGCACGCATGACGAATCTGTTTGATATCCGGTGCCGAAAGGCTATTGAACTTGAGTCATAGTCCCAGGATGGAAAGATCAGGATAGAGACAGAACTCAACACATGGACGGAGCGAGAACAAGGAAATTGCCGTGGCTCCTGGCCTGCATATTACTTGCGGTGCTATTTGTTGCCTTGGCGTCAAGAGCAGGAAGTTTCTTGATCGTTGACGCGCCTCGACCTTCCGACGTGATTCTAGTTCTGGCGGGGGAGACCGATTTTCGTCCGGAGCGAGCCCTGGAGCTTTCCAGGCAAGGGTATGGGAAGAGCATTGTGCTCGACGTCCCTGCAAACGCGAGAATTTACGAATTTACTCAGATTGAATTGGCGGAGAGGTACGTACGCGACCTTCAGGCTCGGAATATCCAGCCAGCATCTTCGATGATTGTTTGTCCGATCGATGGGCTGTCGACAAAAGATGAATCCAAAGATGCCGAGAAGTGCTTACGACGCCTGGGCGCAAGGAGCGTACTCGTCGTCACGTCGGATTTTCATACGCGGCGGGCAATCGACGTTTTCCGGCGGGAATTTCCAGCATACACGTACACAATAGCGGCGGCACGCAACAATGAGCAATTTGGGGCCCGATGGTGGAGACATCGGCAATGGGCCAAGGTTTGTCTCGACGAATGGCTTCGGCTCATCTGGTGGAAGGCAGTCGATCAGTGGCGGTGATGACGCGGTAAACTTTCTTATTCCACCGCCGCAATGTCCCGATTGATTCACCGGCACGCTGCCTCCGTTATGAGCCGTTAAGGTTCGCGCATGGCGGCCGGTACTCCTGCTTTGCGCGCCGCTTCTTCCATATCTTCCAGTTTTTGTTTGGCGTCTTCCACGGCTTTCTGTTTGTCCGCAATTTGCTGCTTGTAGTCGGCGTCCTGTTTATCCCACTGAGCTGAATTGCGCAGCCGATTCCCCACGTCCCCATACATTGCCGCCGCTCGCAGTTGGTATTCCTTCTGCGCCACGTCCAGTTCGCGGGAAGCAAGATCGATGGCGTTTTTTTGCGAAGCGAGCTTATCCTGCCAGGATTTCCATTCGGCCTGTTTCTTGACTTGCTGGTCTTCGNNTTGGAGTCTTTTGCATCAGCGGGGTTAGGCGGCTTCGCGCCGCCTTCCGTCGAACTGCTATCACTACCGTTAGCGTTACTCGCGGTCGTGGCTTCTCCCACGATCGAAAGTTTGTCATTGGTCGGAAGGTTGTCATTGTCAAAAACCTTGGGCTGGACCTTGGCGGAGGGATCTTTATGCATTTTGCGGGCATAATCGCCCAAGGATGTTTGACCGGATGAGGATTGATCCGACGGCGCGGTAGTCTGTGCCGCGACCAACGAAGCCGCAAGCAGCGTGAACAATGCGTATACGAATGAGTTACGTGTGGCGCAGTTCATATTTTTTTATCCTCTAAGTACGTCGATATAGATGCGCATTTGCCCGAGCGTATCGAACTTTTGGCCGCTGGACCCTACTACCAAAACCTCCCGTACCATCGTAAGAACTGGTTTCCTACGAATAACGCCAGCAGAGCCATGCTTCCGAGAAAAACACCAAACGGCATTTGGTAATGGCGATACACCATCTGCGCGGATTGCCATCCCCGGCGGCGGGCCGCCTGCAGATTAGCGAATCGGCGCATGAACCGATGAGTGCGTTTGATCCAAACCATCAGCACGGTTGCAATGCCAAAGAACGATCCCGCTAGCGAAGCGGTAAAGATGGTGAAAATAGTGAGCTTCATGCCTAAAAAGGCGCCGATCATGGCCATTAACTTAACATCGCCAAAGCCCATCCCTTCAGTGCCGCGCCATCGTAGGTACATCGCGCCTGCACCGTAGATGAACGAAGCGCCCAACGCGGCCCCGAGCAGTGAGTCGAGCAAGGAAAGCAGGTGGGACGCGAAGCCCGCACTAAAAGGCAAATTCAGCATCCCGGGCAAAAACTGCGAAACCAGATCGTTGACCGGAACGATTAAACTGAAAGCCAGCCCGAGCGCTAATCCGGGAAGCGTCAGCTTGTCTGGAAGAAGTTTGGTTTCAGCATCGGTGAAGATGAGTCCGAGAAGAAGAAATCCGAAGGCGCAATATTTCAGCGTGGCAAATGTCAGCCCGAAGTAGGCATAGCAGGCGACGAAAAGCGCACCGGTCAGCGCCTCAATCAGCAAATAACGCACAGAGATTCTTGTCTTGCAGTTACGGCAACGGCCTCGTAAAAGAAGCCAGCCTAAAATCGGTACGTTGTCATAAAAAGCAATTGGCCGCTTGCAACCGGGACAGCGCGAACCAGGGGACACAACCGACAAACCGAGTGGCAGACGATAGATGCACACGTTCAGGAAGCTGCCGAAGGCCAGCCCAAGGACAGCAATCGCCGATGCGTAATAAGGGTCCACGAGGTATAACGTCTTGAAAAACTACCGCTTCTTACTCAGAAACGCGGCATTCCTAGAGCGTGATTGGATTATAAGGCGAGCTGGCAGGGAGCACTAAGGTACAGAAGTCACTGTCCGAAAGGGCGATCCTCGCCATCTCTCTACTAGCGGATAAATTTGTAATCGACAATCGATGCGGCCAAAGTAGCTGTTTTGGTGGAACCCTCAGTTTCAGCCGGTCTTTCCTCGACTTCTTTTTCTCTGGAGCGAATTACGCGGCCCTGGCAGAGAACGTTACGGTTGTTTTGACCTGAGATTTCCTCGGGCATTTCGAACACCAACTCAATCAGGGTGTTCACTGGAAGTTGCTGCGGACCTTGGAACAACAAGCCCGTCTGGCTGATGTTTTCTACAGTGCCTTCATGCCACACGCTGGTGCTGTTGACGCGATAGCGAAGCGTAAGGCAAAACTTGAGCCTTCGAGCCCGCGGCGTCCATTTCGGACGCTTCTCGCGAGGATGGCTTCGCTTGATTCCAGTCTCCGGTTTCGTGTGCTCCACCCGCTCCGTGCGGCGCATGGTGGTCCAGTCATACTTGTACTCGGCGGCGCACAGCAGGCAAACCTGGTAATAATCGCCGTCGTTGGCGCGCCGGGGCCAGGAAAACTCATGCGAGCAGCGCCCAAGCATAAGAACATCCATGATCTTTTGCGGCATGATGGGTTTCTTCCGGCCAAGGTTCGGTCCAGACCGGATTAATCGAGCCTGATTGCCTAAACGTTGGAGTGCCGAACGCAGTTCCATCATGTCCTGAAAGCGCGGCGGCGGATAGGTTACTTTCGTGGCGGGGCGACAGGACAGTAATCCAGGGATTCTCCAAGAACCTGCGCGGGTAGGGCACTGGGCGTCCCCAGTTTTGAATTTGACTGGGGCTGCCGACCCGTCATCGAGGAGCTGCCGTCCGTGTATCATCGCCCCATGCGCCACAACCGCACAGAGGCCTGCGGGGATGTGACAGCCTTCATCCTTGCCGGCGGTAAGAGTACCCGCATGGGGACGGAAAAGGCGTTTGTTGAACTTGATGGCCGCAATCTGCTATTCCGGGCGCTGGACCTTACACGGGCCATCACTCCCAACGTACGCATCATNNGTTATAGAAGACGTGTTTCGTGATTGCGGTCCATTAGGAGGGATTCACGCGGCATTGCGCGTATCGGAGACGGAACTAAATCTGGCGCTAGCGGTCGATATGCCTTTAGTTTCTCCGTCTTTTCTTCGCTATTTAATTGGCCAGGCGGCTGCCGCCACGGAGTTGGCCATTGTTCCCCGGTGTGATGGCCGTTTGCAGCCTCTGTGCGC
>PLUJ01000092.1 GCA_003165455.1 Acidobacteriaceae bacterium | reverse complement strand
ACGGCGACATGGATTTCAAAGTCGCGGGAACCAAAGACGGCATTACCGCGCTGCAAATGGATATTAAAGTCGCGGGCATCACCTCGCAGATCATGCGCGAGGCACTGGCGCAGGCCAAGCGCGGGCGACTGCACATTCTCGGCAAGATGGAAGAAGTGATTACTTCCGGGCGAGAGAAGATTTCCGATTTCGCTCCGCGTTTCTACACGATTCAGATCCCGGTCGACAAGATTCGCGATTTGATCGGGCCGGGCGGCAAGATGATTCGTTCGATCGTCGAGCAAACCGGGGTCAAGATCGACGTGGAAGATTCCGGACTCGTCAAAGTTGCGTCGAGCGATCAGGAGTCGGCGGCCAAGGCGTTGCAAATCATCGGCGACCTTACGGCCACCGCGGAAGTAGGGAAGACCTATCTCGGCAAAGTCACACGCTTGGCGGATTTCGGCGCGTTCGTCGAGATCATTCCTGGCACCGACGGATTGCTGCACATCAGCGAAGTGGCCGAGCATCGCATCGCCGATGTCCGCGACGAGTTGAAGGAAGGCGATCAGGTGCTGGTGAAGGTGCTCGCGGTTGAGGGCAACCGTATCCGGCTCTCTCGCAAGGCGATTCTCAAAGAGCAGCGCGCAAAAATGGGCGGCGGCGACGGCGCGCCGAATGAAGGCGCCGTGCCGATGGACGGCGCAGGAGCTGAAATGGAATCCGTTACGGCGCCTGCGCTGACCGGATCGATGGTGATCGAAGGCGGCGGCGATTTTCCGGACGATGAACCGAACTTCAACCGCGAAGGTGGTCCTGCGCCAGTAAGCAGCGGTGACCGTCCTCGCAGCGATCGCGCGCCCGGCGGAGATCGTGGCGGACGGGGTGGCCGTCCCGGTGGCGGTGGACGCTCCGGCGGAGGGGGACGCGGCGGGCGCGGTGGGCGTCCTGGCGGCGGTGGCGGCGGACGAGATCGGGGCGGACGCGGCGGCTCGGGCGGCGGAAGGCACTAAATTCTTTGCCCGAATCAACATGGATAAGAACAAAAGGCCGCGACGGACGAGAGTCGTGGCCTTTGATTTGTGTCGCTTGCAGAATAGGCGATTCGCCTCTCAGGCCCAGTAGCGGAGCCGAAGAGTTCAATGCGCCGCACGCGGACATTGCACAAACGCAGACCTGGCAATGAAATTCGTCGAAGGCAAGAGCCTTGCGGGTGCTAGGCAGCGCTCAAACAGCGGATTCACAGGTCCTTTGTGACATGCAACCTAGCGTCTCTTTCGCGATTCCCTCATAATTGACCCCAAAGAATGAATCACTCTTTCACCATCGATCCGCAGCTAAGCGCTTGCGCCACAATATTTTGCGGCCAAGTTCTTTCGATACAATATTTTAGTCAGATTCAATCAGACACCATCTCCGCAGCTCGTTGAGTCCAGAGATTTTAGCGGGTTGATCTGTAATATTTTTAAATCTGGATCGAACGGAAAATTCGGGGCGCAAGCCAGACCAGTTTCACGCTGCGCCGCTTCTGATTCTCGCGAAGCCAAAAGGCAAGGTCAAGGGCAAGCGGGCAAGAGTGCCCGCTCCACACATTCAAATTTGTGGCGCACGGTCAGACATAATGGCTCTGCGTCACGCTGGGTTTTGGCCTCCCTTGTAGCTTTTCCACGAAGTGGCACAAAGGTAACGTTACTTTGGGTTACCTGAGTACATTGAACCTGCGCCGCGAAAGGTTTAACGTCTTTTTACCTGTCCATCCGCGCATTGAGCTCGGTTTCATCCGTCGGCTTGGCTTAGAGGTTGGGAGAACTGTTTTTCATGGGCGACAAATTCAGGATCCTATATTACGCGTTGTGGATCGCTCATCCCGTACTCCAGAGCTTCATTGCCGTGGTTATGTTCCGTCGCGGACTGCATCGCAAATTCAAGTTTTTCTTTGCGTATATCGTCACGCAGATTTTCGCGTTCGCCCTAACATTTCCGCTTCGCTCCTACCACGCCTGGTTCTACATAAGCTGGTTCTCCACTGCGATCAGCGTGGGTTTCGGCTTTAAGGTGATTCACGAGGCGTTTCTCGACGCCTTCCGGCCATTCCATACGCTGCGAGACCTTGGAACCGTGCTATTCCAATGGGCCGGGCTAGTGATGCTGTTGGTCGCGGTGGTGGTTTCTCTCTCTACCAACTCTTCGGACACGCTGCCGTGGATGGAAGCGATCCTAACCACGCAGCGCTGTGTGCGCATTATTCAGGTGGGCATGGTGCTTTTCCTCGTGTTTTTTGCCAAGTACATGGGAGTCAGCCGGCTGCAGCACAGTTTTGGAATCGCATTAGGCTTTGGTCTCTTCGCAATGGTTGAACTGTCTCTGGTCGCATCTTACGTCGGCGAACATCTTGGAACTCACGCGGTGGATCTGATCAACATGTGCGCATACAATTGCGCGCTGCTCATCTGGCTGGGTTACGCTTTCGTCAAGAGTCCCGCGCGAGAAGCGCCTTCGACGCTCTTTAGGCCACAGCGTTGGGAGCAGGGCCTGACTGATGTTCATCACCCACTTCCTGCCGACTCGCTCATCCCGATGTTCGAAGGGATGGTAGATCGAGCGTTGTCCCGCACCCAAGGTCCTCCACCAGCCGCCCAGGAAAGCGCCGGCGTGGTTCAGGGATTAGCTAGTCGAGCTGCGGCAGCCGCTGCGGGAGGGCAAGTTCTTGCTGAACGTGCGGGCCGATCGGACTCCAGGGAGTGAACTGCAGTGAGATGAAACTGAGTTTACAACGCGCGTGCCAACATTGAGAAAATCTTGTTGTCCGCTTGGAATTCCGGATTTCGTAAATTTTCCCGCTTTATCGGATCGCCCGAAGATTCAATCTGCCTACCTTTAAGCTAAACTTCAGCGTGCCGCAATCAACTGATTGAAGTGCATCCACTTAATAGCTATCATGCCTGTGAGTGTATGGTTTGCGGAGTCCCGTCGTTCCAGTAGGGTGCAGAGACGTGGAGGGAATTACGGGAGAAGGGCTTGACTTGTACTATATAATTCGTCTCCCGCGCCGCAAGATGCTTTTTGCAATCAGGCGTTGGGAGGAGAAAAACCCATGAAGCAAGCAATCAGGATCGCAATCCTGATGTGTGGACTAGTAGGTACATATGTAGCAGCCGCCGTCATTCCGCAGGTTCCCGCCCCGGAAGACGGAGGTCCGATACCCGTGTGCCCCACTTGTCATCCACCAACCGTGAAATAGTAGTTAAACTCATGTTACTGGTGGCCGCAAGTCACCAAGGTAACCTGTAGTAACTGGGCCGAACCTGGGCTTGCAATCTTAGGGCTGACGGACTTCATACATACCCCGTCAGCCCAAATTTTTTTGTACGCAGCGGTTTCTAAGAAGATTGTTTTAGAGCATCTCGCAGCATGCGCTGCAAGTCCGCCTCGTCATTGATTGGGGCCTGGCAGGTGAAGCCGGAACACAGAACCGCAAAGGATTTTCCTGATTTCACTTCTGGCAAAGCGGGAATGGTTGAGGCTAAAGCCGGGGGAAGATTCATGGCCACAGCTTGATTCGCCGTGATCCGGAGCGCAGTTTTGTTGAAGGCGAAAGGGGCGTTGGCAGCCGCGATCAGCGCACTTCCCCGCTCATCTTCCGCATTTTCGGCAATCACCACCACCTGCACGGGATTTTCCAGATAATGTGACACCGCAATTCCATAAGTCGCGGCAAAGATTCCAAACTGTTCCGACACGCCAGAAAAGAATTCGAGGGTCATCTCAGCCTTGTCGCGATACGCCGCCTCGCCGGTGTAATGGTGCAGCCGTAACAAGGCGATAGCCGCCATGGGATTGCCCGCTGGAGTGGGTGAGTCCTGGAGTGGTTTGCGACGAGTTGCCAGGACGCCGAGGGTCTTGCCGTCCGTAAGCTGTTCCGCGTCGAAAAAACCGCCTGAGATTGTGTCGAAAAACTTTGCAATCATCGTATCGGCGATGGCATGGGCGAATTTGAAATAGCTGAGGACGGCGGTGGCCTCGTAGGCGTCCAGACAGGCCAGAACGGTTGCGGCGTAGTCCTCGATCAGACCCGCAACCTGCCGGTGCTCCGCCTTCGGATCCGAATAAGCTACAACATGCAAAAGCTTGTTCTGTGGATTGCCCCCGCTGGCATCTTCCCCGGAGTGAAGCCATGCGTCAGCCAGAATTCGGTCGAGTGAGAGCAGCGCGAACCTTTGCGCGTCTTCCGATTTCAGGACCTTTGCCGCCTCCAGATAGGCGGAGATGCACATGCTATTCCATCCCACGTAAACCGTTTTGTCGATATAGGGAGTGGGCCGTTGGAGGCGTGCGGCGTACATTTTCTTCCTCGCCGAATCGAGCAAATCTTTCACCCGCTGGGAGCTGAGCTTCATTCGCGCGGCAATTTCGTCGATGGATGCTCGCACGTAAAGCACATTCTTCGCCGCATTATGATGCATCTCGCCGATCTCGTTGATGTCATAGCGCAGGGCCGCGACTTCGGCTTCTTCCGGAGTTAGGACGGCACGAGCCTCATCAAGCGTCCAGGTGAAGTAGTCGCCGTCGTCATCCATGGAAATGTCGGCGTCCTGGGATGCGTAGAAGCCTCCGCGCTCGCGGTCGCTGAGCCACTGATCCATCCAGCGAATGATGTCGTGCGCTACCTCGGCAAAGAACTTCGAGGCAGTGGCTTGATAGGCGTGCACGTAATTCTNNCGGCGAGCTGGTCGTAGACGCCGCCGTTGGCCATGTGCTCGAGCGTCGAGACGATCAAGTTGCGGAGATCGTTGTCTCCCGTGCGGGCATATCGCTCGATCAGCAAATCCAGCACCGAAGGATGAGGAAATTTGGGAGCGCTGCCAAAGCCGCCGTGCTCGGGGTCGAACATCTTCAACCCAGCTTCTTGAATGGATTGAATTGTGCTCGCCGAAACGCGTCCGCTACGGCCGGCAAAAGATTCGGCTTGGGCAATGGCACGCTCGACCATCTCTGCCTGCTCTACAACGTCGCCGTTCTTTTCCTTGTAGGCATTGACGATGCTGAGCAGAACCCGTTTGAAACTGGGACGTCCGTAGCCATCGGTTGGAGGAAAATAAGTTCCGCCATAGAACGGTTTGCCGTTGGGGGTAAGAAAGGCGGTAAGCGGCCAGCCGCCTTGTCCGCTGACCGCGCTGACGGCAGCCTGGTAGCGAATGTCGATATCCGGGCGTTCATCGCGGTCGACCTTTACGGCAATGAAGTATTCATTCACGATGGCTGCGACCTGGGGATCGTCGTAAGATTCGCGATCCATCACATGGCACCAGTNNGCAGCATGGGCTTGTTCTCGCGTTGCGCGGCGGCGAACGCTTCTTCTCCCCACTCATTCCAGTGGATGGGCTGGTGCATGGCGGAGCGCAGGTAGGCGGAGGACGCGCGGGCGAGGGAGTTCAGCGTGGTGGTGGTCATGGTTCAAGTGTAAATCCACAGGCGTAAACGC
>PLUJ01000059.1 GCA_003165455.1 Acidobacteriaceae bacterium | reverse complement strand
GGTACGCCTGCTCGTCGAAATAGTCGACGGGAAAAAGTGTGCTGGTGCCTTCGCAAGCCGCCGGAGTGAGGATCGGCGGATCGGTCAGCGTGAAGCCGCGCTCGTCGAAGAAGTCGCGCACCGCTTTAATGATCTCGGCACGCACCCGCAGAATCGAAGCCTGCCGCTGTGACCGCACCCAAAGATGCCGGTGCTCCATCAGGAACTCCACTCCATGCTCCTTCGGCGTAATGGGGTAGGGATCGGACTCCGGCACGCGCTGCACCACCTGCACGTTCGCCACATCGAGTTCGTAGCCGCCGGGCGCGCGCTTATCGGCGCGAACCTTGCCTTCCACGATCACGCTCGATTCCTGCGTTAGCGTTTTGATCGCCTCGAACACTTCCGGTGGGACTGCGTTCTTCGGCACCACACCCTGAATCACGCCCGAGCCGTCGCGAAACTGCGGGAACAAAAGCTTTCCGCTCTCGCGCAGGTTATAGAGCCAGCCGCGCAGAGTGACAGACTGCCCTTCATGCTTCCCGATTTCCGCGATGGTAGTTACAGGTGAAGACATAATCGATTGAGTCATTGAATCATCGGATCATTGAATCAATTGCGGTTTGCGGTGTGGATTGTTTCATTGAGTCAACGACTCAATGATTCAATCGCTCAATCCTTACGCCGTTTCCAGCTTCTCGAATGTCGCCCCAAATTTCTCCAGCGGATTCACCTTCTCGTTCTCCGCCAGTTCCAGCATCAAGGGCGGCGCCTGCGGAGCAGAGCGCATCAGTTCCATCGCTTCTTTCCAGTCGATTGTTCCCTCTCCCGGCCACAGGTGCGAATCGTGGACTTTGGCATTGTCATGAACATGCGTCGAGCACACCTGCGTCCGCATAATCTCGAAGGCCTCACGCACGGAACCCATCATGTGGGCGTGCCCGAAATCGAAGCATATCCCCACATCGTTAAAATGCGCAGCGTGAATCATTTCCATCAGTTTGTCCGGTGTGGAAAGTTCGTTCGGAATGTTTTCCAGCAGAATGCGCACGCCCAGCGGCTTGGCAAACGCGCGCAAATGTTCGATAGAGGTCATCGCTGACTCGAACTTTTTCTCGCTGAAACTCTCATTCGGCAGACCGAGATGCTGCACCAGAAAGCGGAACGGAATCTGCTCCGCGATTTCCAGAGCCCGCTTCACCTCATCCATCGCCTCCACCAGTCCCGCGCGATCCGTGGATGCCAGGTTTATAGGAAGCGCTCCGGCCCGGCCCCATTCGTAATCGGCATAGAGCGGCGAATGTACGGAATTCAGCGGAATCCCGCTCCCGCGAAACCATTCGGCAATCTCTTTGACGTGGGCCTTGCGGTTGGCATAATCGAGATGCTGCCGCGCCGCGAAGATCTCGATCGCTTGCACGCCGCTGCGGGTTAGCCCATCCAAGATCCCCGGATGCAACCGCTCCCGCACATATAAATAAGTCGAGACCGCCTTCAACATGCCCGATCCTTGTTCAACATTGCTGATTGATGATAGATGATTGGTGATTGTCGATTGATGATTGTTGACTTGAAGCCGCGAGATCGCTGATTTTGATTTTCAATCAAAACAATAGTCATCAGCCATTATCGCTTCACCTAGTACCCGACTGCCTTCCCGCTGTTCCGGTAGTCGCTCGCACCCAGCCGCTCGCCTGTCTTCGCGTCAATTGCAATGCACTCCGCATCGCTCCAATAGGGAACAACGCTCTCGTCGTCGTGCAGACCGAACTCTACCTTATATCCCATCGTCTGCAATCTCTTCACCGTGTCCGGTGAAAACCACTGTTCCACGTTCAAAACGTCCGGCAACCATTGATTATGAAAACGTGGAGCATCCACCGCTTCCTGAATATTCATTCCATAATCCACCACGCCCATCAAAACATTCGCCACGGTCGTAATAATCTTCGAACTCCCCGGCGATCCCAGCACTAACAAGGTCTTATCACCATGCACCACGATCGTCGGCGTCATCGATGACAGCGGCCGTTTCCCCGGCCCAATGGCATTGGCCTCGCCCTGAATCAGTCCGTCCAAATTCGGCACACCCGGCTTGGATGAAAAATCGTCCATTTCATCGTTCATCAAAAACCCCAGGCCATCCACCGTTACCCTCGAACCAAACCAATCGTTAATGGTCGTTGTTACCGCCGCCGCATTCCCTTCCGCATCCACCACGGAGTAGTGCGTCGTGTGCGGCGCCTCATGATTCTCGACAGGCTGCGGGTGCGCCGCCGCATATTCTTCCAACTCGCTAAAAATCGCAGGCCGCTTTAAATCTTTACTCGCAGTCGCATTTTCAGAGTGAATCGTCTCCCGCCACGCCTCGGCATATTTCTTATCGATCAACTGCGCCACCGGAATTTTCGCGAAGTCCGGATCGCCCATGAATTCCGCGCGATCAAAAAACGCCCGCCGGAAAGCTTCCGTAGTGAAATGAATCGACTCCGCCGAGCGGTCTCCCAGCTTCGCCAGATCGTATCCTTCCACAATGTTCAACGACTCTATCAGCACCGTTCCGCCCGACGACGGCGGCGGCGCACTAATCACCTCAAAACCTCGATAGGTTCCCCGGACGGGCTCGCGCTCCTTCACTTCGTACTGAGCTAGGTCTTCAGCCGTGATCAGACCTCCGCCCTTTTTCATCGCGGCCGCAATTTCCCGCGCCATCGCTCCATGATAAAAATCATCCGGCTTCGCTGCGATACGCTCCAGCGTCCGCGCCAACTCGGGCTGCCGAAAAATCTCTCCCGGCCGATAATAATTTCCACCTCGCTGAAAAATGCGCCGGGACTCTGCAAACTCGCTCAAATGTTTGTCGTGCAGATCCTGCACCTCGCCCCAACTTAGAGCATATCCCTCCCGCGCCAACCGTATCGCCGGAGCCATCACCTGCTTCAGCGTCAGCTTGCCATAGCGCTGCTCCGCATAAACCATGCCCGCCACGGATCCCGGCACGCCAATCGACTTATAACCAATCTCACTCGCGCCTTCGATCACATTGCCTTGCGCATCCAAAAACATCTCGCGCGTGGCCGCCGCCGGAGCCTTCTCTCGATAGTCGATGAAATGCGTCTTCCCATCGGCCATCCGCACCAGCATGAATCCCCCGCCGCCTATATTCCCCGCGGGAGAATGCACCACCGCCAGCGCGAACCCCGTGGCTACCGCCGCATCCACTGCGTTCCCGCCGGCCTGCATTACCTCGACTCCAGCCTTTGAGGCCAGTTCATGAATGCTAACCACAATCCCGTGCTGCGCGTGCAGGGGTTCCACGTTCGCGAGCGCCGTCGTCGCCAGCGCCGCCAACAACAAGACAATCAATGATTTATGCCGGAATCGCATCGGATCGATAGGTATCCAGCCACGCAGGGACTATTGAGGCTAGCCGACCGCAGCAAGCAGAGTCAAATCGCCCTCCCCTCCCGCTCACCAATGCTCCCAGGCTCAGGCTCTACGATTTCTTCTTGGATGAATGTTTGGACGACCGCTTGGCAAGTTTTGCCCTCGCAGAAGCCTTCCTTAGCTTCTTCGGCGCATTCGCCGCCACCATCTCATACGACTGCCGTATCAATTCCCGCAACTCATCCCAGCGCACCGCGTCCAACCGGTCCAGCATCACCCACTTGTAACGCCCCACATACGGCGCCGGACGGATATCCTCGCGCTCAATCAATTCGGAAAATGTCTCGGCCATACATTTGAAACACACTCGAGGATGATCCAACCCCAGCATGACGAAGATCTTTCCCCCAACTTTGAAACAAAGATCGTCGCCCCACTGCAAATTCTCTTTAGCCTCGGAAAACGTAAGGCAAAATTCGCGGATCATCTCTGCATTCATTTCATTCAATTGTGAATCCGATGCCCAATCCAATCAACCGAAATCGGCAAGGAGAAAGGAAATGCAAGCCCGCACTCCGAGGCCGCATGAAGCAGAAAAAAGTGATCAGCGGGAAGCGATAAGTG
Source organism: Acidobacteriaceae bacterium (assembly GCA_003165455.1). GTDB lineage: Bacteria > Acidobacteriota > Terriglobia > Terriglobales > Acidobacteriaceae > Sulfotelmatobacter. The sequence goes on along the minus strand of PLUJ01000059.1, from coordinate 2,671 downwards.
ACCAGCAAGAGCCCTGGCCACCGTTTCCCCCTGTGTTCCTCCGTGTTAAAGGTTTTAGTTCTTGCTCAACTCCTTCTTGCTCAGTTTTCTGATGACAGTCACCTTGCTGTAAGCCACGCGAAATCCCAGCCTCTCGCAGTTCCGTTGCGAAGCCGATCCGCCCTGGGTGACTACCACCGCATACTCGCAGCCTGCCTCCACTGCCGCCGCAAGCCGTGCATGCAGCAGTGCCGTCTGCAGCCCGCGCCGCCGAAAGTTAGCAGCCGTCCCCGCCCCACATAGCGCGAGCGCGCGATGCTCCGGAATCACCAATCCAACCCCGCAAGCTGCCGTTTCCCCGCCTAACGAAGCCGCGAACATCGCCGCTCCCTCCATCTGATAAATCGGCGACAGCAAGTTTCTGTACGCTTCGGGAGCGCCATCCGGAAAGAATGCTCGCACCACGATTCCACCCAACTCCGCCGCTTCTTCCGGCCTTCCCCGCCGAATCTCACAACCCGCGGAAGGGCTGGGAAACTTCTCCCCCGGCTGCAATTCCCGGCACAAAACATTGTTCATCTCCGCAATGCCGTAACCTCGTTCCTTCACCATCTCAAACACAGAGGAATCGTGCAGCGGACACAAATCCACCTGCGACGGAGCCTTGTGCGCACGGTAGAACTGCTCCACCCGATCCAGATCCTCTGCCTTAAACTCGCACTCCAAGCCCAAACCTGTCGCCCGCCCTATNNAATCCGCCGCTCCAATCTCTGGCCGCATCTTCTGAAACACTCGCGCATACAAAACCTGCGGCATCTCCTCGCAAGCCTCAAAACGGCGCGCCAATCCCTTATCCACAAATCGCATGTCAGTAATCCTTTCTGGTTATTAAGAGAGGTTGTCCAATAGACAGAAAACATGTGGAAGCGAACGCGCACACTTCCGGCGCATCTTCGCTCACACAGCAATTGCGGATTTAGCGAGCAGCAGTCATAGGCAGGACTTAAAACTACTTCTCCGGCTCCAGGTTTTCAATCAAAATCAACGCCAACATCAAGAAAATTCACAATACCCGCGCAAAAAATCCAAGTAGCGAGGCTCCACGCTGAGAGCTGAAAGCCGACAGCTAAGAGCTGCTTCTCACACCTGCTCCCGCGCCTCGCCCAGCGCCACATTCACTTCCATCTTTCGTTTGCTGCGGTAAATCGTGATCTTCACGCTATCGCCTGCGCGATGGTTGTTCATGATCTGCGCCAGGCCTTGTTCGTCCTCGATTTTTTCCCCGTCGATGGCGACAATCAAATCCCCACCCAGCATAATCGGAGTATTTCCCAGATACGCCCGCTCGCTCCCGCCCCGCAGCCCCGCGCGATCCGCCGCGCTGCCCGGCACTACTTGCACAATCAGCAAACCATAATCGGCGGGAAGCCCCATCTCATCCGCCAATTCCGCGCTGATCGGAATCGTGCTCACACCCAGCGCGGGACGCTTCACTCGCCCCACAGTCATCAAATCGTTAAGCACCGCCTTGGCCGTATTGATCGGGATCGCAAAACCAATGCCCGCATTCTGCCCAACGCTCGAGAGAATCATCGCATTAATGCCAATCACTTCTCCGTGCCCATTCAGCATCGGCCCGCCCGAATTCCCCGGATTGATCGCGGCATCCGTTTGAATCGCGTCTTCAATCGTCGCCCCACTCGGCTCCCGCACCGGACGGATCGAGCTCACAATCCCCCGTGTCATCGTCCCCGCCAGCCCAAACGGATTGCCGATCGCATACACTTTCTGCCCTACTTGCAAATTTCGCGAATCGCCCAACACCGCCGGAACCAGGTCTGTCGCCTTAATCTGAATCACCGCCAAATCGTGCGCCGGATCGCTCCCCACCACCGTCGCCTTATATTTCTTGCGATTGTGCATCGTCACTTCCACCTGCTGCGCATCCTCAATGACGTGGTAGTTCGTCAGGATGTGCCCATCCTTATCGATCACGAATCCCGACCCTTGCCCCTCCTGCGGCACCGCTCCATAAAAGAAGTCGAATTTCATCGCCCGCGAAGTCACGTTCACCACCGACGGAATATTCTTCCGGTAGATAAGGATATTGTTCTGCTCTTCACTGTCGAGCGCTTCACTGCCGGAAGCCTCCGTAATCTCCAGTTGCGGAGCATGCGTCAACGCTGTGCGGCTCAACCAATCGGTCGAATGAAGCTGCCCCAGTCCCGAATTTGATCGCCAGGTCGTGAAATAGAAAAACGCACCGGCAATCACCAGCGCAAACATCGCAGTTCGTAGGATTCTCATAACGTACGGGCCGAAAGGTAATTGAAAACGGCCCGTATCCATTTTAACGTGCGCCCCGGCAAAATGTTCCGTGGCAACCCGCCCGAAGGTAGCGAGGGAAATGCGGGTGCCCCACGTATGAGCCCTCCACCCGAAATCTTGTCATTCCGACGCGCGAGCGAAGCGAGACAGGAGGAATCTGCTTCCAGTCGGGAGCAACCAACGCACTGTCATCCTGAGCCCCGCGTCTTTTGCGGGGCTCAGGACCTCTGCACTTTTTGGGGTCGCGTGGAAGGGGGAAATCCGCTGATCACGGTTATTGCGCCTGCCCACTCTGCCACGTTCTTTGCAGCAATATCCTGCCCTAAGCGGAGTCGAAGGGGTGGGGATTTCGACCTTCTATCGC
>PLUJ01000206.1 GCA_003165455.1 Acidobacteriaceae bacterium | reverse complement strand
TGATCTTCCTGCAGGAAGATCACCATGCCATTGGAGAGTTCAATGCGCTTGGGCTGCCGCGGATGGAAAGCGGGCAGAGGTGCGATCGGGATCTGCTGCCAGTTCGTCGCTTGTGATGCGGCTCTCGGGAGCGGCACAAACATGACGGCGGCGACGAGAATTATCGAAAGAGAAATCCGATTCGTTTTCATTGCGCACCTCCCTGATCCGGCGCACCTTGCTCTGACGGAGCCTGATCCGATCCCTGCTCGCCGCCTTTTCCCGCGCCCGTGGCGGTTTCGATCACGCCCACGGTGCGGTTTGTATCCTGGAAGGTTTCATTGGCCACGCGCCGGATGTCCGCCTTGGTTACCTTGTCGATGCGGTCCACGGAGCGGAACAACTCGCGCCAGTCGCCATAGCGAGTCTGGTAAGTAGCCAACTGGGTCGCCAGCCCCTCATTGTCCGCTAGGCCGCGGAGCAGGTTGGCTTTGGTGCGAGTCTTGATCATCTTCAACTCGTCGTCGCTGATGTCTTCTTTCTTTAAGCGCTCAATCTCGACGTGGATTGCGTCGGCCACTTCCTGCGGCGTGTGTCCGGGGAGCGGGAAGGCGTAGAAGGCGAACAGGTGCGGATACTTGATGCCGGGCAGTCCGCTGAATCCGGCGGAGAACGATGCGATCTTTTTATCGCGCACCAGGGCACGGTAAAGCCGCGAAGTGCGGCCTTCCGACATGAGATCGGTGATCGCGTCGTAGACCGCGTCGTCTTTCGTCATGTAATCGGGACGGTGGTAGCCCTCAAGATAGAGGGGCTGCGTCTTCTCGATCAGCACGACTTTGCGCTCGGAGTTTTGTGGAGGCTCGGTAGTGGTCGTTTCATCGGGCTTATGGCTCACGGGCAATCGGCTGAAATATTTTTCGAGCAGCGGCATAACCTGGGAAGCTTTCACATCGCCGGCCACCGCGACCACCATGTTCGCGGGCACGTAATACTCGTCGAAAAACTGTTTCGCATCGGTGGCGGAGAAATTGTTCAGGTCCGCCATCCAACCCACAGTTGGCCTATGGTAAGGATGCGCCTCAAATGCCGCGGCGTTGAACTGTTCCAGCAGTCGCCCAATCGGGCTACTGTCGGTGCGCATGCGGCGCTCCTCAATCACGACGTTTCGCTCTTTGTAAAACTCTCGCATCACCGGGTGGAGAAATCGCTCGGATTCGAGATAAGCCCAAAGTTCAAGTCGGTTGATAGGGAGCGAATAGTGATAACCGGTTTCGTCATAATCGGTGAATGCGTTCAAATCCTGACCGCCGCTTTGTTCGATGATTTTGCCGAACTGGTTCGGAACCACATATTTATCCGCCGCGGCAGTGGCGTCTTTCCAGTTTTGTTCTAATTGCTTCAGCTTGGCGTCGTCCCGGCCAACGGTTTTGTCCCGCTCTGCAATGTAAGTGGCGTAGGCCGCTTCGACTTTTTCGAGGGCAGGTTTTTCGGCTGTGTAATCGGTCGTGCCGATCTTGTCCGTCCCCTTGAATGCCATGTGCTCAAACATGTGAGCGAGCCCAGTCTCTCGCATCGGGTCCTGAGCTGAGCCCGCATCAACGAGTGTGAAGAAGGAAAAGACAGGAGCTTCAGGGCGCTCACAGATGAGCAAAGTAAGGCCATTCGGCAGTGTTTTTACGGCGATCCGCTTCTCAAAAGAAGCGACGTCTTGAGCGGCGATCGCTCCCGTGAAGAGCAAAATGGCAGCCAAAAGTGCGGATACGCGATTTTTCATCGGACCTCCGGAGAGCGGGCTGTGATGGCAAAACGGTTTTATGGAAGTCTGCAAGAAGATAGGTAGAAATTTGAAATTACGGGCTCCTGCAAAAGTTGTCAAACGGCAAGTCCGTTGGCTCTACCACCTCAAGTAAGGCCAGACCCCCATTTTGTGCCCCAGCCGCTTTGAGGCACAATATCGACTGGAGCGGTCTTAACCATGGATTCCAGTATTGAGGTTCAAGGCAAACAGCTCAAGCTGTCGAATCTCCAAAAAGTTCTGTATCCCTCAACTGGGTTTACGAAACAACAGGTTATCGATTACTACGCTCGGATTGCTCCGGCCATCTTGCCCCATCTCGCTGGTCGCGCTCTTACCCGCAAACGCTATCCCAACGGGGTGGATGAAGAGTTTTTTTATGAGAAAAATGCCCCGATGCACCGTCCCGACTGGGTAAAGACTGCGCCCATCTGGAGCGAAGGGAATCATCGTACGGTGCATTACATCCTGGCAAATGATTTGCCGACCTTGATTTGGCTTGCCAATCTGGCGGCAATCGAACTGCATCCCTCGCTCGCGATGGCGAAGGATATTACGTGTCCCACGATAATGGTCTTCGATCTCGACCCGGGTCCGCCCGCGAATATTGTGCAATGTTGCCAGGTTGCTTTCTGGCTGCGTGAAATCTTTGAGCATTTTGGTTTGCAGAGTTTTCCGAAAACTTCCGGTTCGAAAGGATTACAGATTTACGTTCCGCTGAATACGGCTACAAAGTACGAATTTACAAAGACATTCGCACACGCGCTCGCGCAATTGCTCGAAAACGATCATCCCGAGATGGTTGTTTCGGACATGAAGAAACAGATTCGCACTGGCAAAGTATTCGTGGATTGGAGCCAGAACGACGAGCACAAAACCACGGTGGCGGTGTACTCCTTGCGAGCGAGGGAACGGCCAACCGTCTCTACCCCGGTTAGTTGGGATGAGGTTGCGAAGGCCCTGAAAAAGAAAGATCCTAACCTGCTTGTGTTCGAAGCGAAGCAGACCCTCGCTCGCGTAGAAAAAATGGGAGATCTGTTCGCCCCGCTGCTGACGCTGAAGCAGCGCTTGCCCGATCTTAAAAAAATTATCGCTTCTGCTGCCGGGGAGCGCGAGGCGATTTCAATCGCGGCTCAGGCGGAAGACAGTCCCCCTCCGGGTCGTTCCTCGAAGCATTCGCCAGTACGGCCTCGTAGTCGAACTGCCGACAAGATTGCAAAGCCGCAGGCCTCGGGCCGCGCGAAGCGCAAGGTATAATCCTCCGCAACTCTAAGCTTCGGGAGTCGCCATGGCTGAATTGTTTATCGGAACTTCGGGATGGGCGTATCCCACCTGGAAGCCTGATTTTTATCCCGCGAAGCTGGCGCAGACGAAATTTCTCGGCCATTATTCCACGCAACTCAATACGGTCGAAGTGAACTTCACCTTCCGCCAACTGGTGAAGGAAACCACGATTCAAAAGTGGATCCAAGAGACGCCAGCTTACTTTCGCTTTGGCGTCAAAGCTCACCAGGTAATCACGCACATCAAGCGCTTGAAAGGAACCGAGGATTTCGTCTCCCGTTTTCTGCAAACTATTGAGCCTTTGGGAAACGCCAGGAAGTTGGGGCCCGTGCTCTTTCAACTTCCGCCGAACTTAAAAGCAGATGCTGTGCTGCTGGAAGATTTTTTATCGATCATTCCGCGCAGCCTGCCGGCCGCATTTGAATTCCGCCATGAATCATGGTTTGCCGATTCCACCTGGGAAGTATTAAAGAAGCACGGCACAGCGCTCTGTGTTGCGGAAACGGAAGAGCGCGTTACGCCGGACGTGGTTACCGGACCATTTGTATATTATCGCTTTCGCAAGCCAAGCTACACGCCCGAAGAACGATCGGAGATGCAGGCACGGATACGGGATCATCGCGCCGCTGGCCGCGACGTCTATGCTTATTTCAAGCATGAAGAAACCCCGCACGGAGCCCTCTATGCGGTAGAACTGCTACGCGGCGTCGGAAAGATGTGAGCTCGTGGTTCTGTGAGCATCCAGATGATCACTTTTCCAAATCTCGGATGATACACATACTGGTTTAATCCCTTCGTATGTCTTCGCAATCCAATTCAAAGGTGTTCTCGAGTTTCCTCGACTACCTGAAAATCGAGAAGGGACTTGCGCCTCTTTCGGTGAGTGCCTACAAAACGGACGTTTTGCAGTTCTCAGAATTCTTGGGGAAGCGTGGTCGACTACTGTTGAATGCGCGCCGGATCGATCTGCGAGAATTCTTGCAGCAATTGTTTTCGTATCAGGTGGACGGGCGCAGCGTAGGCAGAAAACTTTCAGCTTTGCGCCATCTTTATCGCTATCTGTTGCTTGATAAGAAGATTGAGCACGATCCTACTCTCGACATAGAATCACCCCGGCAATGGAGGGTTTTACCCAAGGCATTAGCCCGCGACGAAGTTGAAGCCACTCTGGGCGCGCCACTCGTCCGATCTGGCGGCGCAAGCGGCTCCTCCAAAGCAGCTTATACCGCTGCATTGGCTATCCGGGATCGCGCAATGCTGGAGGTTTTCTACGCCGGCGCCTTGCGGGTATCGGAAGTCACGAATGCAAAGCTTGAAGACCTGAAGCTTGAGGCTGGATACATGTTGGTGCGAGGCAAGGGCGATAAGGAGCGCGTAGTACCGCTGGGTAGGTCCGCACAGGCCGCTTTGGCGGAGTATCTGTCGCAGTCACGCGCAAAGCTAGCGGCAGGGAGGGGCTA
>PLUJ01000185.1:23957-24165 GCA_003165455.1 Acidobacteriaceae bacterium | reverse complement strand
TAAGGGTGCGTATGGTCGCTCGATTTCCGACTGGAGCCGTTGGCTCTGGCTGAAATACGGCTTCTTAGGCATTACGATACGGTTGTTCATCCTCGTACTTACAATTGGTCTTGGTTTCTGGCTCAAGTGGTTTCGGCAAGAAGTAGATGCGCAGTAAGCTGCCCAACGGAGCAACTGACTCCAGCGCCGTTGCTCTGATGGCGAAAAT
>PLUJ01000185.1:0-23897 GCA_003165455.1 Acidobacteriaceae bacterium | reverse complement strand
TGATTAAGAGTCAGTTGCTCTGCCAATTGAGCTACGCGCCCACGGCGGAGACTTCGCCTGCGGGAGTTTTTGATTGTAGCATTTCCCGCGCGAATGGTGCGGAAGCTAGATGTATCGTTCGCGAAATAAAATCAAAAGTAGAGGCAACCGGTAAGCGCGTGGCAGCAGCCCACAACCATCCGCGTGGAGGGTTCTTCTCCGCAGAAGCGATTGCGCCGTGATTGCATGCAGAATGGCCGGAGGTTAAGAGCGCTGTCGAGCCTGGGCCGGCAGGCCCTCCGAGTTTTCACTGATTGCAGGACGCCGCGGCGGCAATGGTTCGGATCCAACCGTGGAACGGCGTTCGATGGTGCCGATCACCGGTGCATCATCCAACCCATCCGCATATGCTTTGGAGACGAACCTCTGCTCGGAACATAAGCGGTCGATCAGCCGTTGCTGTGAGGGACTGAGTACGGCATGAGGAAGAATGGGAAAATGACGAAACATCCAGAGAAAATAAGCTCGCTGCCTGAAAGACGGCATTACATAACGCGGACCGATGGGAGTCTGTACTTGAACAACACCGTCCGCGAGTTTCTGAATCCACATAACCAGCCCACCTAATTACCGAGTTTGGCCAGAGCACGTCTAGGGCCGCAATTATGGCACTTAGGGGATGACAAGGGAAGCCCTTTCGCAATTATCCCCCAAAAAACAGCTCCACTCAAGCGGAACGCGTAAATTATTCCCTGCTGTAGCTAAAGCTTTTCCGGGTGAACGACGGAAATTTCGGGCAGAATGTCCATTCGTTCGATTTCAGCCGCCACGCCAAAGTCCGTGCCAGTTCCCCGCTCCACGCGCAAAACGCGGGCATGGCAGCATACCCAACACTTTTCCCCCGACGTGAGTTCCGGAGGAAGAATCAGGACCAACTCTATCTTGGAGTCGACGGCCATCCGCGAGTTGGTATAGAGGTATATGCCGTGGTTGCTGACGTCCCGGGTCTGGGCAAGTAGTTCGACGTCGTCCGCCGCGGTTCGAATCTTTACTGGCACGCGGGCGGCAATACGTTTTCCCGAACGACGATCGATGTCGGAGTCAGATTTGGACTTAATCGGTTTCGAGTTCATGATTCGAGGTAATCCAAATATCTGAGAATAATCTTCGGACGAGGTGCGGCGCAATGACGTGGAAAAATAAACGGATGCAATAACGCCAGCGGAAATTTAACTCCTGCTGGCGTTCGCACAGTATAGAGCAATCTTTATTAGATTCTTTTGATAGATCAATCTTGCCGACCGGGGTAAAGCCTGCCTAAGCTTAGTTCTCAGGGCGGCGCAAGCGGGCAGCGGGAACGACCAGAGCTTGCTCCATGGTAGGAACGTTGGTGCCCCGCAGCTTGGCTTCGATTTCATGCAATTTGTCGGGTTGATCGGCCTGGTAGTAAGCCTGCACCAAGAGTTCCATGGTGAAGGGATTGTCCGGGTCTTCTTCCAGGTAAGGGATGGCGTCGGCGAATTCTTTCTTGTCCATCAAGAGAGTTCCGGCTGCGCCATTGTAAGAACTTTGAACGACGCGGTCCCGGCTTCCTCCCGCCATGGCTTCAAGTTGCTTCAGCGACTTATCGGCCAGTACGGCGTCGCCGGAACGCGAAGCACGGACACAGCGATTGCGCAGAATTCGAGAGAGTTCCTCGTCTTTGTCGGACTTTGAAATCGATGAGCGATGCCCGAGAGCATCTTCGGCGCTCTGCAAATATTTCAAAGCAGCATTATCGTCGGTTTGATATTCGGCGAGATGGCGGTAGGCCTGCGCCTCCTGAAGGTCCTGTTCTTTGGCGTGACCTGTCTCCGCAACATCCCGGAACAATTTATCCGCCTCGGCAAACTGGCCATCGCGCACGTAAGTCATGCCTTTCTGCATGGTAGAGGTGAGGCGGTCGGCCTGATTGTGAGCCTGGAGAATCGCTTTGTCATATTCAATACGGGCCTGTTCCTGATTCCCCATCAACGCATAGGTATCTCCAAGTCCAAGTTGTGAAGTCACGAAATCAGGGTCGATCTTCAATGCGGCGCGGTAATGATGCAAAGAGCCTTCAAAGTTTCCCGCCATGCGCAGCAGTTCGCCGTAACTATCCTGCGGATTGGGTTCGTTCGGCAACACCGCGACGTAGCGATCCATGACTGCGAAAGCCTTGGCAAATTGCCGACTGCGGGCATCCGCATAAGCCAGGTCGTTTAGCGCGGCGGGGAAATTCTTATCGAGGGCAAGGGCTTTCTCCAGCAATTTTTGAGACTGCTCGGGACCGGTCTCATCCATGAGCCAGTTGGCGGTGAGGTAAAGCAGATGCTTATCCTTAGGAAACATCTCGAGCATGTCGTTCATGGCGGAGATACCGCCGATCAAGTCGCCTTCCTGCACTTTGACGATCCAAGCCACCATCAACTGCTCGCCGGGCGTGGCTTTTGGCGCGGATGCTTTGGCGTTGGCGCGAGCCTTGCCTATCTCCTCCGGATTCGAGCTGTTGAAGGCAATCCACGCCCAGGCGACGGCTAGATTTGGATCCTCCTTAACCGCGGCGCGCCAGTCATTATTGCAACGCTCCAGGTAGAGATTTTCGTAATCCTGCATGCCCTGATGGTAAAGTGCCCGAGCCTTGGCCGAAGAAGTCGTAATCGGCATGGAAGTAGCGGAAGACTGCTTGAGATGATGGGCATAGACCGGCACGGCAAAGCACGCGCCAAGAATAAGAAGAAAGCAAATCGAGCGACGCATTCGAGATCTCCGGAACAGACGCTTTAGGGGAGGATTACGAGAGCAGGGTAACATCGCCTGAAAGTGCTACCTAGTGACGAAGGTCACCGAGCAGGCGCTGATTTGTTACGTTGATAAGTCGAAGAAAGCTCATTCCGCAAACGTGGCTTACAAACGTGGCTTTACTAATGTTAAAAAAAGCCCCTGCCGCAAGAGGCAGGGGCTTCAGGACGAGGAAGGACTAGAAGCTAAACTTGGCAGCGAGTTGAATGCCGCGCGGACCGCCGCCACCGAGGAACGGGTTGCCGATGCCTACGTCACCGGTAGCGGTAATCGGGTAGCCTCCGGTGCCAGTTTCAGTGGTTCCGGTACTATTCAAGCCAAACCCGTTAATCCCCGGATCGGCGATGAACGCGGGCAAGAACGGATTGGCGAAGTTCGGGTGATTGACGATGTTAAAGAAATCGGCGCGAATCTGCATTTTCACTCGCTCGGTGAGGGCAGTATCTTTGAACACAGCCACGTCCCACTGCTTAAAGGTGGGGCCGTGCAAGGAATCGCGACCTTCATTGCCGAAATGGCGTGTGCCGGGAACACAATCGGAAGCCAGACCATTCGCCGTGCCGCCATCTGTGGCGGGGCTGACGGTGCACGGAATGGCGAACGCGCTGAGGTTGACGAAGTTTGCTGGATCGTTCTGATGGTAAGTGATCGGCCCAACAACATCTGGGCGGTCATCGCCTTCGCCGCTTCCGCTGAAGTCGTCCTCGAAGTTGTAATTCATCTGGAAGGGTTGGCCGCTCTGCAAACTCACGGTGTTGTCAAAGCCCCAACCGTTCTTTAGCTTCTGCATGCTCCCGCCTCTGTCCGGGAAGCGGTAATTCAGAATCCAAGTGAATCGTTGTGGAAGGTTGAAATTCGATGGGCCATACTCAAGATAGGGACGCGTGCTGTCGTTGGGCTGGGCGGCGTTGGGTTCGAAATCCTCCCCATCACTGGAGTCGTCCAACGACTTCGACCAAACATAATTGGTAATCGAAGTGAGACCATGCCAGCCAGTAAGCCGCAAGCTCGCTTGAAATGAGTTGTAGTTCGACTGGCCAGTGGAGTTCTCCTGCATGATATAGAAAGAGCCGTAAGGATTGCCGCCATAGTTACGGGGAACGCTGTAATCGTTGATGCAAGCACAGCCCAAGTCTGCCGCCGTGATCTGGGCCTGACTAGGTTGACTCAAGTCGAAGAACCTCCACAACCTGTGGCCCTGCGAACCAACATATCCGATCTGAAGCATGGCGTGGCTGTTGATTTGTTGCTGGATGTTCAGGTTGTAATTCTCCATGTAAGGCATCTTGATGTTCCGATTAAAGGAGAAGGTGTCGCACTCAAAGTTGCAAGCGCTTTCGTTGCCGAACAAAGATCCACCCGGTGTGATTGCTCCTCCCGTCGCGCCCGCCGAGTAGATGGGATCGGGGCCTATGGGGTTGTAGGCCGGACCAGGATCGAAGTAAGGAGGATAGGGCAAATGGCCCAGTGCCATATCTTGAGAAAAGGCGTCGTAGAACATGCCCCAGCCAGCTCGAATGACGGTTTGGCCTTTTCCGGTGACGTCCCAAGCGATGCTCGCACGAGGCGCAAAGTCCTTTCGGTCCGGATTGTATAAACTGCTCAGGCCAGGCTGCCCCACTTCGGTGAGCGTGAAAGTATCTCCTACGGGATCGAGATTGGTGATATTGCTCAGCAAATGATTCTTCTCGCCAATAACGCCGAAGTAGTCGTAGCGCAGGCCATAATTCAGGGTCAGACGTGGAGTAGCGCGAAAAGTATCCTGAATATACAGACCGTAGCTGTTTTCGAAGGTGTGCCGCAGGGTCTGGCCGTTGTACTGAAATCCGCCGTCTACGTCCCCGGCTAAGAAGTCCTGCAACGGACTGCCCAGAGTGGTGCCGTCAAATTCCAGCTTCCCGCGGAAATACTTGTCGAAATACTGCTGGATGCTAGTGCGGTAGAAGACGCCGCCGAATTTCACGTCGTGCTTATTCAGCTTCCAGGAAAAATTGTCGATGGCCTGATTATTGGAATCGAAGCGGTGACGGGGATCGCTGGAGCTGGCCCCAAGTTGAGCGAATCCGCTGCCGAGCGTAATTATCGGTAAACCTTGTCCAGCAAGGCCCGAGCCAGTGTCCAGCCCGATGGAAGAAGGGGCGAATCCGGCGTCCTGCGGAAAAAATCCTTCCGCAAAGCGATTCCAGCCGTAGCGAAGTTCGTTCACCTTGTTCGAGCCGATTGTGTGCACATACGAGATAGAGACGAGTTGAACCCGCGTTGGAGTAAATGTATTAAAACCGGGTAACTGGCCGCCGCTTGCAGTTAGAGCCAGAGGGAAAGACTGTACGCTATCGCCGAAAAAATATCGGCCAGTGAGAATATTGCTCGCGTTGAAATTCTGGTCGATTTTAGCGATGAAGCTAGTCAACCGGTTGTAGGAAGGCGAGATTACGGAGCTATTCGGTCCGGCCGGGCATCCTGAATTTTCGCTGCCTACCAGCGCTCCCCCATAGGTTCCCGGAACGTTGGGAGCCGGCCAGGGGTTGCGGGCAAGCAGATTCGCAATCACAGGATTGGTTGCGCCTCCGTCTGCGGCGATCTGAGCTGGATCCGGCACGCAAGCCAGAGTTACGACTCCCACGCCCTCCTGCTGGCCTTCATAGTCTGCGAAGAAGAAGGTCTTATCTTTTCTTATAGGTCCGCCTAAAGAAGCGCCGTATTGGTTATTGTGAAATAGGGCCTTGGGTTCGGCTGCGGTGTTGAAGTAATTTCGAGCGTCGAGCGCGTCATTCCTGAAGTATTCCCCGACGGTTCCGTGCAGTTGGTTGCTACCGCTCTTCGTTACGATATTAACGACAGCCCCTGCATTTCGACCGTATTCAGGCAGGAAATTGGAAATCACATTAACCTCAGCTACTGCGTCAATGGGCAGGATCGCAGACGGAGTTCCGAAAACGCCAGCCTGATTGATGGCGGGATCATTGCGATAGCCGTCGTTCATATCCGTGCCATCAAGAAGATAGTTGTTGGATCGTCCGCGCGCGCCGTTCATGCTGAACTCGCCGTAGGATCCTGGGGAGTCCGAAATCTGATCCGGCGATCCTGCGACGCCAGGATTTAAATAGATGAGCTTCGTGTAATCGCGACCGTTTACCGGCAGGTCAGCAACAGTTTGGGCAGTCAGCACGCCACCCAAGGTATTCGTGGTTGTCTCCACCATCGGCAATTGATCGGCGGAGACTTCCACTTTCGTGGAAACCTGACCGGGTTTCATATGCGCGTCAATGCGTCGTTCTCCCGAGACGTCAACCTCCACGCCGGTGGCCTGAAAAGTCTGGAATCCTGTCAGAGTAACGGTAACCGTATAAGTCCCGATGGGCAATTCTGGCAGGGAGTAGCTGCCGTCCGCGCTGGTCTGGGTGGTGCGCTCCAGTCCGGTGGCGACGTTCTTTACCGTAACCGTGGCGCCGGGAAGGACTGCGCCGGATGGATCGGTGGCGGTGCCGAGAATGGTGCCACGAAAAGTTTGTGCGGAAAGGCTGACCGCGGCCAGAAGCACAAACACCACGATGATGCGCGTTCTCATAAAATCTCCTTGACGCTGATGATTAAAGGGGATGACGTTTTCGCGCGGAGGCCCGGTTCCAGGCCGACTAGCAGAGGCTTGCAATTACTTGCATACAAATAACATGCAATGCCCTTACCGCACAGTGAACATTATCGAAACCCTATCCTCACAGTCAACCACTGAGTTCTGATCCGCGCGATAGATTTTTTAGATACCGAGATTCGAAGGTAACGTTACTGAAGGAAAATTCAGGAAGATGTTTTTCGGAAGGAAAATCGGCCCGGCGCCACCAAATTGCGAGGCCGAGAAAAGCTAGAAGCTGATGCTGACGCCGCCGCGAAGCGAGCGGGCGGATTGAACTAGGTAGACGGTCTGGCCGTCCTGGCCCATGACCGGAACGTAGCCTTGAGCTAGCAAGTTGCGCACATCGATGAGCGCGTCCATATGAGCGGGCAGAAAACCGAGCGTGGGAATGGGTTGGCGGATGAACAGATTAAGAAATGCGTCGGCTTGCCCCGGCGAAGCGTTGAACATATCCAACGAAGTCAGGGCCTGTCCATTGATCCATCGATAGGAGGCGATCCAGCTCGTGTGCGTACGCGCCACGGTACCCTTAAGTTTGGCGGCAACGGCCTGCCGGCGCTGGGCGCCAATCCACTGCCCGGCGTTTTGCAGTTGGACGTCGGGCTTGGCAAGGTCCAGAACTCCACCGTAGGAATAATCCAGTGTAGCGGTTAAGTCAGCCGACAGCTTTTGCTCGAGCACGAGCCGCAGCCCGGGCGCGCTCAGGGTGCTGCCCGTGAAGGTAAATGTACCGGAGTAGACGTCAGGCAGCAGAAACCCGCCGGCAGCGGTGACTTCTCCAGTGCCGAGTAGCGCGGTGTTTTGCAAGCGATCGTTAAAGACGGCGGCTTGCATGCTGGTGCGGCCCGCTCGATGCGAGACATTCAGTTCCTGATGAGTGGCGCGTTCCAGCTTCGTACCGAAATTATTCACGCTGATCCGAGGATCGGCTTCGTTGCTGTCATCCGTTGAATCGACGCTTCCGATTTCTGGCTTGGGAAGTGCAGTTGTATAGCCGTATCCGACGACTGTATTTGGCGAAAGATGGAGATTAACGGCACCGTGCGGACGGAACGAAGTCACTCGCCCCAGGAATTGAATCGCCTGCACCTCGCTGCCGAATTGCAGCTCGATAGTTTCCCCGACAATTACATTGTCCGTGGCCGAGAAAGCCATTGCCTGCAAGGATGCGTTATGCAGGTTGGGATCGGAGGGAGCAAGCCGGCGCATGCTCACAGCCATCACTGGACCGGAACCGTCGGGCAGCGTGTGAGAATAAGTCGTGCGCAAAACAGCTGCGGGAACGCCGTCGCCGTAGCCCACGTGACCGCTCAAGCCGATCCGGTCTACGGAGAAAACCGAACGCTCGACCGAGAACCCGGTGCTCATGTCGGAGCCGCTTCCATAACCGTCGCTGGCGGAACCGGCCAGGAATGACAAGCTGGCTTTCAGATCATGATCCGACGTGTCTGCCGGATCGTTCTTATCGGTTGGATCGTCTAAAACCCGCAGCACCGGCCGGTTGGCGACCGAACGCAAAGTCCACTTCCAATCGTCGTCATCGGTACCGTTACGCAGCGGCCCAACCCGCACTGCGTTCAGTAGGGTGTTGAGCGTGATATTAAGATGAGTGCTTGCTCCGGGATGCAATCCGACTCGGTCGTGCCAGGCGGGAAGAAAGGATGGCGCGGTAACTTTCACCGTGTAGAAGCCGGGCAGCAAGTCGTTTGCGTTATAAAAGCCGGCACCGTCGGTGAATACAGTAAATGTACGAGCTGCCGTTCCGATAATTTCGACGATCGCGCCCATTTGAGGCGTGCCGGAAGCATCCCGGACATATCCGGAGATAGCTCCTGGACGCTCCGCAGCCGCAGCTGGAAGCGACAACGNNTCGATCTCGACGACGGCACCCATCTGAGGAATGCCCGAGGCGTCGCGCACGTATCCGGAGATTTCCCCTGGCCTCTCTGCGGCCCATGCAGAAAGCGACAACGCAACGATCACCGCCCAAGTTCCGAGCTGGCGAAGTTTCAATCCTACCCCCGGGGAAGCAAACAGGCCGTCACTCAACAGCAAACGTCGCTGATGGATCAATGGTCTGTTTCGAGATGTTGTCGTTCACTTTGATGTCGATGCGATAAATGCCCGGCTGCAAGTTCGCCGCTGCAATCGATTTTTGCAGCGTAACTTGCTCGCCAACATTGCCCATCGTCTCCGTGGATTCGGTTTTCTGAACCACTGGCTTGTTGGTCGCCAGGTTAACAATGTCAAACTCAAAAGTGGCGGAAGGCTTGTGCGTCTTCTCATCCATGCCAAGATTGTAGACCTGCATCCAGAAATTGACTTTCGGGTCGCGAGCCTTCTTGAAAAGCGCCGGCTTGCCGTCCGCCGGAGCAACGCGCGGTCGGACTTTGGTGAGTCCGATTACGAAACTGCCGGTGCTCACATCTTTCGTTGGAACCGATTCCATCTGATCGGCCACAATTAGAGAAGAAGTCGAGAGCTTGTCATCGGAGTATTCGGGAACGACGATGCCCCGGCTCCACAGGCCTTTGCGGTCTCCGTTAACATCTTTGACCGCGATTTCTNNCTAGCGGCCTGGACGCAGCGGAAGCGCCTTCCAATAAACCGACGAGTTCTCCGCCGTTTTAGGCAGGAGTTCGGCTGGAACATCGACCTGAGCGGTGTCCTCGAACGTCTGCACCACGCGTCCTGTCAACGTACTTACGCGTCCAAAAATATTCACCGTACCGCGTTGCACTCCGTCCTTGTTGGCGAACGTAATGTCCCGATATTTCATCTGGATGGTGATCGGCACCAGAACGGTATCGCCGGTTACCTTCACAAAGTCGGAACGAACGTCGAATGGCATCAAGTTGGTGAGGAGCTTGGTGTTGACGATTTCTTCCAGATCCTTGAACTTGACCGGCGGAGGAGCCTGCAGTTTGGCAAACTGTTCCAAACGGTCAAACTCTTTCGTGGCTTGACTTGCACTCTGCGGACCCGCGCCCAACTGCTCAAGTCCGTTGCCGGTGAATCGATCCGTCTTACTGGCCATCCCCATCTGCTCGTAAAGCGTTAATCCCGCATTGGGGGTATTTTTCAGGGCGTCTTTTTCCGAGCGGTCAATCGTCATGTGATAGTCGCCGCACATGCAAGTATCGACAAACTCGATGATGACTTCCTGCCCGATGCCTTCCAAATAGCGATATCGCCAGTCTTCAAACGGGAATGTGGAAGTTTCGCCGCCGCCTTCTTCCATGGGCCGCTCATACGAACCACCGGAAGGATGAGAATCGATTTCATCCGCCGGACCGTACATGATGTACATGCGGCCGCGATCGCTCTTCCAGCCAGGGATTCCGGCTGCGAAATGCTCGTTGGAGTAGGCGATGCGCCGGTAGTGCTCTTCTTTGTATTCGTTCTCCTCGGTATCGGGGGTAGGATCTCGGCGCTGCCAGAAAGCTTCGATAAAGTTGTCGCGTTCCTCATCATTCGATAGCTGCTTAAACGCGGCGCGCTCCTCGTCGGTGATAATCCAGATCACGTCCTCGTTCAGCCACTTTTTGTAAGTCTTGCTGAGTTCGACATTGAGGTTTCGCTTTTGCTGTTTTTTCTGCTTCTCGTTCGGTGCACGCTTCAGAGGATCCACCTGATCGCCAGTGGGAGCGGCTTGGGCAGCGGGAGCTTGAGCGCCAGCCGGAGCAACTGCTGAAGGGGCGGGATTGGCGCTGGAAGGGTTAGTGCTGGACGGCTGCTCGCTTTGCGCACGACTTGCGGTGCTCAACCCGACAGCTAAGGTGAGAATGACTAACGAAATATATCCTGAACCTACCCTAACCATGAATGAGGGACTCCTACCAAGTACAAACGTTCGTGCCGGTATTTTAGGCCTCAGCGTTCGTGAAAGCAAGGCTAAGTCACAGTAAAATAATGGTGAATCACTTGGCTGGATGCGAAGAAGATCAATGCGGGTTGCCTGGTGGCGGAACATAACGCCTGGGTCTTTCCGAAGGGGATTCTACGCGAGTCAGGATGGCCGGTCATCTCGTCCAAGTTCTCAACGTTTCGATCACTTCATGTCGGGAGTTGTCGGGCTATAATCCGAGTTGGGCGTTTGACTGGACCTCCCTGCTCCGCCAGGTGCAGCGACGTCTTAACTGCTCCAGTGAACTTTTAAGGCGGCCCATTCGTAACAGTTATGTGTCCGTCAGACTGGAATTCTAGGACCTGGCAAGCCAAACCGAAAAGTTGAGACCTGGACCCCGGAGACGGTAACAATGAAAGCTTGGAAAAAAATTGCGATCGGCGCCGGGGTGGTCGTGGTATTGGCCATCATGGTCGGGATCACCGTGCATCAGAGTGGCAAGAATGTAGTGACAGTGCAGACCGGCAAGGTCCAGCGCGAGGATTTATCGTCGGTGGTGAGCGCTTCGGGCGAAATTAGGCCCAAGACTTATGTGAACATCGGGGCTAACGCCTACGGAAAGATCACCCACCTGTACGTCAAGGAAGGGGATCACGTAAAGAAGGGCCAATTGCTGGCGCAACTCGAAAACGTGCAATCCTCCGCAGATGTAAGCGCGGGTCAGGCATCGGTACAGGCTGCCGAAACGGATGCGATTGCAGCCAAAGCGGCGCTCGACACCTCCAATGCCGACCTGCAGCGCGCCCAAGCCGATTACGACCGCAACCAGCTGGATTGGGCTCGAGCGCAAGATCTCTTCAAAGATGGATTGATTGCGAAATCTGATTTCGACAGCCGAAAAAATGCCTGGGCTACCGCAGATTCAGGGCTCATACAAGCCCGGGCTCGCGTGGCACAGGCGAAAGCTCAGAAAGACTCGGCGGACCGTCACGTTGCTCAAGCTCGAGCCAACCTAACGCGAGTGGCCGATGTGCTACAGAAAACCACCTACTCAGCTCCGTACGATGGAGTGGTTACGAGCCTTCCGGTGCGGGAAGGCGAATCTGTGGTGATCGGCATCCAGAATGCGCTGGGAAGCACCCTGCTGACGCTCGCCGATATGTCTGTGATTACCGCGGAAGTTAAGGTAGACGAGACAGACATCGTCAACGTGCACTTGGGCCAACCCGCTGAAGTGACCATCGATGCCATCCCAAAGAAGGTATTCCACGGCACGGTTTCCGAGATTGGAGACAACGCCATCGTCCGCTCGACCGGGGTAGCCACTTCGCAGCAGGCCACAGCCAGCGAAGAGGCCAAGGACTTCAAAGTAGTAGTCACAGTGAACGATCCGCCAGCGGATTTGCGGCCTGGCCTTTCGACCACGGCCAAAATCACCACGGCTGCGCGCGCCAGCGTTTTAACGATTCCCATCCAGGCTCTGTCGCTCCGCACCAAGGCGCAGTTGGAACAAGAGAAATCAACTCCTGGCTCGGTGCATGCGGCTGGTCCCGCGCCGAAGGAAACAGCATCTAATAGCAAGAGCCTGCAGGATGATATTCAGGGAGTATTCGTTATTCGAAACAAGAAAGCGGAGTTCGTCCCTGTCACTACCGGTATTACAGGCACCAGTGACATCGAAGTGTTGAATGGCCTAAACGATGGTGACGAGGTGATTACGGGCAGTTACAAGGTTTTGCGGACCCTGCGTTCCGGAAGCAGCGTCAAGATCGACAACTCTGCGCCCAAGAAGGAAGATGAATCCTCGTGACCTTCGCAGCGCTTAGCCGTCCAATCCAGATGCACGCGCCGGAAGCAGGCCGAAGGCTGAGTGCAACTTTATCGGTTTCACCGTCGTAATGGAGATAGGCCCCGGGATTCGAATCTAAAAGTGGAGAACTCAGTGGCACCGGAGCGGGAGAAAAACATGGCAACTGCCGAAGTAATCAATATGCCCCCAGCAAACGCGGCAATGCCCGCGCAATCGTGCATGATCGCCGCCCTCGACCTGTGGAAGACCTATGACATGGGATCCGAGCAGCAAGTACACGCTCTACGCGGAGTGAATATCCGCATCGAGCGCGGAGAATATGTGGCGATCATGGGCCCTTCCGGCTCCGGGAAATCGACATTGATGAACTTGATCGGCTGCCTGGACACGCCCACCAAAGGCGAATACTGGCTCAACAACCAACTGGTGAGCGAGCTGGACGACGATGAACTGGCGCGCATCCGCAACAAGGAAATCGGCTTCGTGTTTCAGACGTTCAATCTGCTGGCGCGGGCTACAGCCCTGCACAACGTCGAACTGCCACTGATATACGCCGGAATTCCCACGGAGGAACGGATCGAGCGCGCGAAAGCTTCCTTAACGGCGGTGGGAATGGAATCCCGCATGACTCATAAACCCAATGAGCTATCCGGCGGACAGCGCCAGAGGGTGGCTGTCGCCCGCGCCCTGGTCAATAAGCCATCCATCATTCTGGCGGATGAGCCCACTGGAAATCTGGATTCGCAGACCGGCGGTGAAATCATGGCATTGTTCGATCGACTGCACAGCGAAGGCAACACGATCGTGCTGGTCACTCACGAGCACGATATTGCCGAGTACGCTCACCGCATTATCAATATCAAAGACGGCGTGGTGGAACGAGACGAGCGAAAAGGTTAAAGCATTTCAAATCGTCAGTAAGTCTTCCTTCTCAGGCCGAGTTGCTCGCAGATTTTGACTCTTCGCGCGTTTGGGCAGGAACATTCGAGACGACCACCCGATCGCGTCCGGATTTCTTCGCTTCATAAAGAGCGGCATCGGCGGCAGCCATCAACTCTGTTGGCGAAGTTCCATGCCGCGGAAATTCGGCCACCCCGATTGACAACGTCACCATACTCAGTTTTTGGCCTTGATAGACAATCCTTAATTCCTTCATCATCGTTCGCAAACGATCGGCCTTGGTCCGGGCGCCATCCACATCGGCGGTTGGTAAAATAATGAGGAATTCTTCTCCGCCGTAACGGCAAACAAAATCTTCGGCTCGAACATTTTTCACAAGAAATCTAGCGACTTCGCGCAAGACCGTGTCTCCCGCGTCGTGTCCGTAGGCATCGTTGAATTGTTTGAAGTGATCCAGGTCGATCATCAGGATTCCAACCGATTTTTTCGCGCGGCTCGCGCGCCGAACCTCCCGATCTAACGCTTCCTCCATGTAACGCCGGTTGTAGAGGCCGGTCAGAGAGTCCCGAACTGACTGGGTTCGCAGGGCCTCTTTTAGCCGAATATTGGCAATCGACAATCCAACTTGACCTGCAAACGTTGTCTTAAAGGAAAGCTCCGAAGGATCGAATTGGGGAACCTCCTCGGTGGACTGAAAGTGCACGACGCCCATGGTTTCTCCCTGCGCCAGAACAGGAATGCACAGGTAAGTGTTTCTTAAACCCGATGCGTGAGCGCAGTGGGCCGTGGAGTCGCCCGCGGTTACCAGATGAGACTGGCCTGTACGCAGCGCCCAACAATCCGTGGCGCCAAACTCCATCGCCGACAATTGACAATCATTCCACGAACCAACAACTTCGCTGAAGGTGCGTCCAGCATTCAGAAAGGCGAGCGCTCCACGCGAGCTGGAAAATATCCTGGGAGCATAGCCCAGTGCGGCGGCGAATACTTCGTCCCGGCTCATGCAGTTCTGCAAAAGCTCCCCCAACTTCGCCAGCATGGTAGCTCGCTCCGAACGTTTCTCAAGATCCCGCATCATTCTCTCGTGCTGGTAATCGAGTTCATTGCGGGCGAAGTCTTTTTCAAACATCTCCTCCTGCAATCGCGTATTCAACTCCGCCAATTGCAGGGTCCGCTCCTGGATTTGCCCCTCGAGATTCTGTTGGTGCTGCTTCTGGTTTTCGATGTCGGTGCAGGTGCCGAACCACTTCACGATTTCTCCGGCTGCGTTGCGGATGGGATTGGCACGACCAAGGAACCAGCGGTATTTCCCATCTCTTCCGCAGATTCGGTATTCGACGTCATACGGTTCCCCCGTTCGCAGAGCGATCTGCCATTTTGAGAAGCACTCCTCCAAGTCATCCGCGTGAATGATCACTCTCCATCCCGTCCCGCGCAATTCTTCGAGCGTCATCCCCGTGTACTCAAAGCACTGCTGGTTGAAGTAGTCATCCTGGCCGTTCGGGTCAGCGGCCCAGATGATCTCGGGAACCGTCTCGGCTAACGTGTGGAAGTAGAGTTCGCGCTCGCGGGCTGTATTGAGATCGTTTTTCTGGACAGCAATGAATCTGTCGAAAACCGATGACGCAATGGCCCCTCCCTGCACAAAGAGACAGGTGGCGCTGATTGCCATGACTCCAACAGTAGAAAGGCTGATGGCGTGGCTCAGATCGGGTGCGACGCCCGTATTGTGAAATTTCGCGGCCCACATCCCCGTATAGTGCATCGAGGCAATGGCGCTCCCCATCGTCAGAGCGCTGATGATTTTGCGCTGGGTCATACGGTTTTCATCGCGCGCCAGAAAAGCAAGCTTCATCGCGACAAAAGAAACTGAGACCGCGAGGCCAATGGAAAGAGCAACAATTTTTTTATCGTAACCGATGGAGTATGTGCTCCGCATTGCCGCCATTCCGATGTAATGCATTTCCGCGATACCACTGCCCATCGCGACCGCGCCTGTAACTTGCTGCCAGAACCCCATTGTCGGCCGGCTGACCAGGAATAGCGCGGCTGCGGAGGCGACAATCGCGGCGAATAGCGAAATCATTACGCTGGGAAGGTGATAGAAGACTTCCATCGGCATGGTTAACGCCAGCATCGCCACATAGTGCATGGCCCAAATACCCAGGCCCATAGCCGTTGCACCGCAGGCCAACCACATCGCTCGGGTCCGGCCGCCCGCCGAGGATACGCGTCCCGCCAGATCCAGCGCAGCGTATGAGGCAAATACCGCCAGCACAATGGAAACCGCTACAAGCCCGTGATCGTATCTAACGTGTATTAGCGCCCCATCCATTTCCATCTGCACATCGCTCTTTCATGAAGCTAAGAATCGACTTTGAGGAGTGAGTTGGCAAGGGCCGCTGATGTCGTTTGTTTGGACGGCTCTGCAACCAAGTCTATGTACTAGATCGGCAGAGGTTCGCACCACCTTACCCTCAAGGGGGTAGGCGTCCCAATGTGCGGGGAGAGAGACTCTGCGAGGGAATACAGGATTCCCTCGGAGCTTTGTCTGCATTCGGGTGAGCTTAAATCGGGCTTAGCGGAGAGCCGTTGCTGAGTCCGTTGGCCGGGTGGGACCGGCAATGAAGAAATTGTGATCATAGAGGTTGCGGTACATATGCCCCGCAATCTCGGCTGCTTTCGGACCAAACGTGGGCCGTCCGCCCTGCAGAAAGACCACTACTACTACTCGTCCTCGGCTGGTGTTGGCATAGGAGGCAAACCATCCGAAGCGAGTTCCTTCATGCGAACAGGTTCCGGTCTTACCCAGAATTTCTTCCTCGCTGAAGTTCAATCCCAGGCGGCGGGCCGTACCGTATTGCACCGCACCGGCCATACCGTCGGAGATTTCCGGGATTAAAGGCGCGATATCAAGTTGGCGCTTGATGCGAGGCTGGAAATTCACAACCTCTTCCGGACTCGAAGGATGTTGCAGGTAATATAGCGTGCCGCCGTTCGCGATCGCCGAAACCATCGCGCCCAACTGGAGAGGCGTCATTGAAACGCCTTCGCCGAAGGAACACATTTTGCCGACGCCGCCAAGCTTTTCAGAAATCTCCTGATCGGGATAGGTTCCCAGCTGCTCGTTGGGGATGTCATATCCAGCCAACTCGCCCAGGCCGTATTGATGAGCATAGTAGGCAACTTTTTCGAAGCCCAATTTTCGTCCCAAAGCCTCAAAATAGGCGTTATTGGAGTGCGCCAGAGCCTGCGTCAGATTCATGCGGCTGCGCCCTCCGAGCGGGACTTCGGTTTCTTTCGAAATCAACCCTTCGCTCAGAGCCGCCAGAGCCACGGAAAGCTTTATGGTGGAGCACGGCTGCGCGCCGCTCGAAAGTGCCAACTTCTGGTTCACCATGGCCAGAACACGACCGCTGGTCGGCTCAATTGCGACTACGGTGCCATTCATGTTGCCCATGGCATCAATGGCGGCCTGCCGCACTACCGGATCTTCCCCATCCGTGACATCACCGCCCGTAATTCCCTGGGCGAACGAACTCATGTAGAAACGTTCGTGGTAAGTGTGTCGGCGGGGGCTAACGGAAGCAGGTCGAACCGATGTTCGAGTCAGGCCCGAGGTATGGCTGGCTGCAGTTCGGGGGGAGATAGTCCGGCCGTGTGCCAAGTGCCGCATGTGGCGTGCGGTATGCTGGCTTTCGCTTACCTTCTTGGTGGTTTTCGGCTTGGTAGCGTTCAGCGCGCGTGGATTCACGTGCGCCGCAAAGCCCCACTGCACCAAAATCAAAGTGGATACACAAACCAGACGAAACGCGCGCAAATCCTGCTTCGACATCCTGCCCGACTCCCCATTTTTAGATGCTGGAAACATGCCGGCTCGGCATGCTCGAAAACTGCGACTCGACTGTCTGATCATAAGGTCGGCCTCTTAATTCTGGCAACGACAAAGTTTGCAATAAGAGAAATATCATGAAAAATGTAACCCGTTTTGAAACAGCGAGATACCTCGAATTCCCCAGGTTCCACAGTCTTAGGTAATGTACGTCCGGTTACTTGAAAGGGTACCCCTCCGCCACGGTTCCCGGCTTTCCGTTTGAATCAGGTTTGACTCTCTCCGAATGAATCCGATGAGAGGGACATGAGACACTCCGCTTATTCGCTCAATCCAAGCTCGACGATTGCGAAGGTTCACGATCTAGATTGCTTCGGCTTGGATAATACAGGAACCTAGTAGAGATAGTTGTAATAGAAGGCGGCCACATCCCCGGCGGATCCCGCTGACTCTTCCTTTCCCCCCAACAATTTAGTCGGAGGTGACCCGCACGAGTGAATCAGTTCTTGCGCCTCCTCTGCCTTTCGGGCTTTTCAACTACATAACTTCGCCGCGCTTGCGTAGAAATGCCGGGTCGTCCAGGTCTTCCTGCTCGAAGTTCGCCACCATGGCGCTTCTCATCGTATCGAGCGAAATCACATCTGCGCCGGCATGGGACATTGCCAGCGAAGACGATTCCGACATCATCCCTTCTTCCATCCTCTTTTCGGGTACGGGATCGAAAAAAGGATCAGGCGTGGGGGGTACGGGAGACATAACCTGCGGGAAATTCATGGCATCTTCGTGGCTGGAAGCGAATGAGGAATAAACCTCCGGCTTTCGTTGCGCCCGAGGGATTTCTCGGAAGCCCGTAGCAATCACCGTGATCTTCACCGCATCTTTCATCTTCTCGTCCAGCACCGCTCCGAAAATAATGTTGGCATCTTCATGCGCCGCACTCTGGATGATGCTGCAGGCCTGCTGCACTTCGGCCAGTTTCAACGAAGCCGAGCCCGTGATGTTGATTAAAATGCCGCGTGCTCCATCAATCGCTCCGGCTTCGAGCAACGGCGATGCGATGGCGCGTTGCGCCGCTTCGATGGTGCGCTTGGTTCCGCTCGCGGTTGCCGTACCCATTACCGCATAGCCCATACGGGCCATGATGGTTTTAACGTCGGCGAAATCCCGATTGATGATGCCGGGAATTGTGATGATGTCGGAGATCCCCTGCACACCCTGCCGCAGAATGTCATCCGCTACCCGGAAAGATTCGAAGAATCCTGCATCTTCAGCCACTGCCAACAGCTTTTCATTGGGAATCACGATCGTGGTATCGACGGATTCCATCAGTTCGGCGATGCCACGATCCGCCTGCGTCATGCGCCTCTTGCCTTCGAATGAGAATGGCTTGGTGACAACCGCAACGGTAAGCGCTCCCAACTCGCTGGCTAACGACGCGATGATCGGAGCCGCGCCCGTACCGGTGCCGCCGCCGAGGCCCGTGGTCACAAACACCATGTCCGCACCCTCGAGCGCTTCGATGATCTTGTCGGAATCTTCGAGCGCCGCCTTGCGGCCCACTTCCGGATTCGCGCCCGCTCCAAGGCCGTTGGTCAGCTTCACGCCAAGCTGTAACTTGACCGGCGCGCGCGACATCCGCAGCGCCTGCAAGTCCGTGTTGGCCGCGATGAACTCGATGCCCTCGACTCCGGCATCGATCATGCGGTTGACTGCGTTGCCGCCGCCGCCGCCCACGCCGATGACCTTGATCTTGGCATCGTTGAGCGGCTCTTCGTTGAAGCTGATGCGAATGCTTGAATCGTTTGTCATAATGCTCACCCTCAAATTTAAGTTCTTGCCGTCAGGCAAGTGGCCAGTGGTGAATGGTCAGTGGCACCTCAATTGAGCCACGATTCATTTAAGAGTTGACCGCTCACCGCCAACCACCGATCGCCTTCTATCCCACCAACATGGCTTTTAACCGCGACCCCCACCGATCTCCTTGAAATCCACGCGCCACCCGCGCTCGTTGTCCGTAATTCACCATCCCGAGCACCGTGGCATATTCCGGCTCCGCCAAAGTGGCCGGCATTTTGGCCAGCGGCGTAGGCCACGAGAGCCGCACCGGACGCCGCAACACCGACTCGGCAACATCGAAAATTCCCGGCAGGCGCGACCCGCCGCCGCTGAGCACAATGCCGGCGAGGCACGCGTCAAACATGCCGCACTGCCGCAGCGCATCACGCATCATCTCGAACAATTCGCGGGCGCGCGGCTCGAGTATTTCCGCCACTAAACGCTGAGGAAGCAACCGCGAAGCCCGGTCGCCCACCGAGGGCACTTCCACTTCGTTGCCTTCGGGAATCAGCGTAACGATTGCATTCCCGTACACTTTCTTTATTTTTTCGGCCTCGGCCAACGGCGTACACATCCCCATGGATAGATCGCTGGTAAAGTGATCGCCCCCCAGTGGAATCACTCCCGTGTATACGACCGCGCCTTGCAGGAAAACAACCAGTTCGGTTGATCCCGCGCCGATATCCGCGAGGCACACTCCCAACTCACGCTCATCCGCACGCAGTACAGAATCGGCGGCAGCCAGAGGCTCAAATACGGTGTCATCCACATGCACGCCAGCACGATTCACGGCTGTGATTACATTCTGCGTCGCACTCGCCGCCGCCGTCACCAGATGAACTCGGACTTCCAACCGCGCTGCCATCATGCCCAGCGGGTCGTGAACTCCGGCCTGATCGTCAAGAATGAACTCCTGCGGCAACAGGTGCAGTACTTCACGATCTCCCGGCAGCGGAATGGCTCTTGCCCGCTCAACCGCCTGCTTGATCTCATCGCGTCCAATCTCCCTGGGACGCGTGCCCAGCGTGATGCCTCCATGACTATTGATTCCGCGTACGTGCGATCCGCCAATCCCTACAATGGCGTGCTCGACTGCCGCTCCAGCAACGTCTTCGGCGGCTTCGACGGCCTTCTGAATTGCCGCAACTGCTTTTTCCAACTCCACGATTACGCCCTTGCGGGAGCCCCGCGACTGCGCCACTCCGTGACCCCGATAGCGCAAACCACTATCCGTCACCTCCGCCATGAGCGCACACGTCTTCGCACTCCCCACATCGATTGCCGTCAAAACATTCCCTTGCTGCTTAGCCATGAATCAGTCCCTGATTACTTGAAAATAACAATTAAAATTAATCGCTTGGTTCCTGGCTGCTTTGTGTCTTCGCAATCGCCGGACTCGGTTTCTGTCCGCCGCTCGCACTCGTCGGCTTGGCCGTTGCTGCTAAACTCTTCGCGGCAGGCTTTTTGCGCTCCTTAACCGTTCGCGCCGCTACAGCATGGGCCGATTTCTTTTTCGCTGAAACTGACTTGGCTGCGCGTTCATCCGCCCTGGAATGCCTGTCGACTATTTTGGGGCTCACTGCAGAATTACTTGCTTTCGGTTTGCTCAAAGACTTCTTCGTAGGCACGGACCCAGCCTTTGCGTCGAGCTTTTTGGGAGTCAACTCGAAAGCGGGCTTCGGCACCGCTCGGTCATTCGGCCCTACTCGCGTGAGCAATGCCGCTGGCTTTACGCCCGCGGCGGCAGCCGCCGCTTTCGCCATGTTGGGATTCAACGGAGCCTGCCTCGCCGCCCGCTCCATATCCGGGTTCACGATAATTTGATTGTCGTAACGGAGATCCACTGACTCGAGTTTTTGAAACTGCTGACGCCAACCTTGCGCGTGCGCAATGTAAATCTTGTAGCGGGGCAAATAGTCCGACGATCCCAGGTGCACGAGTACGTCGCCTGCGGGATCGTTGACGCGCACCTTTACGTCCTCCAGGTCGGAAAGATCAACTTCACTGAGTTCCTGCGAGTAGCGTGCGCCACCGGAATCCAGTTCCCGCACCATTTCGCCGTATGCCTTCATGCGAGGCGCTCGCGTCGAAAGCGGCTCGCCCGGATTCATTCCTACAATCACTGGGAACGAGTACTTATGTTTAGGAGAGAGTTCCATGAGGGTCCCGCCCGCATCGATCAATTCCATCCGCGGTCCTACACGAGCAAATGCCACTGGCGTACGCTCGTGGATTTCAACCTTCAACCGATTGGGCACAAACCGCATGACGCTGGCAGTTTCCACCCACGGAATCTGCTCCAGTTGAGCCTTCTGCTGAGCCAGGGGGATGAAGAAAATGTTGCGTCCAATATCGGCGCCCATCACCTCCATGATTTGCGACTTGGTCACGTTCTGCATTCCCGTGACTTCAATGTTGTCGCTCGACTCCACCCGAAAGCGCCAGGAGTGTTCGCCGTAGTGATACAGCGCAGCCATGGCGAATCCCGCAATGCAGAAAACGGTCGCAACTACCAGCGCCCACAGCAATCCATTGGCTGTTTTCTTGGGGAGAGAACTTCGGCGGGCGGAGACGCGCTTTTGCCCGCGCAGGAATGGGGATTCCTCATCCACGTCCAGGTCGACGAGGCGCGCGTCGTCAATCTCCTCGCGCGCGGCGTTGGCGCTGGGTGGGTACAACTCCTCCTGCAAGATGGTCGGTGCCGATTTCCGCGCCATCAGTTCAGGTCAGTTGTCGCTGTGGAATCGCTGAGCCTTCAAACTATAACTTTTTTTCAGAGGTTGAGATATAAAAAATGTTGGGGTTTTGCACAGACAGGAATCGCATTGGACATCATTGGCTTGATTAACTTGACTAAATTGTGGGGACGGGCGCATTCGCCCGTCCCAGCCGCTGGAATTGTCTTGTCAGGGAAGAATGCTTGAAATGTACCGCTGCCAGCCGAACGCTACGAGCGCTTAGTCTATCTGCGCACTTACGTTTTCGATGTGCACCCCGGGAGCTGAACCCTCAATATGCGGAACATTGACTCGCACTCGCCGACACATCGATGAATCAAACACCCTCACCGGTCGCATTCGGGCCACGTGCTCTTCGACTTGCTCCTGGATGCGAACTCGGTTTGCTTCCATCCTGGCGATTGCCATTTCTTCGCGAGCCGAAATCCTTTCGAAGCGAGAGGTTTCAATGCGATTGCGACCCACTTTGGTTTGCAGGTGCATTCTCGTAGAGCCTAAACGGCAAGCTGCGGTCTCCGTCCGTGCGGCTACGATCCCGCTTTTGGCCATGAACCAATCAGCATGGTCGGAAGCCAGCGCGATCACGGACCTTGATGGCTCGACAATCCGCTCCATAAGCTTTTCCAAGGTCCGATGTGCGCAGGGCGCGCCGTAATCGTGATAAACGCCGTTTAGTCCCAGCGCGACAACTCCAGCTGCGAACCACCCCCAGGCATGTGTAGATTTCATCGATCTCGCTCCTTATGGCGATTGGACGAATGACAAATCAATCCGTTAGCGATAAAGAATGAACAGACAAGACAGCCAATTTTGTGGAATTTCTACCGCGGCAATGGCACTCGTTTGGATTATTCCAACTGTCTTCGCGATAGCATGGCAGCGGTCTCCCACTGCGCTTCAAGGCGAGTGATGCGGCGGTCGTGGTCGCGCATTTCCTGAGCCAACTCTTTCAGCGTTTCGCCGGCGCGCCTGACTTCGTCGGTGAGTTTCAGCGCTTCCTTGATCGCGTCGATAGCCTGGGTCAGAACACTCATCAGCGGCTCACGGCACGATGCCGGCGTTCGCGCTCTTTTCTTAGTTCATCCAGCACAGCGTTGGCTTCGGCCAAGCCGCTTCTGAGCGAGACTTGCGCCTTTCGCACTTCTTTGTGCAGATGCGAAGCTAATTTGGCAACGGCTTGTTCTTCGCCTGTGGGTTTATGCTCACACCGCGTGCGGACGAGTTCCGCCACGCTTACGCCGGCGTTCCTGGCCTCCTTGCGAAGCCAGTCCCGAAAGGCGGGAGTTGTCAGTACCTGCAGCCGCGCGGTTTTCATCGAATCTCCACTTCGAAAAGCATATATGCATATGAGCATACACATGCTCATATGCCATTCTACCCCGTTGCTCGGCCTACACCAACTGCTTTTCTTGCACCTTCTCGAGAATCATCGGCCCTAACTGTGACACGCTTCCCGCTCCCAAAGTCAGGATCATATCCCCATCACCCGCTCTCCCAGCCGCCGCGCTCGCCGCATCAGCGAACGAACTCACATATTCGGCGCTTCTGCCGGTCTTATCACAGATCACGTGAGCCAACGCTTCCGCGCTGATTCCTTCAATCGGCTTCTCGCTCGCCGCATAAATATCCAGCACAAACACAGAGTCCGCCTCGGCAAAAGCCGTGGTGAACTCTTCCATCAGATCGCGCGTGCGCGTGTACCGATGCGGCTGAAACACCACATGCACTTTGCGAAACCCGCACTGGCGCGCCGCCGCCAAAGTCGCCTTGATCTCAGTAGGATGGTGCCCATAATCGTCAATTACACTCACCCCCGCCACGCGCCCGCGCAATTGGAAGCGCCGGTCTACTCCGCGGAACTGCTCGAGCCCCGCTCGGATCGCTTCCACATCCACATCCAGCCCGATTCCCACTGCAATGGCGGCCGTCGCGTTCAGAACGTTATGCAATCCCGGCACATGCAGCGTGAACTCTCCCAAATCTCTCTTGCGATAACTCACGTGAAAGCGGCTCAGCGGCCCACTGGTTGGACCCATCGCCGGCGCGCAGCCGCTTCCTAACTTGATGAAAAAATCAGATCCGCGCTTGGTCCCGTATGTCACCGTACGCCGCCGCACCTCCGGCAAGAGCTTTCTCAATACCGGATCGTCGTTGCAAGCCACAACCATGCCATAGAACGGCACTCGATCCATGAATTCCAGAAAGGTATTCTTCACGTCCCGCATGTTGCGGTAACAATCCATGTGCTCGCGGTCAATGTTGGTCACCACCGATAAAATCGGTGAGAGCTTCAGAAACGAGCGGTCACTCTCATCGGCCTCCGCCACCAGATATTGCGACTTTCCCAGACGCGCATTGGACCCCATCGCATCCACGCGGCCGCCCACAACCACAGTGGGATCCAGCCCGCCCCCCGCAAGCACGGCCGCCACCATTGAGGTTGTTGTGGTCTTACCGTGCATTCCGGCGATGGCGATGCCGTACTTCAGCCGCATCAGCTC
>PLUJ01000021.1 GCA_003165455.1 Acidobacteriaceae bacterium | reverse complement strand
GAATCGCATTGGACATCATTGGGCAATAATATACTTCGCAAAACGGAGACGATCTAGGGCCTGAATAGGACTTCCACGGGGAGTCTTGATGAAACGTGCTTCCCGGTTTTGTCGTAGGCGGGTTCAAACTTCCACTTCCTTACGGCCTCAATAGCTTTTTCATCTAGTTCCGCGCCCACGCTGTTGACCACGCGAATGTCCGCGATATTCCCCTTCTCGTCCACGACCAAAGCCAAGACGCATTCCCTTTCGACTTTAGCTTTATATGTAGGAGGTGGTGACGAGATGAGGTGCGGAATCGGGAGGCAGTCTGGCTTCGGGTTCTTTTCAGTACAAGGCTGGCCGTGCCATCCTCCTGCTGCTCCTGTCTGCTGAGACCGAACATTAAGAGTTAGGGCAAACAGTGCAATGCAGCAACAAGCCAAGAGGCAGGGACGCACAAGATACCTCCACGTTAACTGCTATTTTCTCGTCTTTGTCGTTCGATTCTTTTGCGGGGACTTCTCTCGTTCTTCTCGCTTGAGTAGTTCCGTTTTGGATACTGTGAGCACTTGGCGCACAGCGTTGTCGAATCGCTCGAACTCAGTCTTGCCGGGAACGTTCGGCGCAGGGAGTGGTTTCATGTGCGAAATTATACGCCCTTGCTGTATGATGTCTGCGCTATGCCAGTCATGGGCGGTCCCTATTTAGCGGCAGCATTTCTGTGCGAAAAGGCTCTCAACGAAGTCGATGGAGTAGTGAGCTTTATTCGCGTGGTAGACAAATGGACTGTGACGGGAATCACTGAAATAATGTTACCCACCGTGATTAATGCCACGCTGGTTGTTATGTTTAAGTCCGGCATTCATAGGGGTTCGTCTCAAATTATTGTTGTCCCCACGACGCCTTCAGGTGCGGTAATGCCATCAATAGTTGTTCCCATAAGCTTTGAGGGAGACGACGATCACGGAAGCGGATTTGTCGCACCGATTGGTTTCCCCGNNTTATTGGTTTGATTTATCGGTAGATAGCCAACCCGTCACAAAAATTCCACTCAGGATTGTGTACCTGAGAGTAGCGCAGGTTCCGGGCCAGCCCACTGAGGCCACTTCCTGACGGGCAGGCTTTTGAACACGGTTTCTGTGCCCTGTACGTCAACATGAGTGGCGGAACTGGAAACAATAAGAACGACAGATTCGCCCGTTACGACGAGACCCGCGTTTCCGGCTACCCTAGCCAATTGTTGGAATGGGTTCCAATCTCCTGGTGGCTGATCGGTTTGGCTCCACCACTTCGGGCCAGTAGCAATCCACGCCGCGCGTAATTCAGCGATAGAAGCGTTCAGATCGTGAACGCCAAACTCCGTTCCACAAGATGGGCAGATGTTGTAGTCACGTGGTGGATCGTCCATTTCAAAACCACATACGGGACAGAGATTCGCAATGTTTTCGGTTACCATCGTCTGCACTCCGATTGAAAATATAGAAAATTATTTGCGTGCCCGTGGCACCGTCCTGTTGACTGCATCGCAACTCGGCTTGCGGCAGACAATGATGCGCAAGGAACGGGCTTATAAAAAGTCCGAATAACTCCCCGGCTGTCGAGAACTCCGTAAGCTTGGGTTGTGGGGTCGTATCTCAGCTTGTCTCCCATCTTTCGTGTGCATTCGTGAGCACTGCCTAATGGTGCGGGGCCGCCCAAAAACGTATCGGCAAGTTCCTCGTATTCTTTAGCATCCATTGCGCCAAAATCTGCCCCGTGTTCGGTGAAGTGGCGGCGGCGCTGCCTGTCATTCAGGAAGCCTTTTGTTTGCAACGCCATTTCAGCGCGGAATCATAACACAGAAGGTCAATCCCGATTGTTAAATTTGCGCTCCGTTACATAATCGTGACGGCGGTACGGCACACATGGCAGATATCGGCAGACCATGTCTACCGTTACGATAGACATGGTACCGATGCGCCGTCAATCACCTAATCAGATGCGAGTTTTGGGGAAAAGGGCTTTCTTACTTTACGGCCACGTTTTTGGCGATACGGATTAGAATGGCTCAGGCGTCGCATTCCTCGCATCGGGTGTCTTACCAGTTAGTTCCACATAGGTGAGCCGCTTCCCCACAATCTGGCGAACGGCAAGATCGAAGCGATCCGCGTCATTGAGAGGATTCTCCTTGGTGCCACGATTGTTATAACGAAACATGGCCTCATCCAAGTACCTATGCAAATGGAATGGTTCCACGGCAACGTATGTGCCGCTGAGCGTGCGCTTTGTCAGACTCCAGAAATTTTCAAGTCCATTTGTATGCACGCGCCCGTCAACGTACTTCTCAACGTGGTTTACAAATTCGTGCGTGTATTCCTTCGGCAGAGATTTATAAACCGGAGCCTCATCGGTATAGATCTTCGAGCCGTGCTCTACCTGATTCAGCACGGCAACCTGCAAAGCCTCACGATTGACCTTGGGGACCACTGTGGCACGAACCTTGCGCTGCTCACGGTCAAGCACGCCCCACACGGCAGTCTTATTCACAAGGTTTGCATCGCCAGTCATGGAAGTCTCACGGGCAACCTTAAACTGGGCGCGTCGGGCAGCGTGCATGTTCTTAGCCTTGCCGCCGATAAAAGTTTCGTCCGATTCCACTTCGCTGCCGGGTCCGCCCATCTTGTAAATGCTACCGCTCTGCAAGGCCATACGGATTCGGTGATCCATGAACCATGCGGATTTTTGCGTGACTTTCAAAGCGCGGGAAATTTCCCAAGAGCTAATGCCGTTCNNTCTCGCGGCAGTGCCAGCGGTTGTACTTCTCCAAGAATAGAACGTTCTTGCCACCGCAGCGGGGACACACAACGCCATCCGGCCAGCGACGGGCCACAAGGTACTCACGGCAGTTCTCAGGCTTGACGAAGTAGAGGATTGCTTGCTGTAGGCTTTTCGGTTCCATGTTTGAATCTTAGGCCGAATAGTCTATTTTGTCAAGTATATTATTGCC
>PLUJ01000095.1 GCA_003165455.1 Acidobacteriaceae bacterium | reverse complement strand
CCCTAAGTGCAAGGGGCAAGGCCGCATTCTTCGGCAACGAACCGTGGATGCCAAGGTTCCCGCCGGCGTCGAGGACGGAACCCGCATTCGTTTCACGGGGCAGGGGGAGAGCGGCCTCTCGGGGGGGCCGGCGGGCGACCTCTACGTGGTGTTGCACGTCAAGGAGCATCCTTTTTTCGAGCGGGAAGGGAACGATCTGCACTGCGCTGTCCCGCTGTCGGTGACGCAAGCGGCGATGGGCGCGGAGATTCGTGTACCCACGCTGGAAGGCGAGCACACGCTCAAGATTCCCGACGGAACCCAGCCCGGCACAACGTTTCGCATGCGCAACAAGGGAGTTCCCGTGCTGAATGGACACGGCAAGGGAGATCTCTACGTGGAAGTTCGCGTCCAGATTCCAACCAAGCTGAATAAACGCCAGAGAGAGCTGCTGCAGGAGTTGGAGCTCACGGCTAAGGTGGACAACCAGCCCGTGGTGAAATCGCTGCTGGGCAAAATGAAAGAGATGTTTGACTAAGAAGTTCTCTCTTAGTCGGTAGCGCACTTCTAGCTTTGATCTGAGCATTTGAGCAAACGCTGCTTGCGGTGAGAAATTACCCGCGATACTCGTCGAACACCTGAGGACATCCTTGTGACCCGCCGCCGCTGGATTGCCGATGAGTTTTCAGGAGATCATGCCGCTCTTCTCGGAGATCATGCCGATCATTTGGCGCGTGTGCTCAGAGCTCGCGTAGGTCAGGAATTTGATATCTCTACCGCAGACGTAGTCCGCCGCGGCCGAATTTCGCTGGTGGAAGACGGCCGGGTCGAATTTGAGTTAGCGGAAGAGGTACCGTTTGCCAAGTCAGCGGAAATCACGCTTCTCGTCGCCGTATTTAAGTTTGACCGTATGGAGTGGGCGATCGAGAAATGTACGGAGCTTGGTGTAGCCCGAATTATTCCAGTAATTTCGCGGCGTACGGACTCGCATTTGGCCGCGGCATCCGGCAAGCGGATTGAACGCTGGCAGCGGGTTGCGCGTCAAGCCGCTGAACAATCCCGCCGCGCCTCACCTCCGGAGGTCGTCGCGCCGCTCAAACTTTCCGCGGCGTTGAATGTTCCGGACGGCTGCCGAATCGTTCTGGCGGAGTCCGAAGAAGAAACGCTGCTTCGAGATGTTGTCGGCAGGTCTTCATCAAACAGTTTGTTTGCGCTCGCCATTGGTCCGGAAGGCGGCTGGGCAGAAGACGAATTATCGTCATTTCGAGAGGCTGGCTGGATTTCGGCTTCGATGGGGAACACGATTCTTCGCGCCGAAACTGCCGCGATCGCGGCGACAGCCGTCGTGGCCTCCGCATTATTTGCTCTTTGATCCCACTCGTCGGCCGCATTGCCTGAGCCAAGTGATATTCTGAGCCGCAAATGGCTGTCGCAAAACTGCAATCTCATTCGTCGCAATTCCTGCCCGATGATCGCCAGCGCCAGGCGATCGAGCACGTGCATGGGCCGATGCTGGTGATCGCGGGCGCAGGCACCGGGAAGACCTCGGTTCTGATACATCGCATCGCGCGCCTGGTGCAACAAGGCCATGCAAAGCCAGAGGAAGTTTTGGCCTTAACTTATACCGTGGCGGCTGCCGGAGAGATGCGCGATCGGGTGACCGCGTTGCTAGGCAAGCAAATTCACGCGACCACCTTCCACGACTATTGCAATGGTCTTCTGAAGCGTGCTGGCAGGGGTTTTGGCGTCCTCGATGACAAAGATCTATGGATCTATCTGCGAAAGCGAATTCATGAATTGAATTTGCAGCATTACGTCAAAGCGGTGAACGTTGGCAAGTTTCTCTTCGATCTGCTGGATTTTCTGAGCCGTTGCCATGACGAACTGGTTCCCCCGGGAAAATACGCAGGATACGTGGCGGGCCTGGAGCGAGGCGAGTCTCTGCTGCATCGAGTGGTGAAATCAAAGGAAAAGTTAAGCGATGCGGAAGTAATTGCGCGTTGCCAGGAAATCTCACGAGTGTTCGCCACTACCGAGCAATGGTTGAGCGAGGCAAACTACGGCACGTTCAGCCACATGATCACCCGGGCGCACGAGTTGCTAACCTGCAATCAAGAAATTCTAGCCGCGGAACGAGACCGGGCGAAGTTTATCTTCGTCGACGAGTTTCAGGATGCCAACTTCGCGCAGATCCAGATTTTGTCGAAGCTCGCTGGGGAGCCGTCGAATATCTTCGGAGTAGGGGATCCTGATCAGTGCATTTATCGCTTTCGGGGAGCATCGAGCGCCGCCTTCCAGCTTTTCAGGCACCACTTTCCGGAGACCCAGTTGGTTGTTCTGGGAAAGAACCGCCGCTCGACCAGTCCGGTTTTGCAATGCGCCTTCGCTATCGTCGATAAAAATCCGGCGGTATTTACATCCAACGGGTCGGGACCAGGTGCAATTGTTTACCGGCGCGCACCTCTGGAATCTGCGCGAGAAGAAGACGCGTTTACAGCGGGAAAAGCATTAGCCACATCTCCCGTGGAGGCGATTTCGTTCGCAGGCAAGACTGCCGAAGCCCCGGATGTAGTCCGCATGATCGAAGAGACGCGACGGCACTCACGATGCAAATGGAAAGACTTTGCCGTGCTGTATCGGTCACACTCCAATCGAGATGAGGTAGCGCAGGAGTTAGCCGATCATGAAATCCCGTTCTCCATTGAAAATTTGGACGTGAGCGATACGCCTGAAGTTCGGGATTTGTTCGCTTGCGTGACAGCGGTTGCCGATTCAAAAGACGATGCGAGCCTTTTCCGAGTCGCGGCATTGCCACAGTTCAGTGTGGACCCGGAACAGCTTCGTTCGGCCTTGAGGACGATCGCGAAAGATTCGCGCGACGGAGTGAACGTACCGCTTGCATCGGTGCTGGGTGGCATCGAGGGCGGCCGTGAGGTTTTGGAATGCGTTCTGCGGGCACGCGAGGAGGTCGCGGGGAAGAATGCGACCGCGTATGCGGCTTTGCGCCTGATTGGAAAACAATTCAAGCTCGACCTTGAGTCCCCCGTGTTGCAGGCCGCTCTGAAATTCGCCCGGGATTGGGAGCAAAAAGCGACCACAAAAACGCGCGAACTGGGCGAGTGGATCGAGTATCTCGGCTTCTTTCGGGAGGCTGGCGGGGCGATTCCTCTGGCAGCGCAAGAGGACGACGACGCCGTGCGTCTTATGTCAGCCCACGCGGCAAAGGGGCTGGAGTTTCGCCACGTTTTTATCTTGCGCGCGAATAGCGGCTCGTTCCCTTGCAGCTACCACGAGACGCTGGTGGAGTTTCCCGGCGAATTGCGTGAAGCCGGTTCAACACTCGAGGTAAGCGACAAAATACTTCATGAGCAGGAAGAGCGGCGGTTGTTCTATGTGGCGATGACCCGAGCCAAAGACACGCTGCATATTTACGCAAAGCAGGGCATCGGTCGCGATAAGACTCCAGCAGGCTACATGCGCGAATTGATCGGCAACGTGGGATTGCGGTCGTGGCTGCGGTCGCGCGAAGCGTACGCTTCCCAGCCGGAGCTGATCGAAATCGCCGCGGGGGCGGACCCGGCACATCCGGCCGGCTCGCGATTACCGGCGTGGTTTGCACTCCCGCCGCCTTCTGGACTCGATGCCCGGTTGAGCGCTACAGCAGTTGAGACTTACGAGACCTGCCCGCTGCAGTTCAAGTTCGAGCGCGAATGGAAATTGTCCCGAAAGATCCACGCGGCGATGCAGTATGGCGCCGCCATGCACCGGGTGTTGCGAACTTATTACGACTCCACTCGTATGGGCAAGCCTAAGCGGGATGAAGAGCTGTTGCAGTTGTTCACGGATGATTTGTCCTCTTCCGGCATTCAGGATGACTATCAGCGGAAACTTTATTTGGAACAGGGACTGGAGCAATTGAAGAAGTTTCTGGACGATACGCATTCAACTCCCGCTCCAGAGGTTCTTCACACCGAAGAGTGGTTTGACGTCGAGATCGCCGGATCGAAGCTCACGGGAAGGATCGACAGAATCGATCGGGCAGCGGACGGCAGCGTGGTTGTGGTGGATTACAAGACAGGAAAAGCTCGATCGCAGGAAGATGCGGACGAGAGCTTGCAACTCTCGATTTACGCGATGGCTGCGAAACAGAAGTGGAACTACAAAGTGAGTGGATTAGCGTTTCATAACCTGGAAGGCAACATTCCGATCTCATCGAAGCGAACCGAGTTTCAATTGGAAGAAGCGCGCGACCGGGTGGCGGCGGTGGCTCGCGGCATCTCCGAAGGGAACTTCACAGCAAAACCTAATTACTATTGCAACTTCTGCGCGTTCCGAGGATTATGTCCGGCCAAGGAAAAACCTGCACCAACAATTGGAATGCATACTGCCAAGCGTTCGAGAAGAACGATGGATTGATGGATTGAGAGACTCGACGTAAGCTTGCGAGCAAAAACTTAGGGGACGCTTTCGGCGTCCCCTTTTTACTTCGCACTGAACAAAAGTTAGTGCTTTTTCTTTTTTGCCTTTTTCTTGGTTGCCATGGTTCTATTCTCCCTTTCCATTTTTCATGGATAAATCTGCAACGAATGTTTTGTTGCAACTATTTGATTGTATAGAGTTAATGAAAAATGAAGTCAAGAAAAAAATGTGCGAGGTGTAGCGAGCGACGCTGTACTTAAGTCACACTGAAAAGCGGTGCGGCGAAAATATTTGTGCAAGCATGAGAAAAAATCCGCGCGCGTACGGTTCCACTTCAATCATCATGCCCCGATAAATCCTTTTTTGAAAGTTTGGGGAAACGCAAATAGGAATCGCGAGAATGATCGAGCAACAATCCGCCGCTGCGAATGAAGTTGATCGTCGCGATGGGTTACAGCATCTATAATGAAATTGCGAAATCTTCGCGGGAGCATGATCAATGGCGGCTTTTGACGATGTCGTAATTATTTCCGGATGCCGTACCGCGGTTGGAAAGTTCCAGGGTGGTCTCGCCGACATAAGCGCTCCGCAGTTGGGCGCCGTAGTGGTGCGCGAGGCGGTGAAGCGTGCCGGATTGAATTCCGATCAAGTCGACGAGTGCATCATGGGCAACGTTTTGCCGGCGGGGCTGGGACAAAATCCCGCGCGCCAGGCGGCAATTTTCGCAGGATTGTCTCCCGCGACAGGTGCCATGACAATCAACAA
>PLUJ01000237.1 GCA_003165455.1 Acidobacteriaceae bacterium | reverse complement strand
GACCTTGTGAACAGCCTTATTCTTTGCCTTTTCGGTATTGCTATTGTCGAAATCGTCGCGGTCAATCTGAATTTTGTGATCCGGATCAAGCTCCGCAGATTCTACTTTTGCTTTCTTGTCGTAGGTAAAATTCGTCCAACGGCTTACCCCGTCCCAATGCTCGCGGATCTTTTCGCCATTGTCGAATTTGATTTCGACATCCACTGGCATGACGAAATCTTCCTTGCGCTGCAACCAAACGTAAGAGCGGTAGATCGTGTTTTTGTCGTCTTTCTGGAATCCACCCTTCTTTTCCTCATACCAGTTCACTGGAAAAGACTCGATCTTGGAAACCTTGTAGTCCATCACCTGCGACCCGTAGATGGCCTGATCGAAGTACCACTTCAGGTCCTTGCCGGACACTTGCTGGATGGTGTCCAGAAAATCCTGTTTGGTGGGATGGGTGAAGCGATATTTCATGAAGTACACACGCATCGCCTTCGCCATGGTGTCTTCGCCAATGATGCTTTCGAGAGTTAACAGTACGCTTGCGGTTTTCCCGTAGGTGATGCCGCCATAAGAGCCGAAACTGTAGTAGTCATAAGCTTTCTGTGCAATTGGATCGACATTGGCGACTCTGATATAACTCAGGCGCTGCTCTTCCCTTTCGCCCATGGTGATTCCCGCCACATTCATGATCGAAGTATTCTTTCCGAGAATGGAGTCCAGGACTTTCACTTCGGTATAGCTGTTGATGCCCTCGTCCATCCACGCATCTTCGAATTCGTTTGTGGCCACCATGCCATACCAATACTGGTGACCAAACTCATGCTCCACCACGAGTTCCGGTAAATAGAATCCGGCCGGCATAAACCAACTGGTGTCGCCAGTGATGAAAGTGGGGTATTCCATGCCGCCCGCCGCAGAATCTGGCTCGGGATCGACCAGTGTGATGGTTTTGTAGGGATAAGGGCCGTACCAGCTTTCGAAGTGTTCAAGCGATTCGCGCAGAATCTTTTCGTGACGATCCACCTGACTCCAGTGCGCCGGCTGCATCAGGATGCGCATCTGGACTGGCCCCATTTGCCCCTGGTATACGGCTTCTTTCACTTTGTAGCGCGGACTTGCGGTCCACGCGAAATCGTGAATGTCGTCGCCGTGATAGGTGTAAGTGCGGGTGTTGTCATTATTGCTTGTTTCAGATAGCTTCACTCCACTCGCGCCCACCACTTCATCCTGAGGCACGGTCAGCTTGACGTCATACACGCCGAAGTCGGCGAAGAACTCCGTCATGGCGTGGTACTGATGACAGTTCCAGGCCCCATGCCACCACACGCCAACTTTTGGAAACCATTGCCCACCCAGTACGAAATCGCGTTTCCACCCGGAGCGAGCTTGCGTTTCAGGGAACTTTGTCTGAAATGCAATCTTGAATTGCACCAGTTCTCCGGGAGCGATCGGCTTGTTCAATTGCAAATTTATGACCGTCTTGTCGTCTTTGTTGCCGTCATCAGGCTGGATATATTTCAACTGAGAAGTGAGATCGCCTTGTCCGACAACTTCCAGGCTCTTAATATCTTCCGCGCCGTATTCTTTCGCTTCCCACTTGTCGTAACCGGTGTCGCGGCTGCCCGCAACCTTCGCCTCACGCACCCACGTCGAGTTGGGTTCAAACGCATTTTGATAAAGATGAAATGGAAAATGATCGAGGGACTGCCCAGTTAAATTGTGATAGGTGAGCACCTCGTTCGCATCAACCGTATGCGTGGTGGCGTTGTAGTGGGCATCAATCGTGTAATGAACTACCCGCTGCGACATGGGAGCGGCTGAATTGATGGCCAGTGTCGTGTCAGGAATGGAGAGAGCGTCGC
This sequence comes from Acidobacteriaceae bacterium, assembly GCA_003165455.1. Lineage (GTDB taxonomy): Bacteria > Acidobacteriota > Terriglobia > Terriglobales > Acidobacteriaceae > Sulfotelmatobacter. The sequence continues at coordinate 4,400 of PLUJ01000237.1, read as the reverse complement.
TGTCCGTCGGAACTGCGGCGGATAGGGGAGACGGCGCAGCCGGTGCAACTGCCGCTTGGGGCGGGGCCGCATGCGCAGCGTGTTCCCTTACGGCCACAGTGATTACGAACGCCGTTGCCACTGGAAGAAAAACAATAATCCACCGCATTATCTTCATTAGATAAACCTCTGCATGCTATGGGATGGAATCATACCGCACCCAGCTAGAGACCGTCACCCGGCGCGCCCATGCAGCGAGTGGCAACGAGCATATTTAAACTGCCGGTTTTAGATACGGCCTTGACTTTCAATAAGTTCCCGGCACCGCCTAAGGATGACGGAAAAGCGCGCTGATGTACTTTGCCAAACAATGCACTTTGCCAAACTTGCGCTCTTACCCTTGGCCGACGATACTGGAGTGGTGCTCCGAAACTTATAAAATATTATGAAAACGACTCTCTCATTCTCAACGCCTGCTGAACTAGAGACCGAAGCCCTCGTAGTGATTGCACTCGATCATGCTGAAAAGAATCGAAACGAATCCGAAGCCTCGACGAACGGCAAGTCCGCGAAAAAAGACAATCCCGAACTCAAACTAGCTACAGGCGATGCGGCAGTGCAGTCGGTTGCGGCCGACTTGCTGGCTAGCGGCGAACTGACCGGAAGATCCTTCGAAACCAACTTGCTGCATAAGCCTGCGGGCGTGAAGGCCAAGCGCCTGCTGCTGATTAGCGGCGGTCTTGCCAAGAAATTCACCGCTTATGATTTGCGTCGCATCGCAGGAGCGGCGGTACGCACGCTCAAAACCCGTGGAATTCGCAGCTTCGCTTTCATCGCGCCTCCGAATATTCCCGCGCAGGAAGCGGTAAGGGCCATCGTAGAAGGGGCGCTGGTGGGGAACTTCGATCCGGATTACTACCGTAGCGATCGCAAGGATCAGAAGATCGACGCTTTGACGGTGGTGACGGGGGGCAACGCCGACCACGGTGCCTTGGAAAAGGCGGCGCGGGAAGCGCAAGTCATCGGCGAATCGCAGAACTTTACGCGCGACCTGGTGAATGAACCCTCCAACCGTATGACGCCGACGATTCTCGCTGAGCGCGCAAAGAAAATGTCGGAGGAGGTCGGATTGAAGTGTGAGGTGTACGGCGCCGACAAAATCAAGGAAATGAAAATGGGCGCGTTCTGGAGCGTCGCTCAGGGTTCCGACGAACCACCGGCGCTCATCGTGATGACCTACGAGCCAACCGGAGCGCCCGCGAAGCCTGTGATCGGCTTGGTGGGCAAAGGAATTACTTTCGATACCGGAGGAATTTCGATCAAACCTGCCGACGGCATGGAAAAGATGAAATACGACATGGCCGGGGGCGCAACCATGATCGGCGCCATGCGGGCCATCGCTCTGCTGAAGCCGAAGGTGAAGGTAATCGGCATCGTCTGTGCGACGGAGAATATGCCTTCAGGAAAAGCACAGAAGCCGGGAGACGTTCAGATCGCCATGTCGGGCAAGAGCATTGAGATCATCAATACGGACGCGGAAGGACGCCTGGTTCTGGCGGATGGCTTGTACTATGCTCGGCAACTGGGCTGCACGCATTTAGTCGATGCGGCGACGCTGACGGGAGCGGTTGTGGTCGCTCTCGGTTACGCCAATGTTGGCGTATTCGCGAATGACGATGCCATCTATGAGCGTCTGCATAAAGCCAACGACGAGGCCGGGGAGAAAATGTGGCGACTGCCGCTGGACGACGAGTACAAAGAGAACATCAAGTCCACGATTGCAGACATTGTTAACTCCGGAGGGCGCTGGGGTGGGGCGATTAATGCGGCAATGTTTTTGAAGGAATTTGCCGAAGAGACGCCATGGATTCATCTCGACATCGCAGGCACGGCATGGATGGAAGATCAAAAACCCTGGATCTCAAAGGGACCATCGGGTATCGCTCTGCGCAGCTTGGTTGAGTTCGTCAAGGGATTCGCAAATTAGCTTCAGTGCCAGCGCCGATTCCCACGCGTAGGTCTGGGCGGGTATCCGCGCCTGCGACCGGTTTTCGGTATCCCCTGCATTTCTTGGTCTCCTGCCAGCCTTTTTCTCGCAATTAGCATCTTAAGCGGGCTTAAACGGCTCGAATTCTCTCTGGCGAAGTTAGCGCGAGGAGGCTTGCATGAAAGGTCTGGCTGTAGCAGGAGTCGTTGTGTTGATCCTGGGAATCATCTCGTTCTTCATCCCGATGCCGCACCAGGAACATCATGGCGTGAGCGTTGGCGACGCCCACGTGGGAGTTACAACCGAGCACGATCAACGGGTACCTCCGGCGCTCAGCGTCGTCTTGGTGGTTGTTGGCGCGGGCTTATTAATTGCCGGCAGAAAAGCATAAAACATACTTTCTCGCTAGACGCCTCGCTTCAGTCACCGAATCGCTCCGCCGCGCGAGCTTTCGCCTTGGCGGCTTCTTCTTCGCGATTTTTCGGCGGGGCGCTGGTCTCAAGGGATTGCAGGAGGCGAGACGAGATGTCTGCAATAGCTTCCACCGCATTCGAGAAAGAATCTTCGTTCGCTTTTGACGGCTTGTTGAAACCGGTAATCTTTCTTACGAATTGTAGCGATGCGGCTCGGACTTCTTCTTGGTTTACCGGCGGATCGAAGTTGAAAAGAGTTTTGATGTTTCTGCACATTTTCGCTGTCTACCTCCGTCTGCTAGAAGAATTCTAAAACACCCGCCTCACTCAAAACTTTGCTCGGGACTCTGTCCGAAGAGGAGGCAATATGGTAACGAATCTCCTTGGGTCCGTCTTGCATGGGGCTCACAGTCTAAGGAAGGCGAGGTAAGCATGCACATCATCTTCTGGGAGTTCTCAGTTCGAGAGCAGTACTTAAAGGAATTCGTCTCCGCGTACGGGGCGGGCGGAGACTGGACTGCGCTGTTCGAGCGCGCCGATGGATACTTAGGCACCGAACTCCTCCGATCTTCTCAGCGACCTGGTGTTTTCATGACAATCGATCGATGGGAAGACGCTGACTGCTTCAAAGTATTTCAAAGTCGCTTTGGGGACGAATATAAGAAACTGGACGAACAGCTTGATGCTTTCGTTTCCACAGAAAAGAAGGTCGGGGAATTTTCAGAAGGATAATCTCCGCCGAGAGTTGGTGTGATCGACGCCAAACAATTTTCTCAATACGCTTCGTGCTGGGGCGATTTTCGTATCTGGCTAACCATTTGATCGACAGCGTTCACGACAATATCCGGGCGGTCGAGCTGAATGTAGTGTCCGCTATTGCGGGCGATCACATGTGTACTTTTGGTCGAAAGCTGGGCTAGCTCCTCCTGCATCTGCTGCCATGTGTTATTCATTGGCGCGACCAGATCTTCGGGCAGATCCGGCTCCGGGCGGTTGGGATCGCTGGATAGAACCGCCAGGGGAATAGCTCCTAATGAGCCGGTGGTCGACGCTTGATTTGCGCTCTCATTGAAGGATTTTAGTTCCGCCAGAGCTTCGCGCTGGCTGTGAAAGTTGCAGTCGGCAGCGCGCACGTCGACGTCTTTGGCACAAAAACCCATCAATCGCGGAATTCCGAAAGGCATAATTAAGGTGAGAAATTCCTGTTCGCGCAACCAGGTCCCCTCCATATCGTTAAGTGCCGGAGGAAACCGTTTCTTTTGATCCGGGTGTGACGAATCCACCAGAACCATCCCGGCAATATCGCTGGGATAAAGGCCGGCGTAAATGCGCACGTCGAGTCCACCCATCGAATGGCCGACCAGAACATACGGCGGGGATACCCCGGCACAGTGCTNNGGGCGTGCAGTTCCTCGGCGAACACTCGGCTGGTACGGGCGCGGAAACTGGAGTCGCTGTAACCGTAGCCAGCGCGATCATAAGAGCAGACTCGCGAGAATTGAGAAATCTGTGGCTGAACTTTTCGCCACGAAGTGTAACCGTCACCGAGTCCTGAGTCGAGTATGACCGCAGGAGAACCAACACCGGTGCAGTCGATGTGGAGTTTGTAGCCACCGATGTCGACGAGCTGGCCCGGCATAGGGTAGGAGCGCCGGTCGCGCGTGGAGGCGATAGTTTGATAAGCCACGCCTGCCGCGGCAATTACAATTGCGACAACTGAGAGATACCAGCGTCCGCTCTCCAACCATCCGCTCAGCCACTTCAGNNACAACTGCGAGCCCTATGAAGAATCGGCTCAGCCAATTGGACCGGAGATTTGGGGCATTGCCTGTCATTCTATCTCTCCCACGCTCTCGAGCGGGGACTCTATAGTCACATGACAGGCGGAACGGTAATCCCCATCACGTTTAATATGCGAATGAGTTCACGGCCTGCCACAGCGATGGTGGCCAGCAAGAATTGCTTTCGTTTTTCGTCCGGTTCGCTCAGGATCGGGTAGCGATGATAAAAAGTATTGAAAA
>PLUJ01000162.1 GCA_003165455.1 Acidobacteriaceae bacterium | reverse complement strand
GGAACCGGGCGATATGTTCGTCTTTTTCAGCGACGGCATGCTGGACGCGCGTAGTCGTCACGGAGAATTGTTTGGTCGGGGACGAGTAGAAAGAATCGTTGAAGCGTGTACGGGGAAATCGACCGATTGTGTGGTCAATACGCTATTTAAAGCTGTCGCCGAGCATTCCGCTGGGATGGAGACATTCGATGATCAAACCGTGGTGGCGATCAAGGTAAAAGATAATTCCTCACCGGCTTCCGAGTCGCCGAAGTGAATCCACTCAGCGAAGAACCCAGGATTGAACGGCCGCCCGGATTTGCCTTTCGAGAGCGTCGCAAGGGAATCCTGCGGCGCGAATCTGAGTGGGATTTGCATTGCGAGGAGGTTGCTCTTCCGAGTCTGGCGAAGAAGTATGGAACTCCCTTGTACGTTTATTCTGCGGCCACAATTACTGAGCGGTTCGCAGCATTTGAAAGTGCGTTCCGGCGCATTCCGCACACCGTTTGTTACTCCGTAAAAGCCAACTCAAATCTGCATATTCTGCGCCTGCTGGCGCGCCAAGGCTCCGGATTCGATGTGGTGTCCGGCGGAGAATTGGAGCGGGTGTTGGTGGCAGATCGACGCGCAGCAAAGCGTGTCGTGTTTTCCGGCGTGGGCAAATCCAAGGAGGAGCTGGCGGCGGCACTGAAGGCAGGAATTCTGCTCTTCAATATTGAAAGCGAGTCGGAGTTGTGGATGTTGGCGGAGTGCGCCGCGCGATATCGGAAATCGGCGGCAATCGCACTGCGCGTAAATCCGGACGTTCCTGCCGAAACCCATCCCTACATTTCAACCGGATTACGAAAACATAAGTTTGGCGTGCCGGTTCATGCCGCACGCGAGCTCTACGCAAAGGCAAGTGGGGCTCGGCAGTTGCGAGTGACAGGAGTGAGCGTGCACATCGGTTCCCAGATCACCGACGTTGCTCCCTTTGCCCAAGCGGTAGAACGGGTCGCCGATCTGATTGGTGAACTGAGAGCGGATGGACACGAGATCGACTTCGTGGATATTGGCGGCGGGCTTGGAATTGACTATCAGCAGCGCGCGCTCAACTTTCAGGATTGCGTTCGAGCTTATGCGAGCGCTGTTACAAACCCTTTGCGAGCATTGAAGGTGCATTTGCTGCTGGAGCCAGGACGAGCGATCGTGGGGCCTTCCGGCGTGCTGTTGACGAGGGTTGTTTACCGGAAAGAGAACGATGGAAAACGGTTCTTGGTAGTCGATTCGGCGATGAACGATCTGATCCGGCCGTCGCTTTACGGTGCGCATCACGAGATTGTGCCAGTTGTTTCGCCGGCTAAGGCTCGGACGGTGGGCCGCGAACGAGAGCAAGAGATAGTTGACGTGGTGGGCCCGGTTTGTGAATCGGGAGATTTTTTTGCACGCGATCGACAGATGCCGCGCGTTGAAGAAGGGGAGTTGCTGGCAATTCTGGATGCAGGAGCTTACGGAATGTCGTTGGCATCGAATTACAATAGTCGTCCGAAACCGGCTGAGATTTTGGTACGCGGAAAGTCTGCGAAGGTCATACGGCGGCGGGAACGCGTGGATGAAATGTATGCGGCGGAATTGAGTGCGGCAGATTAGAACGGTCGATACAGCGAAGGTTGTGAGTTGGAAAGTAAGCGCAACAACGGCGGGGAGTACTCGAACCGGTTTATCTCCTATCTCTCTCCCCATTTCAGCTTCGAGCGAAGAACGTGGAAAAAATCGTGATCGGTACGAAACAGACTTACGTGGTGTTCGGATCTGCAGCAGCGGACGCGGTCGCCATCCCGCAGATCCAGTCCAGGCTGGCCGTCCAGGCTGAGATAAGCAACTTCCTCATCACTTCGCAGGAATAGTTCGACTACGGCTGAATCCGGCACGACCAGCGGGCGGTGAGTGAGGGAGTGTGGCGCGACCGGTGTGATTACGAAGGCATTGACGGTCGGCATCAGTACAGGGCCTCCGGCAGAGAGTGAATATGCTGTCGATCCAGTTGGGGTAGATACGATCATTCCATCCGCGCGATAACTCGAGACGAATACTCCATCGACAAAAAGATCGTACGTATTCAGCCGTGCGAGGGTCGTTTTGTTCACTACTGCGTCGTTAAAGACCAGATAGGTGCCGGCGACCTGTTCGCCGCGTAATAGATCGCATTGCATTAGGGAACGTTGTTCTACTGCGGCCTTTCCCTCTACTATTTTTTCGAGCATAGCGAACAGAGAGGAAAGTGGAATGTCGGTGAGAAAGCCGAGCGAGCCAAGGTTGACGCCCAGGAGCGGCACATCGATGGAGGCCGTCGCCCGTGCCGCGGAAAGTAAAGTGCCGTCGCCGCCCAGAACGACGACTAAATCAAGCGGCCTCGCCGCCATTTGCGAGCGAGCGACTTCCTCCTCGCCTTTGCAATATTTGGCTGTCTCAGGATCGACGATGACGTTATACCCGTGAGCGTGAAGCCAGGTGAGCAATTCAGGTACGGTGCGGCCAACCTGCTCCCGCGCAGGACGAGAAATAATAGCGGCAAGCTTCGAATGGGACGAAGGCGAGATGGACATGATGATGGAAAAAGAGAATTGTACAGAATTACTGACGAAAACATTGGATATAGCGGAACTGAGTCTCATTTTCGCGCGCCAAAGCCCCTGGGAGGCGCGTTCAGAAGATGCCTCTGAGAAGAAACTCCCGGTTCCCTTCCGCTCCAAGAATTGGCGAATCGATTACATCTAACGAGGAACAGCCGAGGTCCAGCAGCGTTCGTTTGACCTTTTCCACCGAAGCGATTTGGGCGGATTCATCTCGCACAATGCCGCCCTTGCCGACGAATTCCCTTCCCGCTTCAAATTGCGGTTTAACCAACACGATGATCTGGCGTCCGACACGTTCGGACGGAGACGACGGAAGCACGGAATTCACAACGGCAGGGAGTATTAAGGTCGCGGAAATAAATGCGACATCGACGGCGATGAGATCCACCATCTCGCCCACTGCGTCTTTGGTCAAGAAACGCGCATTGGTTTTTTCCAGGAGACGAACGCGGGGATCCTGACGAAGTTTGTAGTCCATCTGACCGTATCCAGTGTCCACCGCGATTACACGCGCGGCGCCGTGCTGCAAGAGACAATCGGTGAATCCGCCAGTGGAGGCGCCAACATCAAGGCAGATTTTGCCGCTGACATCTACATTCCAGTACTCGAGAGCGCGCTCCAACTTCAGGCCGCCACGGCCAACATATTTCAGGTCGTCGCCGAGTAGCCGGAGCACGGCGTCCTCTGACACTTGCGCGCCGGCTTTATCGAGCTTCTGATCATTCACTAGAACCTTTCCCGCGATGATGAGCGCTTGAGCGCGCTCACGGGAAGCAGCCAGTTTACGGTCGACCAGAAGTTTATCGAGTCTAAGTTTCAAAGTCTGGCTCGGATCAGAAAGTGCAGGGACAGATCGAGTTCCGGGAAGCTTATACCCCGAAAGTGCCAGCCCTCACCCTAGTGCAAAGAGCTGAACCAATTCTTGCTGAATCACTTACGAAGGTCAGGAAGACCTTTTCCACATACTTATCCACGATTGTGTTGAAAACTTTCGCAGACTGTCAAATTCGCGAAAATAATAAGAGCCGCCGGCAAGGGCGGCTCAGACAAAATCGAGTAACGCAGCGCAATCAGGATTAACCGGCTACTTCCTCCAGCAACTTCTGATCGATATCGAAGTTAGAGTGCAAGTTCTGAACGTCGTCCTGGTCTTCCAGCGCTTCCATGAGCCGGATCATGGTATTAGCAGCGTGACCTTCCAGTTTGATGTAGTTCTGAGGAATCATCGCGACACTGGAGGACACTGGTTCAATGCCCGCCTTCTTCACCGCCTCAAGAACCGCTTCGTATGCCGAAGGCTCCGTCAGGATTTCCCAGTTCTCGCCATCGTCGTGCAAATCTTCGCCGCCGGCTTCGAGGACGATATTCATCAGGTCGTCTTCTTTAGCGGCAGATTTCGGGATCACGATGTCACCCTTCTTGTGGAACATCCAGGAGACAGCGCCGGCCTCGGCCATATTGCCGCCGTTCTTGCCGAAGCAATGGCGGATCTCACTGACGGTGCGGTTACGGTTGTCGGTATTGATGTCGAGCAGGACGGCCACGCCGCCCGGACCGTAGCCCTCTAGCGAGAACTCTTCATAAGTAGCGCCGGGCAATTCGCCGGTGCCGCGTTGGATGGCTCGCTTGATGTTATCGGCAGGCATATTCTCGGACTTGGCGGCGAGAATAGCCCCGCGCAGGCGAGGATTGGTATCAGGATCGCCGCCGCCGTTCTTTGCGGCGATGCTGATTTCCTTGATAAGGCGGGTGAAAATCTTGCCGCGCTTGGCGTCNNGACATGGTTAGACCTCGTATCTAAAAATCTTGATTGGCGCGGGATTCGCCCGTAAGGGAATCACAGGCTTGCCTCGATCTCTGCAGGCGAATCGAAAGTATAGCATGACATCGACATTCCGCTCGCCCGCATGTAATCGATAATAAACAGCTAAGCTACGCAGAGCAAGGCTTCCTGGTGGCGACCAGAGTTTACTCCTCTGTTATTGACGGCAATAGACATGGACCCCTACCATTCCTGCGAGGGCGCCCCCGACCATGACTGGCCGAGTTGTAGACCATTATCAAATACTGGAGAAAATCGGCGCCGGCGCCATGGGCGAAGTTTTTCGTGCCAGGGATGAACGCTTAGGGCGGGATGTCGCGTTGAAGCTGATCCTTGCCAGCTCCAGCGGAAATCCCGACCACCTTCGTCGCTTCGAGTTAGAGTCCCGAGCTGCGGCGGCGCTCAATCATCCCAATATCGTTGCGGTCTATGACGTCGGGGTTGATGGTGGAACCCCCTATATTGTTTGCGAGCTCCTGCAAGGGAAGACGCTGCGCGAGCGGTTACAGGATGGAGCACTTCCGGTCCGGTTGGCGGCTAACTACGCTCTTCAGATAGTTCAAGGTCTGATTGCGGCGCATGAGCGGCGCATTATCCACCGTGATCTTAAGCCCGAAAATCTATTCATCACAACCGACGACCGGATCAAGATACTCGACTTCGGAGTAGCCAAACTGCAATCGTCGCCTGAAGAATCGGGGCGCACCGTGGAAGAGTTAACCACGGTCACAAAGAGTGGGGCGCTCATTGGCACGGTCGCGTACATGTCGCCTGAGCAGTTGCGCGGAAAGGCGGTCGACCACCGCAGCGACATCTTCAGCCTGGGCGCAATTCTGTACGAGATGTTGACCGGACGACGCCCATTTCGCGGTGAAACGGAAGTGGATACGATCACCGCAGTTTTGCGGGAAGATCCCCCGGAACTGGATGTGGAACAGCCCGGCATTCCTGCCCCGCTCCAGCAAATTGTGGGTCACTGTTTGGAGAAGGATCCGGAGAACCGATTTCAATCGGCTCGTGACTTGGGATTTGCACTGGAAACTTTATCGACCTCTTCCGACGACAGAATTGGGTGGCGGGGCTTGCGAAAGTCCAAACCGAATTGGCTACCGTGGACTGTCTCCGCCGGGTTGCTTGTTGTCGCTCTGGTTCTAATCGCCATGCGGGCGCAACGCAAAGAGTTCCTGAATCCAGCGTACCAGCGCGTAACGTTTGATGAAGGTACGGTGTATTCGGCGCGCTTTACGCCTGACTATCACTCAATCGTTTATGGGGCTGCGTGGAACAACAAGGCGCTTCAGCTTTTCTCGACCGTCGGCGATTCCCTTCTGGCGCAACCGCTCAACGTCACCGATGCGAGTCTACTGGCAATCTCGAAGAATGGAGAGTTGGCTTTGGCGCTGCACGGCGAGCATTCGTCGCACTTGCAGATTGAAAAAGGTACTCTGGCTCGCGCACCGCTTGCCGGAGGGTCGCCGCGAGAGATTTTAGAGGACGTGGCTTGGGCCGACTGGGATTCCAAAGGCGAACTGGCAGTTGTCCACCGCGTAAATGGCCGGGATCGAATCGAATATCCGATCAGTCACGTCATATTTCAGGGCAAGGGTTGGATCAGTCACCTCCGGATCTCCGCTCGTGGCGACAGAATCGCCTTCATAAACCATCCGTCGCTGTGGGACGATCGCGGATCTGTTGGCATGATAGATCTCGCCGGAAACTTGACAACCCTCTCCCGCGATTGGGATTCAGCGGATGGATTGGCCTGGAGTTCGGACGGAAAAGAAATTTGGTTCACCGCGGCAGTTAGCGGTTATACGCGCAGTTTAATGGCTGTGACCACCGCGGGAAAAATCAGGACCGTGTTAAGTATCCCAGCGGGTTTAACTTTGCAAGATATGGCGCCGGATGGCCGTGTTCTTGTGAGCCTGGATGCGGAACGCACAGCCATGGCGACTTCCACCCGCGGAGGCAAACCAGCGGATATTTCCTGGCATGATTGGGATGTGGCGAAGGATATCTCGCGAGACGACCAATCCGTATTGTTCGAGGACGCAAGCGAGGCTGCCGGTCCAAACTATTCGGTTGCGATTCGTAAGCTCGATGGAACCTCTCCCATTCAGTTGGGCGAAGGCAGCGCGGGCGGCCTTTCACCCGATGGCAAATGGGCCATCTCAATCATTGCCGGAAGCCCAGGGCGCATTAATCTTTACCCGGTCGGGCCGGGTCAGCCCCGGAGTATTCCTGTCGCTGGCCTGGAAACGGTCCACAATGGCGTCTCTCATTTTCTGGCAGACGGAAAGAGAATCACGATTAATGGGAACGAACCTGGCCACGGAGTGCGCTGCTATATCTTAGAGTTGGATGGAGGAAAACTGAATCCTGTGACGCCCGAAGGAATCACAGGTGGTCTGCTTTCGCCAGATGCCAAATATATTATTGGAAATAACGATCCCACCGCCACGGTTTATTCCACGGGGGGGGTGGCTCCGCACAGGATTCCGGGGTTGGAACCCGGATTTATTCCGCTGCAATGGTCGGAAGACGACTCCGCGGTCTACGGGCATATTCCGCGCCAAATTCCTACAAAAATATATAAGGTCAATGTAGCGACAGGCGAAAAAACTTTTATACAAGACTTGCAGCCCGATACTGCTGCGGGACTGGTTTTAATTTCTCCGGTAGTGGTAAGCCACGATGTAACACGTTTTGCCTATAGTTACTATAAGGTTATGTCGGTGCTGTACATTATTTCCGGCTTGCAATGAGCTTCTCTCTTTTGCCGGTCAGCGGTCCCTAGTCAAGCGGTCCAGAAAAATTCTCCGGGACATAATGAAAGAATATGGAAGTCGAGGTATACCCCTGGGGCAATATGTCCCGGTAATGCGGTACGCTCGTTCCTCGGTAGAGTAAGCTGTCACCCAATCCTTGATATACCGCGATATTCCCGTGATCCGTCTCCAATCGAATCGGCCACGGGGTTGCCGATTTCGGTTCAGGGGAAAAGTCCAGGCACAGTGTCACGCTGAACTCGCACTGTTCGCGGTCGATGTGCTTCTTTAACTCGGCACCACTCAGATACGACGCCAGGTAAACATAAGAGGGTTTTACAGGTTGCCCGGCGATGGCGCTCACTACACTCGCAATCTGGTGGTGAAAGTAGCGCGCGACGGATTGATTATGAGCAACATAGCGGCGTGGGCTTTGGTCGTCGCCGAGCCAAATCGCTCCCTTGCGGATGGCGTAACGGTAGTACCGGCGCAGGGCAGCTATGTGGAATGGATGAATCAATCCGGAAAGAGGAAAATATTTCTTCTCGCGGAATACTTCTGCGCCATGCTCAGAGATCGCATTCCACTCGGCCCTGCGGCGTTCCGATTCACCCGCTGAAATCAAGATTCCAGCCGATGTCAGGACACGACGCAATTGGCATGGGAGCGAAGACGGATTGAGCTCACCAGCCTGGATTTGGGAAAGAACCGATTCAGTCCTCGTCCCCAACCAGAACGGATGTAAGGAGCCACTGCAGGGATCGCGCACCCAGGCCATGCTGCGTCCCATATAAAACCCTTCGAGCAGATCCCGCCGAGCTTCGAGTTCCGTCGGTACGTTTCCAGCAGGAAGAATCGAACAGTGTGGATTTAGGAAATCTGAGTCCGGCTGGTCTTGTGGTTGCCGTTTGCCGTCAGTGTGATGGCCTGGAATCAGATGGAGCGGCAACTCGTCCAATAAGCAATGGAACTGCTCCGGAGGCAGAATCGCGCTTAGGCTTTGCCGCGATGCTGCCCCCGTAATACTTGCCATCCACTCGAGCCATGCCTCGCCTTTTATTGGTGAAGCCATCCATTTACCGTGAAGCGACTGTCCGCGAAAGCCCTTGAACGGCACCTCACAGGAGTTATCTCATGCAGGGTGGAACATGGGAAAAATACGATCTGGTTTTGCTGTGGAACAATCGACTGATAACTGCCCGCAGCGGTGGGGTGGTTACCGGTATTCATCGAATCATGGAGCCGCAGTTCTCCACCATCGAACTGTATGGGTTCGCGATGGAAGAAGTAGACGAACGTGATGCGTCGAGAGGCAATCATCTCCTGCGAATCATCGCAATGCGCCCGGAAGAAATCTCCGTCGTTGCTGGCCGTAATCTGCACCTCGGATCGCGTGATTGGGAATTCCTCAATCCCGAACTGCTGAAGCACTCTTGGCAAAACCGACCGAACCCGCTTCAGTATCAGTTCTTCCTGAACCCCGAGGTCGCAAAGAACCCGCGAGCGTCGATGGTCGTAGTCAGTGATGCCCGGGACACCAGACGGTGAAATCACTTCACTGGTCCTGAACTCGCCTTCGTGGTCCAGAGTGTAACGAATGAGGCTTCCCATCTCATGCGGCGCGAGAAATTCGTCGAGCACCAGCCATTGCGCCCGAACCACTTCCGGCGAATCCAGAACAGCTACTCCGCTGCTATCTGAGCTTCTCAACCGCCCGGTCAATCGCGCTGATTCGTTGCGGTCACGGAAACTGATGCCCGGGGGCTGCGGTCCGGGGGCAGGCGGCACAGGCGGCAGATCGTCTGGTAGGGGTGCGCCGGGTGGTTGCGGACCCGGAGGTATTGGCTTTGCGGGCGTCGAAGAAGCTTCCGGATTAGCGGCGCATACAGCGTTGCCGCCAAGAATCTGTTCGACTATGCTGCTGCCGAGCAAGGTGAAGGCGCGTTGCGCCACCGTTTCGCCGACGGAACGGGCAATCGCTGCATTCACAGCGCTTTGAGTTTGTGGATCGCTGGAGGCTTGCTTTGCATTTTGCAAGAGACTCCCTAGCAATTCACGCTCCCGCGAACTCAGGATGCGTTCATCCTGCATTAGCGTTTCAGAGAAAACGTCCAAGACTCGCTTCGACGTCATTTGAACACACTCCTCCCGAACCACGAATCAGGTTTTTAAGTTCCAAGGGGTCTACGAGGGAAGCGCTCGGCGAGACACTAACAGGTAATCTGTGCATTATCAAACAATTTTTTAACAATCTGGATCTTAGGAAGATGCGGAATGATGCACAAAGAGGAGCCACTATCTGGCGGCCATTGCTCCAACCATGGACTGGAAAATCTTGAATCCGTCACTGCAACCCAGTTCTGGCTCGGCGGATCGTTCAGGATGGGGCATCATGCCCAGAACATTTCCTTCCGCACTGCAAATTCCCGCGATATTGTCGAGCGAACCGTTGGGGTTCGCGGACGGGGAAATTTCACCTTGTAACGTGGCATAGCGAAAGACAATGCGGTTATCGCGCTTTAGGTCATTCAGAGTTTCCGGATCACAAAAATAGTTGCCTTCCATGTGCCCAATGGGGATGGTCAAGACTTCCCCTTGGGAACAGGCGTTGGTGAACGGAGTAGCTGCATTCTCTATCCGCACATGGACGGGCTTGCACACGTACTTCAGGCCCGCATTCCTCATCAAAGCGCCGGGCAGAAGGCCCGCCTCGCACAAAATTTGAAACCCGTTGCAGATTCCGAGTACAAGTCCGCCGCTATCTGCAAACTTCCGGACCGATTCCATGACGGGCGAGAATTTCGCAATCGCGCCGGTCCGCAAGTAATCTCCATAGGCGAATCCACCGGGCACAATAATCGCGTCACAGTTTTCGAGATCGTGAGATTCGTGCCACAAGAACGTTACTGGCTGCTTCATTACCTGCTGCACGGTCCAATGCGCGTCGTGATCGCAATTCGATCCGGGAAAGATAATCACTCCGAATTTCATTCGGCTATCCTTTTCGTGGGGTTGCGCCCAGTTTAACACGCGAAACTATTGGCTATCCTTGCCGGCGGAGGGAGTTGAGGCGGGGGGTTGGTCACTGGGGGCTTGGCCAATGGGAACGGTGCCCGAGGCCTGCGGCGGAATTCCTTTTGCCTTCACGATGGCCCAATGCCATTCCTGATCCGGGAAAAGCGCGAAGCTCAGCTGGGTACGATAGAGAACAGTCGATGAGGGCGGGGCTGATCCCTTTACCTTTAAAAGCACGGTGACATCCGGTTGTTTTTGCGACAGGTCCTGCGCCGAATGAGAAGAGTCATTGGCCACGGCCGGTACGATGCGTGCCTGTCCGTGCAAAGCGAGTTGGTCATCGGGATGGCGCAGGATCGTCAAGCCGATCACCACTTCGCGTAACTCCCACAAGGTGCCATTGTGCAAGGATACCTGCAGCGAATCGCCTTCGAGCGTCGCGGGGCCGTCAAGTTTGGCCAGTTCACTTGGCGGCAGATCGTCCTGCAACGAATCGGAAAGCAGCGAGCTGGTTTTCGCGCTAAAGGAAAAGCTGCAGCTGACGTCCGGTGAAGAAACTTGAAAGTCTTTCTTTCCAGGATCGAGCGAAAAGACCATGGTCGATCCGGACGCATTCTTTTTCTCTGCTTCATCCACTACTTCGGAAAAGTTGTCATTGTCGATGACCACTTTGGCAGGTGGAACTTTTTTGGATCGCAAGCTGCGAGCGACATCGCCGAGAGAAAGATCGCCGGAACTCTCTTGGGCGTTGATTCTTGGGAGGATAGCAATGATGAAGATCAACCCAATAAGAAAGGTTAGCGGCAGCCGAGTTGTTCTTTGCATTTTCACGGACTTGGGAAGGAATCGACCGTTTCTAATTCGAACAATCGAGACCGATCGTGCACGTACGGTTCACGATCCGGGCGCATGCCACGAGTCGAGATCCTTCCAAATTGTAGTGAGTTTCGCCTGAGAAACAGAGATGACTTAGGCAAACCGAAGTGCTAGCACTTCCGGCGACCGGCTGCGGATATGCAAAAGAAGAAGGGCGCGCGTTGACGAAATGGAAGCGCAACGGGACGCGCGCCCTGTACCGCCTAAAATTCCTTACAGAAGGCCTGAAGTGCGCAAGCGCGTAACTGGATCAATTACCGGTTGCCGGCGAAAGATCCAGCGCGCCACCGCGAAACCGACTGCAACGTAACACAGATGCATGAGCCTCATAAACATCCTCAATGTCGATTCGGACATAACCACAGGGGAGGATCAGCATCACCTATCGGCAAAGTAGCAGCCAAGGGTAAAACGTACAAGGCACAACGGTGCCACCGCAATGGCACGGAAGTAATACCGGCACTTCCGTTTTATTCGCCCAAGCGGCACAGCATCATGGCCTAGCAGCAATTAATGGGCTTCTAATATTTGCTCCTCGGCGATTTTGCCCGCTGGTGGAACCACCACGGTTGAGAGATTGCTCTGGGCTGTGAGCTTTTGAAACCCAGCAAGATCGTGTTGCTGCAATTGATCCCAGCTACTGAGCAATGCCGCTGATTGCCGCTTCAGTTTCTCGAACTGAAGTTGCTCCGCATCGGTCGGGGCGGCGTCCGCCGTGCCCACGTCCATCGCCAGGTAAGCCAGCTTGGCATCGATCTGCGGGGGGTAGGCGAGAGAATCTTCGTTCGCACTGATCGATAGATTGACCAGTTGATCCCGAACCGCAACGAGTTTCTTGTCCAGCTCGTCGGCGGAATTTGCGATCGCCTTTGTGCTGGCACTCTCCGGCAGTCGACGTTTCAGTCCCTGCACTTGCGAGCGCACGTCCTGGATTTGGTTCACTACATCATAAACATGATTCAGTTCGTCCTGGATCTGCGCAAGCATGGCGAATTGTTGCACCAGATCTGCCTGACTTACCTTCACCCGGGGATCGAGTTTGATCTCCAGCGGCACAGTCTGGCTCTGTCCGCCGACGGTCACTCGCACCTGATAGTTGCCCGGAACTGCAACTGCGCCCTTTGCGCCTGAGTTGTATTCCCAGAGGTAATATCCAGGGACGCGATGCGCTTGCTCGTAGCGGAGATCCCACACAAAGCGATTGAGTCCTGCCTCGGGCTTGATCTCTTTCTCCGGTTTCTTGTCGTCCGGCCCCGGCGGTTCGTCCAGCGCCTCGGTCTGAGCGCTGGAGAACTTTCGGATCACTTTGCCAGATGAATCCAGGATTTCCAGCTTAGTCTCGGTCTCATCTTTGGGAACGTCCTTTACATAGAAATAAATCACAGCGCCTGCGGGTGGATTCTGCCCGGTGCGCTTGGAAGAATGATGCTCTTCGGATTCCCCGCCCGCCTGAATCCGGTAAGCCGGGTCTGGAGTATAGGAGTAGAGATCTTTCTTTGCCACATCATCACTGAACTGACGAAGCGGTCCAATGTCATCGAGAATCCAGAACGCTCGCCCATGCGTGGCGACGACGAGGTCGTTATCTTTAACAACGAGGTCATGAACAGGCGTGGTCGGCAGATTTAGTTTTAGAGAGCGCCAATCCGCTCCATCATTGAAAGAAACAAATACGCCGCTTTCGGTGCCTGCATAAAGCAGCCCTGGTTTCTTGGGATCTTCGCGGACCGCTCTCACAAAGGCTCCGTCGGGAATTCCGTTGTTAATTCTGGTCCAGGTCGCGCCGTAGTCCGTGGTCTTATAGATGTACGGTTTGAGATCGTCGCTCTGATGGCGATCCGCCGCCACGTATGCAGTCCCTGCATCGTGCGGTGAGGCTTCGATCTGACTGATGCGGCTCCACTCCGGCAAGTCTTTGGGCGTAATATTCGTCCATGTCTTTCCTTCGTCGCGCGTCAATTGGACGAGGCCGTCGTCGGTACCGACCCACAGCAATCCCTGCGTAATTGGCGATTCGGCGAGGGCAAAGATGGTGTCGTAATATTCGGTGCCGGAATCGTCCAGAGTGATGTCACCGCCGGACACTGTCTGTTTGGTCTTGTCGTTACGGGTGAGATCGGGACTGATCGCCTGCCAGTGCACTCCACCATCGGTGGTTTTAAACAAACGCTCGGCGGCATGGTAGAGCGTATTGGGATCATGCGAGGAAATCAGCACCGGCGCGGTCCATTGAAAGCGGTGGTCAAGCTTTGCGGCGCCATACGCGTCGGACAACTCCGGCTGTTCCGTAATCGATTTCACCTGTCCGATGTGCCTGTCGTAACGCGTAATGTTTCCCTGATAATCGGCGGCATAGACGATGCTTGGGTCGAGCGGGTAAGGGGCGATATAGCCGGCTTCTCCACCACCCACGTCATACCAATCGCTTCGATCGATGGATCCGTCATCACTGCGGCTGGCGATCGCCACGGTTCCACTATCCTGTTGCGAACCGTAAACGCGGTAAGGAACAGCGTTATCGGTGGTCACGTGGTAAAACTGCGCGGTTGGCTGATTATCTTCACGCGACCAGTTTTTGCCCCCATCCAAGGTTACGGTGACTCCGCCGTCGTTTGATGCGATCATACGGCGCGTATCTTTGGGATCGATCCACAAGCCGTGATTATCGCCGTGAGGAACTTTGATCCGATTAAACAGACGGCCGCCATCGGTCGATTTGTAGGAATCAACGTCCATGACATAGACGACATTTTCGTCTTGCGGGTCGGCAATGATGTGCATGTAATACCAGGGGCGTTGCCATAGGCTATGACTGGGATTGATGAACTCCCAGCTTTCGCCTCCATCCTCGGAACGGTATAGGCCGCCTTCTGGATTGCGCGCTTCGATCAACGCGTAAACGCGATCGGAATTCGCGGCAACGGCAATGCCGATTCGGCCATACGGGCCTTTGGGAAGGCCGTGTTCTTCCAGACGCTTCCACGTAATGCCCCCATCATTCGAGCGATAGAGGCCGCTTCCCGGGCCTCCGCTCGACATGCCCCACGAAGTCCGGCGAGCCTGCCACAGCGCTGCGAAAAGAATGTTAGGGTTGTGCGGATCGAAGGCAACGTCGATGCCNNGGTGTTGGGGCCATAGGGATGGCCAAGTGCAGCCACGAAAACAATATCCGGGTTGTTGGGATTGATAATGAGTTTGCCAATGGCGCGACTGTCGCGAAGGCCAATGTTCTTCCAGTTCTTACCGCCATCAAAAGATTTGTAGACCCCATCTCCGTGCGAAATATTCCCGCGAATGCAGGCCTCACCAGTGCCTACGTAAATGATGTTGTGATCCGAATTCGCAACCGCCAGGCTGCCGATCGAACCGCTTCCCTCTTTATCGAATATCGGAGACCAGGTCATAGCGCCATCGGTCGACTTCCAAACGCCGCCGCCGGTCGCTCCGAAATAATAAGTTGTGGGATCACCGGGTATACCTGCCGCGGTAAGGGAGCGGCCTCCTCGAAAAGGCCCGATCGACCGATACTTCATGCCTTTGAATAACTTGTCCTCTGTCTTTGCGTCATCGCTCTCCGCAGGCGTTTTTTGATCCGGTGATTTTGCGGCAAGCGCAGACTGCGTGGGCTTGGCGGCTTTCGACTGCCGCTCTGGCTTGGTTTGAGCAAAACTTATACCTTGCGCGGCGCCCAGAAGAATGAGAATAAGGACGAGGAACGGCGTGGTCGAATTTGCTCCACAATTACGGACACACAAAGTGTCTTGAGCAGCCATGTTGGATTACTCCCCACGAAGAATGATTTGATTTGGATCGTTGCGTAAGTCTTTTGTTCTGAACGCAAAGAGTGCCGAGCGTTCACCGCCAGCTTCTTAAGCTAGCCGAGCTATGGTAATGCTCTTGCAGCCGAATGCAAAGCCAGTTCTGAAATAACAACTCTTGGCAACCTATTTCGATAAGGTTTTCCGCGCAGCTTTGATCTCTCTAAGTTTGGCCGCATCCACTTTCGGATAAGAAAGATTAAGTTCTTCAAGCGTTTCCACAATCGCAGCCGATACCACCAGGTGCGTGAACCATTTATTATCCGCCGGAACCACATACCACGGAGCATGTTTGCTCGCCGTGTTCTGAATCATTTCTTCATAGGCCCCCTGATAATCGTCCCAGTACTCGCGTTCGCGGACGTCCGCCTCGGAGAACTTCCAGTGCTTTTCAGGCTCGTCCAAGCGAGCCAGAAATCGTTTCTTCTGTTCCTTTTTCGATAAATGTAGAAAAAACTTTCGAATTACGGTGCCATTGCGCGCCATGTGGCGTTCAAAGGCGTGAATGTCCTCAAATCGCTCTTTCCAAATATTCTTCGTCACCACCTCGGACGGCAGTTTCTGAGCATCCAGAACTGCGGGATGTACACGCACCACTAATACTTCCTCGTAATAAGATCGATTGAAAATCCCAATGTGACCGCGCTCCGGAAGGTTGACCGTGGTACGCCAAAGAAAGTCGTGTTGCAATTCCTTGTCGGAAGGAGTTTTGAATGAAGTCACCTGACAGCCTTCGGGATTCACCCCCGACATCACATGTTTGATGGTTCCATCTTTGCCCGCGGCATCAGTGGCCTGGAAGATCAGCAACAGAGACCAGCGGTCCTGCGCGTACAGTTTTGCCTGCAGATCCTCCAAACAGTCGACATCCTTTTGTATTTGTTCTTTGGCGTGTTCTTCGGAGTGAAAGTGCGCGGTGTCCGAGGGATCGACATCTTTCAAACGGAAGTACCTGCCATTCTCGATGCGGTACGATTTTGCCAGCTTGGAGATTTTCATGTCTTAGGAAAGTTTACACCGCACCACGGCAGGGACAAAAAACAGGTGTACAGCCGAAAGCGAGGCGGGTTCGACTTGAAAGCAATGCCGATCTGAAAAGCGGCCGGCTAAGTAACGACTGACTTCTCGATCACAAACGAGAGCTTTGCCTGCTGCCACGCGTCAAATCCTCCGACCACATTGACGACTTTCTCAAAGCCCGCGCGGCGCAATAAGCTGCATGCAATCATGCTGCGGTATCCGCCTTTGCAGTGCACCGCAACCATTGTGTTGCGATCGATCTCCGGAGGGGCCACTCTAAAATTGTCCAGGGGCCACCATTGAGCGTCTTCAATGTGGCCGGCGTCCCACTCCGGTTCGCGGCGAACGTCCAGCACTTGCATGGGCTCTGCTCGCAACCGCAGACTTAGGTCGTCAACGCCAATCTGAGAAATAGTAGTAAGCGGCAATCCAGCATGAACCCATGCCTCGACTCCGCCCTTCAGGTACGCGCAGGCGCCTTCAAGACCGACGCGAGCCAGCCGCACTCGGGCCTCATCGATCTCTTGCTGGGATTCGGCAATTAACACCGGTCGAGCCGCCAATCCTAAAAGCGCTCCCGCCCACGAAGCGAATTGTCCGCCTAGCGCAATATTCACCGACCCCGGCACGTGGCCTATCGCGAACTGCTCTGCGGGACGAACGTCCAGGGCGATTCCGCCGTCTTCCAGCAGAGCTTTAAATTCGGCGGGATTCATGGGCGACAAGGCCTCGAGATCGGAAAGCGCTGGCGCGCCCGCGCGGTTGATCTCGGCGTCCTGCAAGAAATATTCCGGACGAACTGGCAAGTTGCTGGTCACTTGTCGGATGAACTGGTCTCGACCCTGGATTTGTAGCGCGTAGTTGGTAAGCCGCTCGGTGCCGATGGTGGAAACGCGCTCTGCCCGCATGTTCCGGCCGCACAACGACCCTGCTCCATGCGCGGGGTAAACCAAAACATTATTGGGTAGCTTGAGAATTTTATTGTGCAGGTTGTCGTAAAGCATTCCTGCAAGTTCCGCCGGAGTGTGGCGTTTGGAAAGATCGGGACGTCCGACATCGCCAATAAAAAGAGTATCTCCGGTGAACACCGCCCACGGATCGCGCGACTGCTCTTCGTCAGCTATTACGAGGCAAATACTTTCTGCTGTATGACCGGGAGTTTCCAGCGCAGTGATCGAAATAGTCCCGACTTGTAATTGAAAGCTATCCTTTACCGCGACGTGAGGGAAGGTCGCGTCGGCCTGGGCGCCGATATAAATTTTCGCGCCCGTGCGCGCTGCCAATTCTTGGTGGCCGGAGACGAAGTCTGCGTGAAGATGGGTTTCGAAGATGTGCCGAATCGAAAGCTTGTTCTCCTCAGCTGCCTTCAGATAGATCTCCACGTCCCGCTGAGGATCGACGACTACGGCTTCGCCGTCTGATGCAAACATGTAGGAGGCGTGCGACAAACAGCCCAAGTAAAACTGCTCGAAATACATGGCGCTCCCCTGGAGGATGGTTCGAACCTCAGGGACAGTATAGTTGGCTTGCAAATTGGCCGGATAACAAATCTGAGATGCGACGTTCCGGAGTCGGCTGTCTTAGACTACGGAGGTCAGCGGCTTAATGGACAGGCACAGGGAGCCGGGGATTCAGAGTTCAGCGCTGAGAACTCAGTTTTCCATCGTCGATACGTCCCCGAGTCCACTCCGCTTCTTACGCTTTCAAGGAGTGTTTGGAGGACTCTTACCCTTAATTGGATTGTCGTCGGTGGCGGCGACCGGCAATATTTATGCGGGCCTGTACTATCCGATGATCGTCGCAGGCATGACATTCATCGTTGGGAGTCTGTCGTTGCGCGACACCAAGTCCACTCGAATTTGGGCCGAAGCGGGCGGATCGGCATCTGCGGCGGATTAGCAGTCTAGTCACGGGTCACTGCTGCTCTGCCTTTGCAGGAAGCACATCATAAAGAGGCTGAACGGCGGTGACCTGCGGGTTTTCGTCCGCCACCGACATCGCGAGAATGCGCACCTTGCTGTTGCTCGGAAGTTTGATGTTTTTTGATCCTGGCGGCAAATCGATTGGATACGCGAACAGATAAGAATAACGATAGGGCACATTCTCGCCCGCGGCGTTATGATGATGCGAGCAGTACCACGCCAAATCAGCGCGTTTGATGTACCCAGGCTTGATTCCGGTCATTTGACCGTAGTCGTCATGCGAAGTATCTTTCGAACTCCACTGGCGGTCATCCCACTGGCCGATGAAGCCGCCCCAGTCCTGAATGTTCAGCGCGGTTTTCGCGTCTCCTACTTCGAATGTCGCGTTCTGATCTCCATCGAACGAAGCTGCGAGAACGTAGACACGGTTGTATTGACCCGCCGGCAGATGAATGGTCTGACCTTTGGCGACAATCGCATTGGGCGCGCCGGTTTTGGATGGCCCAAGTTGGAAATGCACATCGCTAAACACGATCTGCGCGGGCAGCATTTCAGCCGGCAATGCGTTGCCCCGGCCATCGAAGCCGCCGCCAGATTTCGTACCGTCAGTCGTGGCGGTTGCGAGATCGTATTTCAGCGACACCGAAGCGGAGCGAACGGTTTGAACTTTGGCTGCGGAAGCGGCCAGCGCAAGTGCGAACGTGCGTGGTTGATAGGCGGAGAATGATGTCATTAACGTACCGTTATTCACCGCGGCCGATCCGACGGGCTGTTCCTGACCATTTACCTCACGCGCAGCGGTAATCGGCGAGTTGAATGTAACGCGTACGTCCGGCTGAGTCTTGCCGTCGAGTTCAACCATGCGCAAGATAATTTCATCGCTTAGTTCCGCTTTCTTCAGAGCCAATACTCGAATGCGCGGATTATTGATCTTGAGCAGAGAAAAGTCACGTCCTAGCGAACCCGCGTGTTTCGAGGTTTCAAATGCGATCAGTGGATCATTCAAGCGTTGCCCTTGCCAATCGGTTTCGGCTTGGCGCCAGCCGCCCGCATGGCCGCCGAATCCGTAAACAAATTCGTGGTGGCCGATATCCTGCGTGCCCTGGTCGGCATAGCCTCCTCGCGTACCCGGTGTGCGGATCAGCGTAAGTCGAATCGTGTGGTCGTCCGGCTTGTCCGATCCGTTTTTGCAATCCGTGAGGATGGTTGCGCCAAAGCTACCACTCATGTCCGTGAGATCGATCCACTGATGGGAGGGAACTTCGAATTTCTTTGGTTCCGCGGTTGGCCGTTCGATGGTACCGATATCCCAGTTGTATGTGGCATTGTCGTTCGAAGCGGTAAGTGGAAAAGTGGCTTTCAGATTTGATTCTTTGGTATTCCAGTCGATCACGTTTCGAAATTCGATTCTTCTCCCAGCATCGCCAGCCGAGAGGCGAATGGTTTGAACGAACCTGGAGCCCGCGGTCGAACGCGAAACTTCTATAGCAATACGTGCGGGACCATTTTCGACTACTCGAATGTTAGCGGGACCGCTGACATACTCTTTCGGTGCGGCTTGCTCCTGATCCCAGTCCATATTCCAAGCCGGCCAGCGCTCAGGATTATCGTAGGAAATTGCGAGCCGCGCGGGAGCGGAGAGCAATTCTTTTCCAATGGATTTGTCGAAAATACTGGCTACATCGCCGCCGGCGTTCAGTTCAATTTTGTAGTATTCATTTTCGAGCGAGTGGTCCGAGACGCGCAGCGTGCCGGCAACGCCGGAAGAGCCGGGCTGCACGTCATAGACGGTGTAGCCAACCGATGGAGTTTTGGCCACGAAAATTAGTTTCCCGTGCGAGATTTGCGCAGGAACATCTTTACCGTCAGGGCCGGTTACATGGACGGCTTCGGGAACGCCTGCAGGAAATTTCATCGAGGCTTCGACTGGATCTTCGCGCTCGATGTTCAGCGGGTTAAAGACTACGATGGGAGTCCCCTTCACTTCGGTGTCGAAAGCGCTGGAAACCGCTTCTGTGGCATCGCTCAGCACACCGGCAAACTGGTTCATCGCGATGACGTCATCGTTCCAGGCGAACTCGTAGGACTTGGGAGTGGCAGTTCCGGCGGCAAGATCATGGAAGTGGCCGCCCATGACGAGAGTCCAGGCGTCATTTAGACGCTGCAAGGGATAAGGCCGCGCGCCCAGCCATTCCGCTGCGAGCGAAGATTTTTCAGCAGCGTCGGCCAGCAGTTCCTCTTTTCGAAGCCAGCGCTTCTGGTAAGCCTCGGAAGTCAGGGATCCGGCCGAATGGTTGGTCAACTCCATTTCGCCCGTGTAGCGTGGAAGGCCAGAAGCCTCGGTCCGAGTGATATCGATAAACATCTGTTCCGCATTGGTGGAAATCACATTTACAGGGCCCTCTCCAACTTTCACCTCGGAACCCTCATCATGCGAAAGTTGGGAGAAAATTGGATCGGGGTCCACAGGAAAGGTGGCCATCCCTTTCGTCACGATCGCCTCGAGGCGTTTTACCGAGGCTTCATCTGGCGCTCCACCAATGTCACCAGTGCCGAAGTAGTGATAATCCGTGAGAACGCCGCTGACTTTGCCGTTTAATTCCACGCGCGCCGCCCAGTCTCCTTGATGGCGGCTCAGTTCACGCTCATGGCCTGCCTTTGCGAGGTCACTCTGCTGCGTCCGTAAATTGATAAATTCTTCAACTTGTTTTGCATCCAAGGTTTGATTCTTGTCTTCGGCTTGTATAACTTTCTGCCGGAGAGGCTGCAATCGCTGATTTAGTTCCTCAAGCGCTGCATTCGCGGGCATCGAAGGAAAAGGTTTGCTGAGATCGGTGTAAATTCCGCCGCTGTAGTCGCCTGGATTCAGCCCTGCCAACACACTTTCTCCATCCGGTCCCACCCATACTCCTACGTTGAACGGCGTACCTTGCGGAGTCTGCTCGATCGATTCCGGACCGCCACCGGGCGCCGAGGAACCCCATACTAATTTCTGCGTAGAGAACCCTTTTACGCCGGAGTGCGCGAGTATCGTCGGCAGCGAAGAAGGAAATCCAAAGCAATCCGGCAGCATGTATTCTGCGCTGGCTCTTCCCAGTTCTTTGCGAAACCAATTATTGCCGTAAAGGACCTGGCGAATGATGGTCTCCGCGCTGGGTGTGTTGACGTCGCCCTCTTCCATGGACGAGCCTGCGGGAAACCATCGTCCTTCGTCCACATATTTTCTGACTCGAGCAAAGTCGGCGGGAAAATATTCCTTCATGAAGCGGTAACGGTTGGCTCCGCTGAAGTTGAAGATGTAGTGCGGATACTTTTCAAACAGCGCGAAATTATCCTCCATCGTCTTGCGAATGTATTCATCGATTACCTGCGGATACTCCCATCGCCACTCTGTATCGAGATGAGCGTAGCCGACCACGTAGAGCGTGGGCTGCTTAGTGAGGTCCGGCTCAGCATTAGCCGGAGCGGCACTACTCTGCGCACTGACTTGCAGGATGCCGGCGCCAAGAAACAAAAGGATGAAACAAGTGAGTCGACTCGTTACTGGTTTGGGGTGGAAGCGCCGCATCATGTTCTCCAGAAGATGTTCTTCCCGCAAGCGGTTTACGATATCAGGTTTCGCGCAATACGAATGTGTCTTTTCGTGTGGAGCTTGGGCCCATCACTTATTCTTGGGTATTCTTGGGCCCATCCTTTATTCATTCTTCTTTTTTCTGATTACTTTTCAGTTCTGCTCAATCTCTAACCGGCAGCGAGAAGTAAAAAACGGATCCCCTTCCCACCTGGCTCGTCACTCCAATTTTTCCGCCGTGCGCCTCCACGATCGCGCGGGCGATGGCGAGACCCATGCCGGTTCCCTGCACGCGGTATCTTTGATTCTTGCCTCGATAGAATTTGTCGAAAATTAATCCTTGTTCCATGTCCTCGATGCCCGAGCCTTGATCGGAGACGCTGATCAGAAGATTACTACCCTTTAATTCGCCGGTAATGCGGATCGGGGTCCCGCTCTCTGAATATTTGGCTGCATTCTCGAGCAGTTGAACGAGCACTTCTTTTATCCGGTCAAAGTCCAACCGGACTACCGCACCCTGCGGCAATCGAATGTCCAAGGGATGTTTGTCGAGCACCTGCTTGACGCTGGTTACGGCGTTTTCGATCAATTCCGCGAGCACAACTGGTTTTGGATTGAGCTCAAATTCATGCGATTCAAGCTGAGCCACTTCTGCGGCTTCGCCAACCAAGCGATTCAGACGGTCACTTTCTTCGTTGATGATAGTCATCAACTCGAATCGATCGTCCGGAGCAAGATTCATGTTCGACATTAAGCTGGTGATCGAGGCTTTGATGGATGTAAGCGGAGTTCGAAACTCGTGGGTGATGGAATCGAGGACGGCCGAACGCAACTGCTCGCCTTCGCGTGAGGCTTCGGATCGGCTCAGGGTCTCGACGGCGTTGGCGCGCTCGATCGCAATTGCGATGAGGCTCCCCATGGCTTCCAGGGTCTGACGCGACAAGCTTCCGCTCACGCCGACCGTACCAACTGTTTTCACGCCCATTTTCAGCGGAGTGAAACTCAAGTGCCGCTCGGAATCGACGATGGGTTCTCCGCGGGCGATGACGGATTTAAGATGGTCGGCGTCCAAGTCGCGGGTTTCGGCTCCGGAGCGATAGATGTCGCCTTTCTCTGGAAGATAGATGGCGGCTGCGGAAACGCCGAAGGCGTGAATGACATGCTGCGGGATCGCGTTCAGAAGTTGCAGGATGTTGTCGGCCGTAAGGAGCTGTTGGCTGAACTGATAAAGCCGTTCAAGTTCGAGGCGCCTTCGAATCGCCTCATCGGTCAGTTTGCGCGCCCTTTCCGACAATTCGCTGGCTACCAGTGCAGTCGCCAGAAAGGCAAACAGAGCAACCCAGTTCTGTGGATCTGCGATGGCAAAAGTCCCAATGGGCGGCAGGAAATAATAATTGAAGGCGGCGGCGGCAACTACTGCCATGTATAGCGAAGCGGCTAAACTCCACAGGGAAGAAACAATCAACACGCAAACCAGGAAGGTCAACGCCACCGTTGTAGGGTTCACATGCAGCAGACGTGTATAGAGAAGCACGATGGCAACCACTCCCGCCGTGCAACCGACCAAATGCCCCACCGTACGCGCAAACGAGGTTTTCACGAAAACCGATTGTAGCTGAACCCTTGCGGGGGAAGATCGACAAACCAGAGATTGTCATCCACAATAGTGCCGATGAGCAGAACTCCCGAGCAATGGCTGGAATCGACGGAACCCGCCCACAGCGGCGGTATTTTTAAGTTGTTCCTCGGCTATGCGCCTGGAGTAGGCAAGACCCACAGTATGTTAAGCGAAGCGATCCGCAGAAAAAATCGCGGAGAAGACGTGGCGATTGGAATCATCGAGTCCCATGGGCGCAAGGGCGTTGTCGAACTTGCTCAACAGCTGGAGACTATTCCCAGGAAGAAACTGGAGTATAAGGGCACGACGTTTGAGGAAATGGATCTTGAGGCCATCGTTGCGCGTAAACCCGCAGTCGTACTGGTGGACGAGCTAGCGCACACCAATATTGAAGGAAGTAAGAATCAGAAGCGCTATGCAGACGTTCTGGAACTTGTGGATGCTGGAATCTGCGTGCTGTCCACGATGAACATTCAGCACCTGGAAAGCGTGGCTCCCAGTGTGCAACGAATCAGTGGAATCACGGTGCGGGAAACGGTGCCCGATTGGGTGTTGAAGCGGGTGACGGAAGTCGTGATGGCGGACGTAACGCCCGAAGCGCTACAGACGCGCATGCGCCGTGGTGATATTTATCCGTCGGATCGAATCGAGAGAGCTTTGGCCAATTTCTTTCGGCCAGCCAATCTCATCGCGCTGCGCGAACTGGCGCTGCGGGAAGTAGCCCAGGAGGTGGATCGGAGTCTCGAAAGCTACCTTGAAAAGGAAAAGCTTGACCGCAATCTAGGCGTGCGAGAGCGGTTTGCGGTTTGCATCAGCTCGAATCCTTCGGCGCAATACATCATTGCCCGTGCCGCACGAATGGCACATCGGCTGGATGCCGAGCTTTATGTTCTTTACATCGATATTGGAGTGGACCAGAGTGAGGCAAATCAACGTTCGCTAGAGGCGAATCTTCGGTTTGCAAGCGACGTTGGCGCACAGGTCGTTCGACTGACGGCACGCACAGTAGCCGAACCAGTGGCACAATTTGTTCGCGATAAACATATAACTCAGGTCGTATTTGGGCGCTCCGCGGTTAAGGGATGGAAGCGATACCTCTATCTAAACACGATTCATAAATTCTTACGCGATGCGCCACCGGTGGATGTACACATTGTCACGCAGTCGTCTTCATAATCGGGCTGAGTCTATGGCGGGAAAGCAACGAATTCTTGTAATCGATGACGAGCCGCAAATCACGCGGGTTTTGCGCACATCTCTGAGCAGCAGCGGCTATGAGGTTCGAACAGCCGAGGACGGATATGCGGGACTGCGGATGGCACGAGAATGGCGACCAGACCTGGTGATCACCGATGTCTCCATGCCGAACATGGACGGGGTCGAACTGTCGGGCCAGTTGCGGTCCGAGTCCCAGGTGCCCATCATCGTGCTTTCCGTCAAAGGAGACGAAAAGACCAAAGTGGCGGCGCTCGACGCGGGCGCAGATGACTATGTTACCAAGCCAATTGGCATGAACGAATTGCTGGCAAGGGTGCGCCGAAATCTTACACGCGCCGAAGCGATTGAAGATACCTCCAGGCAAACGATTGAAATTGGTCATTTTTGTATTGATAGCGATGCGAACCGGGTGATGGTCAAGGGGCGCGAACTGCGACTCACTCCAAAGGAGTTCGAACTGTTGACCTACCTTGCGCGCCGCGCCGGCAGAGTGGTAACGCATCGAGTCTTGCTGTCTGCGATCTGGGGACCGAATGCGGTTGAACAGCCGGAGCACCTTAGAGTACTGGTAGGTCAACTCCGCAAGAAAATCGAAAGCGAAGACACTCCCCACTACATAATCACCGAACCTTGGGTTGGATATCGCCTGGAGCCGTCCGGAGAAATAAGTTTCCCGTGACACATCCTTTAGCCGTTGTTATTCCCTAACTGTCCCAGGGTTCTAACTTTACGAATTCTTTATGAATTTCTTACGCAAACCTTAGCGTCCATCGATTGCAATCAAGCAAGAACATACGGACCACGCCCGCCGGACGCTTTCGAAGGAGTGTACGCATGAAAGATGTTTTATTCACGATCATTACTGTGCTTTTCTTTGTGATTTCCGTTGGGTACGTCCGATTTTGCGATCGGATCCGCTGAAGGGTCCCGTCAACGATTGAAAGGACGAAGCAATGAATATTGAATCCATCCTCATGCTGATTGTGACCGTGCTTATGGGAGGGTATCTGCTCTACGCTCTGCTCAGGCCAGAGAAGTTCTGAAACAGAGGTTTGAACGAATATGACGACGAACGGATGGTTTCAAATCATCGTGTTCCTGCTGGTGATCTTTGCGCTTACGAAGCCGCTGGGCGTATATATGGCCCGCGTATTCAATCGCGAAAAGACATTTCTCGACCTGCTCGCACGGCCTTTGGAGCGCTTGGTGTATCGGCTTACCGCGGTCGATGAAGCTCACGAAATGCGATGGACAGAGTATGCATTCGCCATGCTGCTGTTCAGCGCCGTCTCGATGATCCTGTTGTATGTGATTCAACGTACGCAGCAATTTCTTCCCTGGAACCCTCAAAGGTTCACGGCCGTAGGTTCCGACCTGGCTTTCAACACCGCGGCATCCTTTACTACCAACACTAATTGGCAGAATTATTCCGGCGAAACCACCATGAGCTACTTCACGCAGATGGTTGGCCTTGCCTATCACAACTTTGCTTCGGCGGCGGTGGGAATCGCGCTGGCAATAGCCTTCATTCGAGGCATTGCACGGCGAGAGAAAGAAACCATCGGCAACTTCTGGGTCGATATGACGCGCACAACACTCTGGATTTTGCTGCCCATGTGCATCGTCTATTCGCTCGTGCTCGTATCGCAAGGCGTGGTGCAGAACCTAAAACCATACGACACGGTGAAACTGGTTGAGCCGCAGCAGGTGCAGAGATTTGGAGCAGACGGTAAGCCGGTCCTCGGACAAGACGGCAAGCCCGTCATGGATACGGTAACCGACCAAACCATCGCGCAAGGCCCCGTAGCTTCTCAGGAAGCAATCAAAATGCTGGGAACGAATGGTGGCGGATTTTTCAATGCGAACAGTGCTCACCCTTTCGAAAATCCAACTCCGCTCAGCAACTTCCTGCAAATAGTATCGATCTTCCTGATCCCTGCCGGCCTCACTTATACCTTGGGACGAATGACCGGTTCTCAACGACACGGCTGGGCTGTATGGGGGGCAATGGCAGTGTTGTTCTTCGCGGGGATCATGACCGCGTATTGGGCCGAGGCCAGAGGCAACCCGTTGTTGCACGGAGTAGATCAGCGTGCGGGTGTTCGTCAACCGGGCGGAAACATGGAGGGCAAAGAGGTCCGCTTTGGTATTGCGGATTCGACTCTGTTTGCTACGGTTACAACCGACGCGAGTTGCGGAGCGATTAACAGCTGGCACGATTCTTACACGCCACTCGGCGGAATGGTCACCCTCGCCAACATCATGCTGAGTGAGGTTGTGTTTGGAGGGGTCGGGGCGGGATTGTACGGAATTTTAATTTACGTTGTGCTGGCGGTATTCATAGCGGGGCTGATGGTGGGTCGGACGCCAGAGTACCTGGGTAAGAAGATCGAAGCTTATGACGTAAAGATGGCGATGCTGGTTGGGCTGGTCTTTCCACTCGTAATTCTTGCGCTTAGCGCAATTTCCAGCGTTAAAGATTTTGGAACTTCGAGCATCAGCAACCCCGGTCCCCATGGACTTACGCAAATTCTTTATGCATTCACTTCGATGGCGGGGAATAACGGTTCAGCATTCGGCGGACTGAACGGGAATACCGTTTGGTACAACATTGCCGGGGCGATGACGATGCTGGTGGGCCGTTTCTTCATGATCATTCCCATGCTTGCGATTGCGGGAAACCTGGCGCGCAAAAAGTATGTTCCAGCATCCCTGGGAACTTTCCCCGTGACCACGCCCTTATTCAGCGGGTTGCTGGTGGGCGTAATCGTCATTATCGGGGCGCTAACGTTCTTCCCAGCGGTGAGCTTGGGGCCGGTGCTGGAACACCTGCTCATGCAGGCCGGCAAAACTTTCTGAGGAACCATGGCCGAGAAGAAAAAATCGAAATCTGTCTGGGATATCAAGATCGTGCGCAGTGCGATGATCGATTGTCTGCTGAAGCTCAATCCACGAAACATGATGAAGAACCCGGTCATGTTTGTGGTAGAGGTTGGCAGTGCGATCACCTCCGTATTGCTCATCAGCGATTTAATGCATCATCGGGGAGCCTTCGGTTTTAATCTGCAAATCACGCTGTGGCTGTGGTTCACGGTACTGTTTGCCAATTTTGCTGAAGCAATGGCGGAAGGGCGCGGGAAAGCGCAGGCCGACTCTTTGCGCAAGGCACGAGCGGAGACGATTGCCAAGCTGATCCGACCCAATGGAACCGTTGAAGAGGTCGCGAGTTCGAAAT
Organism: Acidobacteriaceae bacterium; assembly: GCA_003165455.1. Taxonomy (GTDB): domain Bacteria; phylum Acidobacteriota; class Terriglobia; order Terriglobales; family Acidobacteriaceae; genus Sulfotelmatobacter. Next base: position 15,627 of record PLUJ01000162.1, on the reverse strand, counting down.
TGCGCTCCGGCGACATGGTCAACGTGGCGGCCGGCGAATTCGTTCCAGGCGACGGTGAAATTGTCGAGGGCATCGCGTCGGTGGACGAGTCGGCCATCACCGGAGAATCCGCTCCTGTAATTCGCGAAGCCGGTGGGGACCGATCGGCAGTGACGGGCGGGACGCGAGTGCTCTCCGATTGGTTGAAGATCCGTATTACTTCGAATCCTGGCGAGACCTTTCTCGACCGAATGATTGCCCTGGTAGAAGGCGCCGAGCGCCAAAAAACACCTAACGAAATCGCTCTTAATATTCTGCTCTCGGGTCTCACGATCATTTTTCTGCTGGCAGTTGTGACGCTTCAACCTTTTGCTATTTACTCGGGAGCGCCCCAGACCGTCTTCGTTTTGGTGTCGTTGCTCGTGTGCCTCATTCCTACCACCATCGGCGGGTTGCTCTCTGCGATTGGAATCGCCGGCATGGATCGGCTTGTGCAGCATAACGTTTTGGCAATGTCGGGGCGGGCGGTCGAGGCCGCCGGGGACGTGAATACGCTTCTTCTCGATAAGACCGGAACGATCACGCTGGGGAATCGCGAAGCGTCGGAGTTCATTCCGGCGGCTGGAATTTCAGAAGCTCAACTGGCGGATGCCGCACAACTCTCTTCCCTTCCGGACGAAACTCCGGAAGGGCGATCTATTGTTGTACTGGCCAAACAAAAATATGGGTTGCGTGGGCGGGAATTTGCATCGCACGAAGCACAGTTTGTACCGTTCAGCGCAATGACGCGGATGTCTGGCGTTGATATAGATGGACGCGAGATCCGCAAGGGCGCCGCCGAAGCCATCGCGAAATATGTATCGACAGTTACTGGAAATGGCTTGCCCAAGGATGTGCAGGCGACGGTCGAGATGATCGCCCGCTCCGGTGGAACCCCGCTGGTAGTTTCAGAAAACCGCCATCCTCTTGGGGTTATTTATTTGAAGGACATTGTTAAGGGTGGAATGAAGGAGCGTTTCGACCAGCTCCGCGCGATGGGGATCCGGACCATCATGATTACAGGCGACAATCCGCTGACTGCCGCCGCCATTGCTCGCGAGGCCGGCGTAGACGATTTTCTTGCGCAGGCAACGCCGAAAGACAAAATGGATTTGATCCGGCGAGAACAGGCCGAGGGAAAACTGGTGGCGATGACCGGCGATGGCACCAACGATGCGCCAGCGCTTGCGCAGGCCGATGTCGGAGTCGCGATGAACACTGGCACGCAAGCGGCAAAAGAGGCGGGAAACATGGTTGACCTGGATTCCAATCCAACCAAGCTGATTGAAATCGTGGAAATCGGGAAACAGTTATTAATGACGCGGGGCGCGTTAACGACCTTTTCGATTGCCAACGATGTGGCGAAATATTTCGCCATCATTCCCGCAATGTTTGCGGGAACGTTTCCGGTGCTGAACGCGTTAAATATTATGCATTTGAAGACGCCAGGATCGGCCATATTATCGGCGGTCATCTTCAATGCGCTGATCATCGTCGGGTTGATCCCGCTTGCATTACGAGGAGTGAAGTACCACGCCATGGGAGCCGCTGCTCTTCTCCGCCGTAATCTGCTGATTTACGGCGCCGGAGGAATTGTAGTTCCATTTATCGGGATCAAGTTGATTGACATGCTCATCACGAGCATCGGCATGGCCTGAGGTATATTGATGCGAAAAAATCTGATCACAGCTTTCTTAATGACGATCGTGACGACTGTACTGTTGGGAGTGATCTATCCGTTGCTGGTGACGGGGCTGGCGCGGGTGATATTTCGTGAGAAAGCCGACGGGCAGCTATTACAGGCCAATCACCAAATCGTGGGGTCCAGAATTATTGGCCAGCCGTTTGTTGGTCCGGGGTATTTTCACTCTCGACCGTCCGCTGCAGGGAACGGTTACGATGCTGCAAATTCCGGCGGCTTGAATCTTGGACCTACGAATAAGAAACTGATCGACCGCGTGGCCGCGGATGTTGCGACCGATCAAGCGGATAATCCGAACGAACTGGTTCCCGTGGACTTGGTGACTACATCGGCATCCGGGCTTGACCCGCACATTTCCCCCGCTGCCGCAGACTTCCAAGTTAAACGGATCGGTAGGGTTCGCGGCGTGGGAGAGGAGCAGTTGCGGACTCTAATTGCACGACATACCGAGGCGAGGCAATGGGGGTTTCTTGGAGAACCGAGGGTGAATGTGCTCGAGCTTAACCTCGATCTGGATAAGAAATCTTCCGGCAAGTAGGCGGCATCTGTCTCACCGCTCCAAAGAAATGAAGGTCTCCATCAAGAGATCGCGTTGTCTGAAAGTGCTGGTGCCGGGAGGGGGAATCGAACCCCCACAGAGCTTTCGCCCCTGCGGATTTTAAGTCCGCTGCGTCTGCCAATTTCGCCATCCCGGCCCGCGATTATTCTAGCCTAAGCTGCTTCAATACTTATCCGAGGCCGTCGTCCAGTTCTGCTTTGTGACCTTATCGCACCGGGAGCAGCGGCTACCATTCTGTCAGCTTCGGCATCAGATCATTCTTGCAGGAGGTGTTCATGGAATCTCTGTTGAAAATTCGCGCACTGGTATGCTTGGCAGTTCTCTCAGTATGCGCAGCGTCTATCCCCGCTCTATATGCAGGCAATGATGTGCTTGGCCAGATCGACCTGATTGGAGCTACAAAAGTCGAGAAGACTTCCGGCGTTTGGATTGACGGACAGTATGTGGGATATTTGGGTGAGTTGAAGGGATCCAAAAAGCTTCTACTGCTCCCGGGCGACCACGAGATTACAGTGCGGCAGGGCGGATATGTAGATTTTGTGCAAAAAGTTTCGGTGCGCGCCGGCGAGATACAAAGTATCGACGTAAAGATGGGGAAAGATACTCGAGTGCAAATGCCGCAAGTCACCGCGGAAATCAAGTTGGATGTGAATCCCAATCGTGCGGCGGTTTTTGTAGACGGCGTCTTCGTGGGGCACGTTGCAGAGTTCGGCGGAATGGGCAAAGCTCTGCTGGTGGCTCCGGGCAAGCGCAGAATCAGAGTCAGTTTGCCCGGCTATCAGACGTTTGAAACGGATATCGATCTGGTGGCGAATCAAAAATCCACCGTGAAGACGGATTTAGTGAAGGGTGGACCGGCGGAAGGAACTCCACTCCCTCAATGACGAAAGCGTTAGGTGAGCGCGGCCTTCGCAGATTATACGGTTGCAGCCGCGCCCGTGAGGCCGCGCTGCTTACGCAGCTTCGCAAGGAATGCATCGTAACCCAGGCTGGCGTGATTGCGGAAGAGACCGACGAGTGGATCCGACTCTCGCGAATTGCCGCCTTGAAAGTCGGCATCTAACTCTGCGGCCTCGGATCCAAGCCCCTCAGGTTCTACCAACAACTCCGGAATCGTATCTGGATTATTCGCCAAAGTGGAAATGAACGCTTCAATGGAAGCGCGATGCTCTGGGGTTGTGTGTCTGAATTCGACCCCCATGCCCTTTTCTGGATGCATGACGCGCACGAGCCCTTCGAGGCGCAAATCTCCGTTCGAGACACACATAGTGACGGTCACACGAGTAGATACAGGAAATGGAGACGAGATACTCAGGTAGCAGCCCTTGGGGCTAAGATCGGTAAGCTGGCAACGAACTGGCGGGTCGTCCTGTTCTCCGTCGGGTGAATTTCGTTTGAGCCATTCGCGTAGCAGACGGTCGACTTCGGCGGGTGGATTGAGGAAACGCAATCCCACCTGAGTTCCATTTCCTTGCCAGGCAAACTCCGCAGCCATTTCAATGCGATCGGCCACACCGGGGAGCGGGAAACCAAGATTCCAGCGTCCCTGCGGTTGGCTACGCTTTGGAAGGTTGATGGCCAAACCTCCTTCACCAATGTCGGTGGTATTGACCTTAAAACGAGCGCCAGCGTCACTCATCATATCGACCGTGAGATCAACGGGAACTCGGGAGTTTCTGCGGCGCTCTCGTTTCATAAGAGCGCGAGCGGCGCGGAAGCTTGACTTGGCGCGCTCGGCGGACACTGGCTTGTAGAGGGTGAAATGGGCCCCTTGTTCGAAGGCCGAGCGCAGGCCTATGTCCGGATCCAGGATTGCAACGGCTACCGCCCTTTTGTTGCAAGGAGCAGACCGTGCCCCGCGCAAAACCTCGGCGGCACCAGCATCGGCGCAATCCACGATGATCGCTTCAAAGCGGCCACGCGTCAGATGCCGCAGCGCAGTGTCCTTGTTCGAGCAGTGTTCGACGTGAATATCAAGATCGCCTAACGTTCGCCGTAAAACGCGCACGATTTTGTCGTCTGCACAAAGCAGTAATGAATTCAATTGCATTGAGCGCTTCAATACCTCAAGGCCTACGCTCTAAATGTAGGCTGGCGCGGGGCATCGAGCAACGACGCGTTGCGTCCAAAGGTTACGCATGTAACTTTGGGCTACGATCCGGTTTATTTATGCCAATTAAATAAGCCTTTCATTTTTATCGTCTTGCGGCACATACTTTAGGGATTGGCTTAATTGCTTTGTAATTGACTTTGCGAGAAGCCTACAGTAAAGTACCTAATCTCCAAACAAGTCTAAGCACAAACCGGGAAATTAGCCGTGCCATTCAAGTGCTGTTTGTGAGTCGAGATCAGCGCTTTTTGAATCAAACATATGGGTGTTTTGTTCGAAGTTAATCCCCTATTTGTAGAAAGGCATTCTTCGATGGCAAAGCGACGTGGCAATCCAAACTGGGGCAAGCCGGAACCGATTGGACCGGTGGTTCCCACTATCACGGAGTTCGAGCAGGTAGTGCGTGAGTACAAGCTGACCCCCGACCAATATCTGAGATCGACTCGCTTGCGTGAGTGGGCGCGCCGCAACAAGAATTCAAAGTACATCCCCGAGCCGCTTCTGGAAGCGTGGGGCTTCGAGATCGAGTCCACACTGTAGACTGAGTTTTCAAATTAGTCATAAGAGGGGCCGCTGGGTGCGGTCCTTTTTTATTGAAGTTTGATGGCATCAGATTAGGCGGAACGAGGTGGAAGTGACCTCGCCCCATCTAAAAGACTTGGAACGTGGATTCGAACCGACTGGCGTGTCATTTAAGGGTATTTAATCCAGTGGTAACAACTAACGGCATCGCGGACTTGCACTTGAGCATCCAAGGGCTCAGGATAAGACAATGTCGATATTTGACGAGCAGTACAGAGTGGTTGGCGTCGAAGGCGATCGACTCACCGTTCGAGGAATCGATAGCGGCGATCTTCTGACGATTGTCACTCCGGGGCCGCAGGCACCGCTTTCCAGTGACGAATATCCAGTGGGCAAACTCATAGCCCTTAGCGACCCATCCAATAGGTTGCTGAATTAGCGTCCTTCGTCCGCCCTTGTTATTCCGCGTTAATTCCGCAGCTTGGCCGGTACCCGGCTTTTCGTTTTCACCGAATTTGCGGGCTACGTTGATTAAATACGTGTCGATCGTCTTGTTGTAACCCAGGAAGAAGCGTGAAACGAATCGGAAGATCGGATTGTAGACCTCGCCGCGTTCAGTGATATGGAGTCGGGAACCAGTTTCGGACGGAAGAACATCGAAAATCCATATTCCCCCGAAAGGCAGACTTTTGTCATCGATTTGCGTCACTAACCTGCGCGGCGGATCGGACTCCACCACTTGCATGGTGATCGAACCGTGGGCACTCTTCTCCCGGAAGCGCACGTGGGCGGCTTCGACCGGAAGCATTTCAATCTCTTGAATTTCGCTGCGCCAAGAAGCTTGGTCCTTGAAACCGAAAATCAAGGCAAACACCTCGGTGGGACTTCTGCCCAACAAAATGGATCGTGCGGCCAAATGTTTTATGGGGAGCGCATATCCCACGACAACAATGAGAAGAATGGATGAAAGCGATAGGAGGGCTGCCAGGCCAATTGCTCTCAACATATGCCGTTCCGTCCTTATCTGAAAGGCTGAGTGAGCTCGCCTCGATCGCAGCACATTATTTCAGCGGCAGGTGAATGCGTCAAATAGATATAACTTCTTTTGTGGGGACTTGTACGAAGGCGATGAAAGTTCACTAAACGACTAACGATTGGAAAAAACAGAAGCCACGGCAAGTGCCGTGGCTCATCTTAATCGGAACACACTTAACTAGCTTTCCTATAACTGTCGTCGCCACGTCCGGTATTGATCACTTCCTTGCGGCGTTCGCGAAGGCGATCCTGGAAAGTATCCCATCGCGGACCGATGCCATTGGCGCTATTGCTGATCTCTACCGTTTCGGTTCCCGCGGCATAGCCGGGCTGCTCGAAGGCGCCGTCGTCGTCGAGGTCGGAACTTCCGTAAGTTCCTTGCGATGAAGTTGCCGGTACGGCAGCTTCGGGCGAACCCGCGGCCCGGGCAGAGGGTGAATTGCCGGGCATCTGCTGCGTGGTAGGAGTAATGTTTCGATCAGTTCCGGCGCGGTGCATGACAGGACCGGTCTCCCACCTGGAACGGTAGCGGCCCTCGTAATCCGACCACTGCTCGTCGGACTCCAAATCCGTCTCGCTGTAGGGAGGGAAGTTCTCGACTTGATCCTTGCTGAGGTCGATGGCGAAGTCATTATCATGTTTCGTTGAGGGACGAAGACGGTCCGCGGGAACAATGAATTTTTTTGTGGAAAGCCAACCGCCAGTGTCTACAACGACGTACCGAATGGATCCGTCAGAGTGATCGAAAATCACATCATCAATCTTGCCAAGTTTCTCGTCCTGCAAGCCGTAGAGCTTGGCGCCGCGGATATCTTCTGCGGTATCCGTAAAGCGGTAGTTTCGAAGCATTCCGTAATTCGCCATGATTGTGCCTCCCAAATTTCAAACTCTTACAATCTTGGATGTCGAATTAGGTGAGCACGTATACTGACAAAATCAGTGCGAAGGCGGAATAGGAAATCGTCTCGCTAGTTATGTTTCATATACATGTCCGCGAAGACCCGGACGCCATCATTTATAATCGAGTCAATAAACCCCCACATCCCAATGTCATTGTTTTCATGTTCTGCATTCTTCGTCGGCGGCGATATTCTGGAACTGCTTTCCAGTACGGGAGCGGTCGCCAAATTCGTGCTTGTCACACTGTTGGCTTTTAGCCTGATCTCATGGGCGATTATCCTGACCAAGTGGAGCTTGTTGCGTCGGGCGCGAGTACAAAGCGGACGGTTCCTAAGGGCGTTCCGCAAAGCCCAGCGCCTGCAGGATATTGCCACGGTTGCCGATCAATTTCGCCCGAGCCCGCTAGTGGGCGTATTTGAGGGGGGCTACCAGGAATACAAAAGGCAGCAAACCAATTCTTCAGCCAATTTGCGAAGCCTGGCCGCGGTGCAGCGTGGAATGCAAATCGGCGCTTCGGAAGAAATCACCCGTCTGGAACGGAACGTTCCCTGGCTTGCGATTACCGCGTCGGTCACACCTTTTATCGGCCTTTTTGGTACGGTGTGGGGCATTATCGATGCTTTTCATGGACTGGGTACCGCAGGGGGCGCCACGTTGCGGGCCGTCGCGCCAGGCATCTCGGAGGCACTCATCACAACCGCTGCAGGACTCGCCGCTGCCATCCCGGCTGTAATCGCCTACAACCTGATTGGCAATTCAATTCGAGTGTTTGCGGCGAGAGGGGACGACTTCACACTGGAAGTACTGAATGCCATTGAGAGCATTCAAACTCAGCCTGCGGCCGAAGCGAGGCGTTGATGGCTTTCACTTCGCCGAATGGCCGTACGCAAACCGCACTGGCCGATATCAACATTACTCCTCTGGTCGATGTGGTGCTGGTGCTGTTGATTATTTTCATGGTTACGGCGCCGGTCCTGCAGTCGGGAATTGAAGTAACCGTTCCGAAGACTCGTACCGTAAAAGAGATCAGCGAAGAACGTACGGTGATCACCATCAACAAGGATCAACGCGTTTTCCTGGGCAATGACGCAATCAATATCAATCAAATTGCCGCCAAGCTTCGGCAGAAGATTCGCGATCCTCGAAACCAGTTTATTTTTATCCGGGCCGATGAGAACGTACCTTTTGGCGCATTTGCCACGGTGATGGATGCGGTGAAGCAATCGGGTATCACCAACGTAAGCATCGTCACCCAGCCCCTGGAAGAAAATGGCGCAAAACGCTGAGATTTTTTTCGAGCACGATAGTTGGGGACGAGCACTCGGCTGGTCGGCCGGGTTCCACCTGGCGCTCACAGCGATTATTTTGTTTTTTCCTTACATTTTTGGCGGATCGCGCGGCAGTGACTGGGGCGGTGGAGGCGGCGGTGAAGCGATGGGAGTAACCCTGGTCAGTTCAGTTCCTTTGCCTGCAACTCCGGCGCAGACTCAGAATGTTCTGGCAAACGAGTCGAAGGGCGTCACCAAGTCTCAGCCGAAGGTTGAAGAGAAAGAACCCGACGCCATCGAGATTCAAGGGAAGAACGCCAGGGTGAAGCCCAAGAAACCGCCGACTCCTACAAGGGAAAAAGCTCCGCCTGCGCCGGAACCAGAGACAAATCAAGTTGCATTCGGCGAAGGGGGGCCTGTCAGCGGTCCCTATGGCAGTTTCGCCGCGGGCGGTGCAAAGGGCGGATTTGGGGTGACCGGCAGCGGCGGCGACTTCGGCACTCGATACGGATGGTACGTTCAAGTGATTCAGCGAAAGGTATCGGAAAACTGGCTGAAGTACGAAGTAGACCCTCGCATCGCCGGTGCGCAGCGCGTCTACATCACTTTTGATGTGGCTCGAGATGGCCATCCCTATAACGTGCAGGTCGAGCAATCAAGCGGCGTGCCCTCGCTTGACATTTCGGCGGTCCGCGCTCTTCAACGTATCGATACTTTCGGCAGCCTTCCGCCGGATTACAGCGGGAGCAAGATTTCAGTCGAGTACTGGTTCGATTACAAGCACTAGCTCCAATGCTGATGATTATTGCTTGTGTTAGCGCTGATGATTATTGAGGTTCCCATTCATGAGTATGTACAAATGTGACTTGCTGAACCTAACCTATCGGCCTACGATACAGTGTCGAATAGATCGAACTCGGAGTAGCGACTTCAAGGGATGCTTCAATTTAAAGAGACAAGCTGGCAGTCACTTCTGATCGAGCGCGCCCGCATTAACTTCCCCTTCGCGGTTTCACTGCTCTCGCTTCTCTTTATTCTTGCGTCCGCCTCGGCTGCTCAGGATTGGGTACGCACAGGCTCAGGGCTCGGAGTGGAAAAANNCAGCGGCGATCCGCAGACGGCCGCGCTGCTCAAGACCTTCGACGATACTTTCTGGAACGATTTGGATAATTCAGGGGTCGTGGAGCTCGTTTCAAAAAGCTTTTACCCATTGCAGATTCCCGGACAGCCTCCTGAAGTGACTTTTGGATTGTGGAATTCTCCGCCTCCGAATGCCGCCATGCTGGCTTTCGGCAACCTCGGCGTGGCCTCTGGCAAGCTCACGGTGCAGGGCTGGCTGTACGACGTCAAAAACACTGCTTCTCCGCTGGTGATTGGCAAGCAGTACAGCGATGTTCCCACCGACGATGCAGCTCGCATCATCGCCCACAAGTTTGCGGATGAGATTATCTTTCGGCTCGGCGGAGGAATTCCTGGCATAGCCGAAACCAAGATCTATTTTGTAAGTGACCGATCGGGCCACAAGGAAATCTGGGTGATGGACTATGATGGATCGAATCAGCGTCAGGTGTCCCATCAAGGATCGATCTCGCTCTCTCCCCGGATTGCGCCCGACAATTCGCGGGTCGCTTTCAGTTCGCTGACCAAATCCGGCTGGGAAATCCTGATGTATTCCATCGATCTGAACCGCTTAGTCAGCTTCCCGCATTTTGGCGGGACGAATTTATCGCCGTCCTGGGCGCCCGACGGAATGCGTCTGGCGCTTTCCTCCTCGCGCGGCGGCCATTCGGAAATTTACGTTTGCGACTCCAACGGTGCGGGCCTTCATGCGATGACGACGGGGAGAGGACCTGACGTTTCGCCAACATGGAATCGAAAGACTGGATCACAAATCGCATTCGTTAGCGGAAGCACGGGCTTGCCTCAGGTTTACACGATGGAGGCGGACGGCACGAATCAGCAGCGAATGACGGATCAAGGATACGCGGTGTCACCGAACTGGTCGCCGAATGGGCAATTTTTGTCGCTGGCATGGACCCGTAAGTACGGTCCGGGCGAGCCCGGGTCCTCCGACATTTACTTGATGGATATCGCCAGCAAGCAGTGGGTTCAACTTACCCACGACGGCGGGCGGAACGATTTTCCCTGGTGGGCGCCGGATGGCCGCCATATCGTGTTCCAATCCAGTCGCTCGGGCAAAGAGGAAATCTGGATGATGTTGGCCGATGGTACGAAATTGCATCAGTTGACTTTTACTGGACGTAATTCGCAACCGAATTGGAGTTCGAAATAAATACTTCGTCTGACTTCGGAGAACTCTTCGAGGTCGCGGGAGGATTACTGTGAAGGGGATGAATATGAAACGTCAGCTTTTTAAGTCTGTCACAACCGCAGCCGCACTTAGTGCCATTCTGATGCTGGGAGCCTGCCATAAGAAGACTGCTCCGCCGCCACCACCACCACCACCGCCACCGGCCTCGCCCACCGCTTCAATTTCAGTGAGCCCGGACACGATTCCGAGTGGACAGTCCGCAACCTTGACCTGGCAGACGTCCAACGCCACCGATGTTTCCATTGATGGAATCGGCGCTGTTCAAGCCAGCGGAACACAGCAGGTTACACCCACCGACTCCACCACCTATCACCTGACCGCCAAGGGTTCCGGAGGAACGCAGGAAGCCACAACACGCCTAACGGTAACGCCTCCGCCGATGACACAGGGCCGGACAACGCCCTCGCCCACAGAAGAAGACTTGTTCGGCCAGAACGTGAAAGATGTTTACTTCGATTACGACAAGTCTGATCTTCGCGGTGAGCAGCAGACGATCATTCAAGCGGATGCTCAATTCCTCAGTCAGCATCCCGATATCAACGTCACCGTGGAAGGTCACTGCGATTCCCGCGGCTCAACCGAGTACAACCTGGCTCTGGGTGATCAGCGCGCATCTTCCGTGAAGAATGCACTGGTCGCTGACGGCGTCAGCGCAAGCCGCGTCAAGACGATCAGCTACGGCAAGGAAAAACCGTTCTGCACGGAAGAGAACGAACAGTGCTGGCAGCAGAATCGCCGTGCGCATTTCGTTTACCAGAAGTAGTTGGCGTCACAGTAAGGGGCAAAGGAAGCTTTGCCCCTTACTATTTGTCTTCCCGCTGACTCTTCACAACCGCACCTGTCCGAAATCCATCTAAAATGGTCTCAGGAAGCTTTCTTATGAAACTACAGCGTGGCTTCACTTTACTTGCGTTGCTTTCGGCGCTCTGCTTCGCCATTACACCGGCGTGGGGTGTCAGCAAAGAAATGGTTCAACTGCAAACCCAAGTCCAGCAATTGCAGGAACAAATGACCGCCATGCAGCGCGGCTTTGACGAGCGCATGGGAGTGATGAACAACCTGGTGGAGCGGGACAGCGACGCCGTAAACAAAGTGGCGGCTGCGGTCAGCGCGCTGCAGCTTATGTTGCAAAAAGAGCAAGGGGATTCATCGGGACACGTGGATCAGCTTTCAGGCCAGATTCAATCCCTCAACGACAGCCTGGACGAGTTGAAGGCTCGCCTGGCCAAAGTCAGCAAGCAACTCGAAGATATGCAGTCGACGCAGCAGAGCACCGCCGCCCAAACGGCACAGCAACAAGCTCAGCAGCAGGCGATCGCTCAAGCGCCGCCTCCGGATGTCCTCTACCAGAATGCGTTGCGCGATTACAACGGAGCCAAATACGATCTGGCGACCCAGGAATTTTCCGACTACATCNNGAGCAGGCCTCGCAAAGCTACGATCAAGTCATGCAGAACTTTCCCACCGGAAGCAAGGTGGCTTCGGCCCAACTGAAAAAAGGATTATCGCTGATTGAGTTAGGCAAAAAAGATGACGGTGTAGAGGAGCTACGACGAGTGATTCAGCGCTATCCGCGTTCGCCGGAAGCTCTCCAGGCGCGCGAGCGGCTGCGACAGCTGAAAGTGCCATCGGTGGGCAGGTCGGGCGAGTAAGTTTCTGCATCAGACTAAGCTGAGGTTTTCCCATGACTAAGATTTCCGACAACGATCCGGACCGCGCGAAGGGCGCTACTGAAGAAGAACACAATCACCATCAGAATGCGGGATTGGCTGACCAACTCGGACATCGGGACCAGGATCCGCTGATCAAAGACGCTGATTCAGACTTTCCTGAGCCTGGTAATAGCGCCGAACATTCCACTGGCAGTTCACCATCAATAGCTAAGAAGAGCAACTCCAAGGTGGCGTAGAGCCGTAGAACAAATCATGCGTTGCCAAGCTCAGGTCTTGGCGGAGGTTAGTGAACCGAGCACCGCTTTTTGCACTTCCCTCCACGCTGGCGTGCGCGGATCGATAATTTCGAAATGTCCTGCACCGGCGATCTCCACCGGTCGCACGTCCTCTCGAGTCTTTCGTTTGAAGCTAACGTAGTCTTCGGCAAGGACCGGCGGCACAACATCATCTAGCGTGCCATAGACCAAATACTGAGGAATACGAATCGCCAGCTTCATAGGATCCGCTTCGCGATAGTGATCCGGAACCTCGGTCGGAGTTCCGCCGAGAAATTCCACCACGGCATCATTGCTTAAGTGCAACTTGTAAGCTTGCAGTAAGTCCACCACACCCGCCAGCGAGATCGCTGCCGAAAGGCCGTTTTCATGTCCTGCCAGACATAGAGCGANNCCAATCCCGATAATGCGACGCGTGTCAAACTCGTATTGCGCCGCCTTCTGAATTACGAACTGATACGCGGATCGAATATCGGCAAATGTTCCCGGCCATCCTCCCCCAGCATTGCCTACCCGTCGGTATTCGAGATTGGCGGTTGCGATTCCATTCGCCGTGAGCGCGGCGCAAATGTGCCCCAAGTACTCCAAATCATACTTGGCTCGCCAGTAGCCCCCATGGATGCAAATTGCGAGAGGGTGCAGCCCCTTTGCTTTCGGCACGCGCAGGTCGGCAAATTGATTCGGGTCGCTGCCGTAGGCCACCCGCGCATCGGCCTTTGGCGGAGGCAAATTCAGAATGTCATCGGACACTTAGTTCCCCCACGTTCACTCGTACCGTAGCGCCTCGATCGGATCCAATTTTGCAGCGCGCATGGCCGGGACCATCCCGCTCACCACGCCGACCACGGCGAGTATGCCTGTCGCCACGATTAAAATCATTGGCGAAACAATCAGCCGGACGTCTCCCGCTTCGGCGTGCTTCGCCATGGCGCTATACAACGTAAGGCGCCCGACAGACACCGAGATGAGATACGACAGCAAAATCCCTAGCACGCCACCCACCGCCGTTATCGCCATTGCCTCCGCCAGGAACTGGAACAGAATGTCACGCCGCCGCGCCCCCAAAGCCTTCTCTACTCCTATTTCCCTTGTCCTTTGTGTCACTGAGACCAGCATCATGTTCATAAGACCGACTCCGCCGATACCAAGCGTGAGGGTACCGATAAATGCGAGCAGGCCCTTCAGAGCGAGCGAAATGATTCCGAACTGAGACAATTGCTTCTTCGCATCGAAGACAAAGACGGCACGCTTATCGTCCACTTTGAAATTATGTGCCGCCGCCAGTGTGGCGCGTACCGTGTCGTCAAGCTTGTCGTGATTCAGACCCTGGGAATCCATCCAGATGCCATCCAGATAGTGAGTGTCCTTCAATACGTTCATTGAGTTATAAGGAATGTAAATCGTGCGGTTATCGTCATCGTCGCCCTCCTGCATTCGCGGTTTCACGACTCCGATCACCTGGAACTCGACGCCGTTGACGCGAATATCCTCACCGAGCGCCGGCGCACCGGAAAATAGTTTGTCCTTGGCCTCGGAACCGATCACCGCCACCAATCCGTGCCGTGAGTTGTCCGCATCGTCGATGAAGCGGCCTTGGCCGATATCGAGATTCCAAATATCTTGAATCGCCGGATCCAACCCATTCACAGGCATGGTGAACGTACGATTTCCATTCTGCACCGATGAATCCAGCGCAGACATGCGAACTACATGCTTGCACAAGGGAAGATTATTCCGCATTAACTCGATATCGTCATTGGTGAAACGGATTTGTACTCCCGCCTTATTCCCTCCTGCCTGCTGCGAGGTGCGGCCGGGAAAAATCCCAACGGCAGTCGCGCCAAAACTTTGAAAGATATTTTCAATCGCGGTTCCGAAACCATTGCCGTAGGCAAGGAGTAACACTACCGTCGCAATACCCCACGCCATCCCCGCCATCGTCAGAAGGGTCTTGCGCAAATCGTGCCGCATTGCGGCAAAGGCTTGTCCTAATAAATCGCCAATCATAACTTCTATTATTCCTTTCGCAGCGCTTCTACCGGCTGCAACAAAGCTGCGCGGCGCGCAGGGTAAAGTCCCGCTACCACTCCGGCTACGGCCAGAGAAACCACAGCCAATGCGGCTGTCCGTGCCACCAATCTTGGCGGATCAAATCCATCGCCTAGCGACACGTTCGACAAAAGAGCCATCACGCCTGCCGCAGCGGCGATGCCCACACCACCGCTCAGCAACGTCAAAAATGCCCCTTCCACAAAAAACTGGAACATAATGCTCGCGTTCGTTGCCCCAATTGCCTTTCGCAAACCAATCTCACGTGTACGATCCGCCACCGCGACGAGCATAATGTTGATAATTCCTATCGCCCCAAGGCCCAAGGTGACTAATCCCACGCTGCCCAAAAAGGTATCCATGGCATCAAAAATCTTTCCCACGGTATCAACTGTCTGAACCGTATCCCATTCGTCAAACGAATCGGCGTTATTCGGGTCGAAGCCGTGATTGCGCGCGATTACCTTGTGGACCTCCTCTTTTGCTGCTTGATGCTGGGCACGGGTCTTGGGCTGATACTCGATAATGCTGATTACGTCGGGCGCCTCGCCCACATTGGTAAGTCGAAAGTATTCTTGCATGGTGCTGAACGGCATATAGCATTGCAGGTTCTGAGTATTGTTATCGCCGTGTCCAATCCGCTGCAGCGTTCCGATTACCTCGAATTGCACGCCATTCAGAAGGATTGTGCTGCCAACTGCCGACCGGCCGGAAAACAGGGTTCGGCGGGCCTCGTCGCCGAGCACAATCACCGCGCGTTTTTGCGCAAGATCCATTTCATTCAGCCATCGTCCTTCCTTGATCGGAAGGTAACGAATCTGGTTGAACATGGCAGGAACTCCCATCATCTGCCCGCTGGCCTGGAAAAAGTCGCTCACAGCGCGAATGTCATTGCGTCGGATCACCGGAGCGGCCGCTCCCACACTGGGGCAGTCGCGCAAAATATCCAGGTAATCGCGATAGGTCAGATAATACTGGCGTAAGGCCGTAAAACTTCCCTGTATCGCAGGCGCTCGACTCGACCAGATGAACATCACGTTTTCGCCCAGAGTATCGAACTGCTTCTTGTTGCCTGAACGGAATCCTTCGCCTAGTCCTACCAGAAGCAATAACGAAAAGACTCCCCAGGCAATGCCGAACATGGTCAGGAAAGCGCGCAGCTTGTGGGCCCAGATGGCTCGAAA